>DWXY01000018.1 GCA_019118935.1 Candidatus Oscillibacter pullicola
AGATAGGTAGCGCCAACATTGAGAGACAGTCGATTGACTGTCTCTTTTTTGTTATCGTTTGTAACGGTTTTGTGAGGAATTTTAGGACCGAACACTTTAAAATCATTTTAGGTTCTGACTATGAACGGTTCGGGAAATAAGGAGGAGGCCCCATGGTAGATCCCAATAACCGCCAGCTCCGGCCGCCCATTCACCGCAGTTGGCTGCGCTTGCGACTGGGAAAACTCTATTACAGCGGACGGCGCCGTCTTCTGTGGCTGTCTCCCCGGTTTCACTGGGCCAAGCGGCGTCAGACGGGGCGCCTGCCGTGTGTGCATATTTCCCATGCCACCCCCCTGTACCGCCATCTGCGGGGGGAGGACCAGGAACTCCAGGAAAACAAGGTGGTCAATCTACGGCTTGCAGTGGCCCGGCTGGATGGGATTGTCCTGTATCCCGGCGAGACCTTCAGCTATTGGCAGCTGATCGGCAAGCCAACCCGCCGGAAGGGGTACCGGGACGGCATGGTGCTGTTTCTGGGCCGGATCGGCAGCGATGTGGGAGGCGGGCTGTGTCAGCTCTCCAATCTGATTTTCTGGATGACCCTCCACACGCCGCTGACGGTAGTGGAGCGGTACCGTCACTCTCATGATGTCTTTCCGGATGCCAACCGGACCCAGCCTTTCGGCAGCGGCGCCACCTGCGCCTACCCCCACCGGGATCTGATGATCCGCAACGATACGGACCGGCCCTTCCAGCTCTGCGTCCGGGTGGGGAAGCGGGCTCTGGAGGGAGAGTGGCGGGCCCCGGCGCCTCCAGTCTGCCGCTATGAGATCGTGGAACGGAACCACCGGATGGACCAGGCTTCCTGGGGCGGATATGTGAGGCATAACGAGCTGTACCGCCGGATCTATGACCTGGAAGGGCGCCTGCTGGACGAGGAGTTCCTCTTCGCAAATGACGCCATTATGATGTACAGTCCCCTCCTGCCGGAGGAGTCCTGACGTGGACTTGTATTCTTTCCAAAACCGTGGTACACTATGGACAACCCCATTGAACCAAAGAGAGGTGCTTTTATGGATGCAAAAACGACGGGCATTGTCGCTTATATTACCTGGATCGGTCTGGTGATCGCCTTTGTGCTGGGCGACCGGGAGGGCGCGAAATTCCATCTGAATCAGGCGCTGGTGATCTGGCTGGCGGGGCTGCTGAGCTTCATTCCCTGTATCGGCTGGCTGTGGGGCATTTTCTGCTTCATCTGCGCGGTGATGGGCTTCATCTCCGCCGTCAATGGAGAGGAGAAGGCGGTTCCCCTGCTGGGACAGATCCGGCTGCTGAAGTAAAGGAGAAAGGGCCGCGCAGCGCGCGGCCTTTTTGCTGTTTGCAGGGAGGAAATTCTATGCAGAGAAGTTCCATGACGGACCGGGAGGCGTATCCGACCGCCTGGATCACCCTGGTGGTTCTGGCGCTGCTGTACCTGCTCTGGCGCTTCGTGCTGGGGGCGCCCACAGTCAGCCGCTGCTGGGTCTGGGAGCACTGGCACGTCTACTGCCCCGGCTGCGGAGGAACCCGGGCGCTGATGGCCTTGGCCCGGGGACGGGTGGGCACGGCTCTCTGGTACCACCCGCCGGTGGTGATCACGCTGGCTCTGGCGGCGGTCTATCTGCTTTCTCAAACCGTATGGCGGCTGCGGGGAAAGCGGGGCTGGGTCCTGCACTATGACCGCCGCTGGCCGGTGGTCCTGGTGGGGCTGTTCCTGGCCAACTGCGTGGTCCGGAACGTCCTGTGGCTGGGATTCGGCGTCCCACTGTGAAGCGAATATGAGCCGCCTCATTGCGAGGCGGCTTTTTTTGCGTGCACACCGTAACATTTTGCCACGCTGCCGGGTCATACAGGCAGAACAAGAGAGAGGGGGAAGGACATGACGCTGCCGGAGCAAGAGCGGGAGCGGTTCTGCCAAGTGCTGCATCACAGCCGGACCAGCCTGTACCGTCTGGCTCTCAGTATCACCCGGAACAGCGCCGATGCCCAGGAGGCGGTGGCGGAGGCGGTCTGCCGGGCCTATGAGCGGTATCCCCAGCTGCGGGAAAAGGAGAAGCTGCCCCAGTGGCTGCTGAAGATCACCGCCAATGAGGCCCGGCGTCTCCGCCAACGGCGAGGCCGGACAGTCTCTCTGGACGCTCTGCCTGCGGAACCGGCAGCCCCGGACCGGGAGACGGGGGACGATACCCTTTGGCAGGCGGTGCAGGCACTGCCCGTGGACCAGCGGGAGGCGGTGGTGCTGTTCTACTATGAGGATCTGCCCACAGAGGAGATCGCCCGGATCGTAGGGACGTCCCCGGGGGCGGTGCGGGTCCGGCTGAGCCGGGCCCGGGAGAAGCTGCGGAGCATTTTGAAGGAGGGAGACCATGGATGAGCTGGACGCCCGCCTGCGGGCAATGGCAAAGCGGGAGGACTGGACCCTGCCCACGGCCTATGAGACGGCCATGGACGGGCTGGAGGAACAGATCCGCCAGGGCACCCTGGTCAGGGCGGTGAATCGGCGGTTGGGGAAGCGGGTGCTGATCCTGGCGGCCATCGTAGCGGTGCTGCTGGCAGCGACGGCGGTGTCCATGGATTTTTGGAATGTCCGGGTGGAAGATGTTCTGGTGGGACAGGAAAGTTCCAGCTATCGGGTAAACGGAGAGATTCCCGTGATCCCTTTGGAGAGCTTTTCGGATGAGGTCGCGTCTGCTATGGAGGATGTTTCACAGAAAATGGAAGAGCAGGATCCCTATTTGAATTCCAGTCCAGGATATTGGCTTCGCACCTTTGACCGCTGGGCAGACTGTGAGGAGTTTATCGGGTTCCCTCTGAACAATCCCTTGGAGAAGTCCAGCCTGCTGGAGACAGCCAACTACTTCGCCATCGCGCAGGATGCGGAGACCCTGAATGAAGAGAGCCAACGCCATTGTGCGGTTGCTTTGCAAGGAAATATTAAAGGCGAGCTGCAGCACGTGACAATAGATACCGGCTATCTCATGGGGCCGATCCGCATTCAAATGACAGTTTCGCTTTATCCGGAGGGAAGCGGCATGGAGCCCGGGACAGGGGTCAGCTGGAACGGGGA
>DWXY01000144.1 GCA_019118935.1 Candidatus Oscillibacter pullicola
TGTCAAATTGCGTCAAACCATTTGAAAAGGAAAAACCCCGGAAACCGCGTAGTTCCGGGGTTTTTGACCACTTTTGATAAAGTTTAGCGCTTGCTGAACTGCGGCGCGCGACGGGCAGCCTTGAGGCCGTACTTCTTGCGCTCCTTCATACGAGGATCGCGGGTCAGGAAACCGGCCTTCTTCAGGATGGGACGGTTGTCCTCGCTGGCCAGCAGCAGGGCGCGGGCGATGCCGTGGCGCAGGGCGCCGGCCTGGCCGGACACGCCGCCGCCGGTGACAGTGGCCACAACATCCATCTTGCCGGTGTTGCCGGTGGCCTCCAGAGGCTGACGGACCAGCATCTTCAGGGTGTCCAGACCGAAATACTCATCAATGCTCCGGCCGTTGACGGTGATGGAGCCGGTGCCGTTGGGGAACAGATGGACACGGGCCACAGAGGACTTCCGGCGACCAGTGCCATACAGATAGGGCTTCTTGGACTGATACATACTTCAAACTCCTCCTTATTCCGCGTCCAGAGCGACGGGCTTCTGAGCCTGCTGCTCGTAGTTGGCGTCCGCATAGATGTGCAGCCGCTTCAGGGATTCCTTGCCGATGGTGTTCTTGGGCAGCATACCGCGAACAGCCACCTTCATGGCCAGCTCGGGCTGCTCCTGCATCAGGATGCGGTAGGGGGTCTCCTTCAGGCCGCCGATCCAGCCGGAGTGGGTCCGGTACATCTTCTGAGTGCCCTTCTTGCCGGTGAGCACGGCCTTGCCGGCGTTGATGATGATGACATAGTCACCGCAGTCGGCGTTGGGGGTGAAGGTGGGCTTGGTCTTGCCGCGCAGCAGGTCGGCAGCCCGGACGGCGGTCTTGCCCAGGGGCTTGCCCGCGGCGTCCAGGATGTACCACTTACGCTCAATGTTGGCCTTGTTTGCCATAAAAGTGGACATGGTGTTTCCTCCGTATATTGAAATTCTTTGCTTTGCTTTACAAATCAAGAGCTCCGGGTTACAATCGGAGCAAGGATATTTATACCACGGCGGGCGGGGAATGTCAACGGGAATTTCATTTAACCGGTATAAACCTTCGGATTTCTCTTGATATCTCCCATTATCTCCTGATTTCTCATATCTTATTTTCGATTTTTAAAAGGAGCACCCTATGAGCCGGACCGCCTGGGAACGCTGGATCTTCTGCGCTGTCAGCTTTGTGTTGCTTTTCTTCGCCGCCATGTACCGGCCAACGATCTACGGCAACAGCCCGGGCGAGATCACCCGGTACCTCCGCCGGGAGATGGCGGACCGGGGCACCGGCCCCACCCAACTGCTGGCGGTGGAGGACGAGGGGGCGGACCGCTTCGCCGCGTTTCAGGGCGAAAAGAGACCGGACGAGCGTTACATCGTCCGGTTCCGGCAGAATGAAGATGGAGATTATGAGGCGTACGGACATCCGGACTGGATGTACGGCCCGTACCCGGTGCGGGGCGTCTATTCTCAGCCCCTGTGGGGCGATTCCGGCGCCCGGGAGGTATGCTATGCCGCCTGGAACGAGTCGGAGAAGTTAGCGGAGGTCCGACTGCGGGTGGACGATGGCCCGGAGGAGTCCGTCTCCATCCCCGCCCCGCCGTCTCTCACCATCTGGAGGACCGGTATTTTGACGCCCGGGGCGAAGAACTGCCCTGACGTTTGAAAACAATATGTAACGCTACAACACCCACTGGACCAGCAGCAGCAGGACAAACCCCGGCAGGCCAAGGACGGCGATCACCAGAGCATTCCACAGGTTCAGCCCCAGGGCGATGCCGGTGAGGCCCGCCGTCAGCCGCACGGCCCCCAGGGCCAGAAACCCCAGCAGGGTGTTCAGCAGCAGCTTCAGCGCCAGGCGGAAGGGTGAGCTGAACACCCGGATCAGGGCGACGAGAAAGAAGCCCGCCAGGATGGCGGCGATGATCTTCTGACTCAGGTCCATGTGGACGCCCCCTCCAGCCCGGCGGCCGCCGCCGCCTCGGGACTCCGCTCCTTGATGGCGCGGATCAGATAGTTGCACCGGGCCTTCACGGCGCTGATCTGGTAGACGCAGGACTCCACCAGCTCCGGGTCCAGGGCCTGGTCGAACTGGCGGTAGGCCTGGGCCAGGTCCCCCTGGGCCTCCAGCAGCTCGGCCTTCAGGGTCAGCAGCTCCGGGTCGGGGCGGGCGGCTTTCTTGGCAAAAACAGGTTTCATGGCAGTGTCCCTCCTATCCATATTCTTACGGGGAGTTTGGACAAATATGCCAGCTTTCATACAGGGAGGCAGGAAGAACATGCCAACAGAACAGGAGAACTTCATGGCCCAGGCCCTGGCGCTGGCGGCGGAGGCCGCTGCGGCGGGGGAGGTGCCCGTGGGCTGCGTCATCGTCCGGGACGGGGAAATCGTGGGCCGGGGCCGCAACCGGCGGGAGGAGAAGCAGGCCACCGCCTCCCATGCGGAGATGGAGGCCATTGCCCAGGCCAACGAGCGCCTCGGCACCTGGCGGCTGGATGACTGCGAGCTGTACGTGACGCTGGAGCCCTGCCCCATGTGCGCCGGGGCCATCCTGAACGCCCGCATCCGTCGGGTCTGGTACGGCGCCCGGGACGAGGCCTTCGGCGCCTGCGGCGGCGTGACCAACCTGTTTATGGAGAGCTTCCCCAACCGGCCCGCCCTGGTGGGCGGCATTCTGGGGGAGGACTGCCGCCGGGCGCTGGCGGACTTTTTTGCCGGGCTCCGGGGCGGAGAAAAAAATTGACCCTCAGATTTGATTTAAGACTTTTGTAACAATTGATGCTGGTTTGCTTAACAACTCTCTAGTATCTTAATACTTGCAAGAGACAAAACTTCTTTTCATCCAATCTTCCAAAAAATAGGGAAACGGACCAGCCGAAAGGCTGGTCCGTTTCTCGATTCCCCCGTTATTTGTGAACAAACGGAAAATCCCCGCGGCCGGGACTGCCCGCCGCGGGGATTTTGTGATAAACTGTCAGGTATTGTCCCAGGGCGCGGCCAGCACCGCCGTCCGCTGGAGCAGGAAGCCGAAAAGCGTCACGGCGCCGCCCAGGTAGAACAGCAGCCGGGCCGGATCCGGCCGGTCCGCCAGCGTGGCCAGGCAGAAGGCGATGGCCAGCGCCGCATAGACGGCGAAGCGGCGGGTCCGCCCCGCCCGGAAGGCGAAGGAGGACAGGCGGTAGAAGGCCAGGGCCAGGAACACCACCGCCAGCAGCTCCGTATAGTAATCCGTGAGGGACGGGTCCACGGACACCACCCGGTAGGACAGCACCAGCCGGACCACCAGGCAGCAGACGGGCACCAGCAGCAGCGGGTTCTGAAAGGGCTTGCGCGCCCTACCCTCCGGCCGGATGCGGCAGGCGGGCACGGCGGGGAACAGGCTGGCCGCCGAGAGAAGGGACAGCAGACCCACCACCAGATGCTCCCTGCCGGAGAAGAGCTGGCTGCCCTGGGCGGTCACAAAGACGGTCACCATCTCTCCGCTGCCGGTGAGGGCGCTGGCGCCGGAGAAGCCGGAGAGCAGGTCCGCAATGCCGGAGGCCGCCAGCAGGAAGAGCCCCATCACCGCCGGGGTGAGCAGCCCAGGGGAAGCCACGGAGAAGCCTGCGGGAAAGAGGGGCGGGTCCTCCCGGTCCGCCGGCAGAAGGGCCCGGGCCGCCAGCAGGCAGGCCGCCGCCAGAACCACGAACCAAGCCACCAGCAGGATGGCGTACAGATTGCCGGGAATGGGGAGGCCGGTGTCCGCCTCGAACCCGGTGCTGCGCTGAAGCAGCCGCAGCAGGAACGCCCCCACGCCGCCAACGGCGGCCAGCAGGGGCCAGAGCACGTATTTCTTCATAGGAGCCGATCTCCTTGTCATGACAGATTTTCAAAAGCCAGTATACCACGGGAAAGGCCGTTTGTCCATGCCGGCCTCATTTTCCGCCCTCCGGGCGCATACAGTGAAAGGACAGGCCCGCAGACGGGGAACAAAAGAGGAGGAATTTCCATGAGACGCCATTCTGATCTGCACCAGAGCGCCGCCATCTCCGCGGTGCTGCTGGTGCTGCTGTTTGCCCTGCCCCTGGCGGTGGTGGTGCCCTTTCGGACGGAGCTCTTCTCCGACGACCCCACCGCTGTGGAGTCGGAGCGGGAGCCCTTCCAGCCGGGAGACCTGGACGGGGAGATGGTGCTGAAGGTCCTGGCGGGGGACACGGTGGAGGAGATGACCCTGGGGGAGTATCTGGTGGGGGTGGTCCGGGCGGAGATGCCGGCCTCCTTTGAGCCGGAGGCCCTGAAGGCCCAGGCGGTGGCGGCCCGGACGTACACCTTGTACAAGATGCAGACCGGCGGCAACCACGGCGACACGGCGGACATCTGCACGGACTCCGCCTGCTGCCAGGCGTACATCTCGGAGGAAAATGCCCGGAACAACTGGGGCGAGAACGCGGACGCCTATGAGGAGAAGATCGAGACCGCCGTCCGGGAGACCGACGGGGAGACCATCCTGTACGGCGGCGTGCCCATCCTGGCGGTGTTCCACTCCTGCTCCGCCGGGCAGACCCGTTCCTCCGGCCAGGTGTGGGTCAGCGACCTGCCCTATCTCCAGGCGGTGTCCTCCCCGGAGCCTGCGGACAGCATCCCCAACTATTACAGCCGTGTGGAGTTCACGGCGGAGGAGTTCCGGGAGAAGGTCCTGGCATCCTATCCGGAGGCGGACCTGTCCGGCGACATCAGCGGCTGGCTGCAAAACGCCGTGACGGACACCGCCGGCAGTGTGGAGACGGTGGATGTGGGCGGCGTGACCATGAAGGGCAGCACCCTGCGGAGCGTCCTGGGGCTGCGGTCCGCCTGTTTTGAGTGGGAGGCGGCGGACGGCAAGCTGGTGTTCTTCGTCACCGGCTACGGCCACGGCGTGGGCATGAGCCAGTACGGCGCCAACCAGATGGCCAAGGAGGGGGCGGACTACCGGACGATCCTCACCCACTATTATACCGGCGTCACCGTGGAGCCCTATACTGCCGCCGCCATGGGGTGACTCTTTACAAAAAAGCCGGAAATGTGGTAAAATACAATCTTCCAGGGGAGCTGCTGCGGAAGGGAGGACATGATGAGACGAAAGCTCGCGGCACTGCTGTTGTGCCTGCTGCTGGTGTTCCAGCTGTCGCCGGTCCCGTCGGGGGCGGCGGAGACGGTGTATTTCACCGCAGTCAACAAAAACGTGCTGACGCTGTCGGACGACACCATGCCCTTCTGGTCCGGCGGCTATCTGTATGTGCCCAGCACCATCTTCACCGGCGTGGGCCGGGATCTGGGCGTGTCCTACTACCCCAATATCGCCCGGCAGACCGTTTTGCTGTACGTGGACAAGACGGTGTACCGCTCCCTGGTGTTTGACCTGAACAAGGACTATGCCATCGACAACGAGGGCAACCTGTATTTCCAGAAGCCCATCCAGCGGGGGGGCGTGATCTTCCTGCCCATCTCCCTGATCGCCCGGTGCTTTGGCCTGCTCTACTCCACCGTGGAGGTGGACCAGGGCTATCTGGTTTGGGTGCGCAATCCGGACATGGATATGGAGGAGCGGTATTTTGCCGACGCCGCCAAGTCCCGGATGGACTATGAGTACAACCAGTACCTGCGGAACCAGAGCGCGGAAGAGGACACCGCGCCGGAGGAAACGGAGCCCTCCACCGTCACCGGACAGCGGATCTATCTCTGCGTGGAGGCCGCAGACCCGGAGCGGGTGAAGTCCCTGCTGGACATCCTGGACCGCTATGACGCCCACGCGGCCTTCTACTGTACGGAGGCGTTCCTGCGGGAGGGCGGCGACCTGCTGCGGCGGATGTCCGCCACAGGGCAGGCCATCGGGCTGGCGGTGGACGCCGCGGCGGACCGCCCGGTGACGGAACAGCTGGAGACGGGGAACCGCCTGCTCTCCCAGGCCGCCAGCGTCAAGACCCGGCTGGCCTGGATTGAAAACGCCGGGGAGGAGTCTGTCTCCGCGGCGGAGGCGATGGGCTTCTGTCCGCTGGACCCGGATCTGGACCGGGCCGCGTATCCCCTCAGCAGCACCGGTGCCGCCGACACGCTGCTCCAGCGGGTGACCAGCCGGGGCGGCCAGGTCACCGTCTGGCTGGGGGACGGCGCCAACGCCGCGGGGCTGGGGACGTTCCTGTCTGCGGCGGAGGCGGCGGACGACCGCTGCCTGGCCATGACGGAGACGGTGTCCTGACCTGCCAAGATTTACAAAATATTCAACATACCGCCCCGGGAGCGGATATAATAGAGGATATCAAGAATCGGCTGTGTCTGCGAACAGGCGGACGCCGCGGGCAGCAGGACCAGCGAAGAGAGACATATCGAAATGGGAGGGAGCGCCATGGGCCGCAACATCCTGGTCGTGGAAGACGACCGCAATATCTGTGATTTGATCCATATGTACCTGGTGAAGGAGGGGTTCGACGTCCGCATCGCCGGGGACGGCGGCAAGGCCATCGAGGAGTTCCAGAAGCAGGTCCCGGACTTGATCCTGCTGGATATCATGCTGCCGGTGATGGACGGCTGGGCCGTGTGCGCCAAGATCCGGGAGACCAGCAAGGTGCCCATCATCATGCTGACGGCCAAGGGCGAGGTGTTCGACCGCATCCAGGGCCTGGAGATGGGGGCGGACGACTACGTGGTGAAGCCCTTTGAGATGAAGGAGCTCATCGCCCGGATCAACGCGGTCCTGCGGCGGACGGAGATCCCCAACGACACCAGCAAGCGGCTGACGTTCGACAAGCTGGTGATCGACCTGGACTCCTACGAGCTGATCGTGGACGGGAAGAAGATCGACACGCCCCCCAAGGAGCTGGAGCTGCTGTACCATCTGGCCTCCACCCCCAACCGGGTGTACACCCGGAACCAGCTGCTGGATGAGGTGTGGGGCTTTGACTACTTCGGCGACAGCCGGACGGTGGACGTCCACATCAAGCGGCTGCGGGAGAAGATCGAAAACGTCAGCAGCCAGTGGGCGCTGAAGACGGTGTGGGGCGTGGGGTACAAGTTCGAGCTGGCAGGCGCTCCCGGGGCAAAGGAGAGCTGACGAAGCCGCCTGAAAGGGCGATTGCCTTTTCAGGCGGAAAGCCGGGCAGGGAGGTCTCATGAAGGTACGGATCGCGCGCATTGCAAAACGGATGCACAACAAGTTCAGGGGCCTGTACTGGCGGCAGATGTTCGTCACCGTCGGCATGGTGCTCCTGACGCTGTTTTTGCTGGGAGTTTCGTTTTTCTCTCTGAGCTACAACTACGCCAGGGGCCAGCAGAACGGGGAGCTGGCCGCCCAGGCCCAGGTGGTGGGGCAGCTCTCCGCCAGCTATCTGGAAAACGGGCGGTACCTGGACATGGAGGAGCTGCAGCACGAGGAGGACTTCCAGCGTCTGGCCTCCTTCGCCGCCACGGTGTCCGAGGTGGACTTCCTGATCTGCGACGTGGAGGGCCACGTGCTGCTGTCCACGGATGCATCTCTCAGCGGGCTGGTGGTGACCATGCCGGAGGAGATGACCGCAGAGGTGCTGGAGAAGGGCATCAGCTCCAGGCGCACGGACGTGGACGGCCTTTACTCCAACAAGCGGTTCGTGGTGGGCGTTCCGGCCATGAGCGAGGATACCCCCGACCCCGTCGGCATGGTCTATGCCGTGTCCGCCACCACCTCGCTGGACACCATGTGGTCCGGCTTCATCGGGCTGTTCTTCATGACGGCGTTCGTGGTGCTGATGATCTCCTTCATGGCGTCCTCCATCACCACCATGCGGCAGATCCAGCCCATCCGGGAGATGGCCAAGGCCACCCGCCGCTATGCGGAGGGGGACTTCGATATCCGCATGAACGACTACGGCCGGGACGACGAGCTGGGAGAGCTGGCGGCCTCCTTCAACAACATGGCGGAGAACCTGCAGCAGACGGAGCGCCAGCGGCGGGAGTTCATCGCCAACATCTCCCATGAACTGAAGACGCCCATGACCACCATCGCCGGCTATACGGACGGCATTCTGGACGGTACCATCCCGCCGGAGAACGAGCGGCAGTATCTCCAGATCATCTCCGACGAGAGCCGCCGCCTGAGCCGGCTGGTGCGGCGGATGCTGGACGTGAGCCAGCTGCAGGCCATCGACCCCCTGCGGGAGGGCAAGCACTTCGACATCTGCGAGAGCATGCGCCGGGTGCTGATCTCCATGGAGCGGAAGATCACGGACCGGAACCTGGACGTGGAGGCGGACATCCCCGAGGAGCCCATCCTGGTGCTGGGGGACAAGGACATGATCACCCAGGTGATCTACAACCTGCTGGAAAACGCCACCAAGTTCGCCCGGGAGGGCTCCACCCTCTATCTGGGCGTCACCACCATCGACGGCAAGGCCCGGGTGACGGTGCGGAACGAGGGAGACACCATCCCGGCCGAGGAGCTGCCGCTGCTGTTCGAGCGGTTCCACAAGAGCGACAAGTCCCGCAGCGAGGACAAGGACGGTTACGGCCTGGGGCTGTACATCGTCAAGACGATTTTGGAGCAGCATAAGGAAAAGATCAGTGTGACCAGCGAGGACGGCGTGACCACGTTCTCCTTCTCCCTGGCCACGGAGTGAGGCGTGCATGGAGGAAGAAAAGCAGTTGGCCGGAGAGGACCGCCTCTCTGGAGAGATCGTAGAGGTATACAGACAGCCGCTGCCCGGAGAGGTGGTGGAGCGGTACAGCCGCCCCCTGCCGGGACGGCCCGCCGCACCCCGGCAGCCCCGCCGGCGGCGCAGGACCGGGCTGTGGATTTTCCTGGCCTGCCTGGCGGTGGTGCTGGGTGTGGCGGCGGGCTCCTGGATTTGGTATCTGCTGCCGGCCGGCAGCCGCGCCGATCCCTTTGAGTACCGTTACGACCACGGCTGGGAGGAGGAAGAGGAGACGTCCGGGGCGGTCACCATTCCCACCTATCCGTTCGGGGAGGGCGCCGTGCTGGAGGTGGAGACGGACCACGGCCGGGAGCTGACGGCCCAGGAGATCTACCAGCGGGTGAACCCGTCGGTGGTGACGGTGATGGTCCAGCTGGACGACAGCATCTCCGTGGGCACCGGGGTCATCTTCCGGGCGGACGGCTATATCCTCACCAATTACCACGTGCTGGCGGGGGGACGGGACTGCACCGTCGCCATGGACACGGGCCGGACCTATGAGGCCCGGTACGTGGCCGGAGACGAGCGGAACGATCTGGCGGTCCTCAAGGTGGAGCTGACGGGGCTTCCCGCCGCCACCTTCGGCGACAGCGACCAGCTGGTGGTGGGCGACAAGGTCTACGCCATCGGCAACCCGCTGGGCGTGGAGCTCCGCGGCACGCTGACGGACGGCATCGTCTCCGCCATCAACCGGGATGTGCAGGTGGACGGCCGGACCATGACGCTGGTCCAGACCAACGCGGCCCTGAACTCCGGCAACTCCGGCGGCCCCCTGATCAACGCCTACGGCCAGGTGGTGGGCATCAACACCATCAAGATGAGCTCTGATTACTCCAATGTGGAGGGCTTGGGCTTCGCCATTCCCTCCGCCTCCATCCGGCGGCTGGTGAACGACCTGCTGACCTATGGAGAGGTCCGGCCGGAGCCCTCCTTCGGCGTGACGGTGCTCCAGACGGGCACCCGGCTGGAGGACGACGTCTGGGGCCTGCAGGTGCTGGAGGTCACGCCCGGCTCCGCCGCGGACCTGGCGGGCATCCGGGAGGGGGACTTCATTCTCGCCGCCGGCGGCAGGCCGGTGGAAACCAGTCAGGAGTTGCTGCGCATCCGGCGGCAGCTGTACGTGGGCGATCAGGTGACCATGGAAATCTGGCGGGACGGGGAGCGGATGGAAGTGACGCTGACTCTGAACGACCCGGTGGAATAAAGAACGAGGGCGCGGCCTGCGGTGCAGGCCGCGCCCTTGCTTGCCGGAAGTGCTCCCGGCCCGGGGCGGCCGGGGAGAAGGGGCGCCGGGAGGCGGGGCGCCCATGAGGTCCAATGCGCCACAGGCTTTGCCGGGGAGGTCCTGGGGCGAAAGAGAGGGGACGCCTGCCCTGCGGGGCAGTGTGGAAAAATATTGTGAGGCCGCGGGAAAAGCCCTGAAGGACTTCTCCCGCGGCCTGTGTCATGTCTGTTTCTTCCGGCGCTGGGGCCACAGCAGGCTGACACCGGAGAGCAGCAGGTACACGCCGAAGGGCTTGCGCAGGACCTCCACGTCCAGATTGGTGGCGATCCAGGCCCCGGCCAGGGCGGCAGCAACGGCCAGGGGGACGGCGCTTTTCAGGGTGGGCTTGTCCAGATAGCCGCCCCTGGCGTGGCAGACCAGGGCGGAGGCGGCGGTGGGCAGGAAGAACAGTAGATTGATGCCCTGTGCGGTCCGCTGGTCCACATCCAGAAAGAGCGTCATCACCAGAAGCAGCAGCGTGCCGCCGCCCACGCCCCAGGCCGAGAGGATGCTGGCCCCCAGGCCGCAGAGAAAGGGAATGATCCAGTCCGTCACAGCAGATACTTCACCCCCGCGTAGAACAGAAAACCGGCGAAGAGCCACTTGAGCCACTTGACGGAGACTCTGCCGTACAGCCTGCCGCCGATCCAGCCGCCCACCAGGCCGCCCGCCAGATAGGGCAGCGCCGTCAGGAGGGAGAGCTCCCCCCGAAACAGGTACACGGCGGCGGACACCAGACACACCGGAAAGATGACGCCCACGCAGGTGGCGTACAGCTTCCGCTGGGAGAGGCCGCCCCAGCGGGAGAGGATGGGCAGGAAGACCATGCCGCCCCCGCCGCCGAAGAGGCCGTTGGCCAGCCCCGCCGCAGTGCCGGCGATCCGCGCCGGCCAGCGATGTTCCATGTGATCCCGCCTTTCCTCAGGGATGTAAGCGGCGGGCTTCGGGAGCCGGAGAGGACGCCCGAAGCCCGTCGGACCTGGTTATTTCATCTGGAAGCTCTGGCAGTCGGTGCACTCCACCTTGGTGGGGTTGGTCTCATGGGTGCCCACAGTGATGGTGTTCAGACCGCAGTAGTTCTGGTCCTGGCAGTGGTGGGCGCAGTTGGTGACCGTGCACTTGATGCTCTGGTTGGGGGTGCAGGCGCAGCCGTTGTTGGTATTCGTCATAACAAAAGATCCTCCTGCGTGAAAAAATGTGTGGCTTTCGCCGCTCTCTAGTGTGCGCAGGCGCAGCCGGGTTATGTACGGTCCGGCCTGGGTAAAAATTTGTCACAGGCGGGACTCTCTATCTGACGGAGCTTGATCCGGGGGCGATAGCAATGCCCATGGGCCGTCGGCACAAAACTTCCGTTTTCCCGTTTGGTGTAGTGCCGGAGAAAATATTTGCAGTCTAAGCAGGTGGAGTGATGCGGCATAGAGACACCTCCTGGTTTCATTATAAATCAGTATTAAATTGATATCAATATGATATCAAAATGAATTCTTATATTTGGAGAAAAACGTGCTAAGATAAACCATCCAATAAGGCGGGTGGATGATATGCCAAATTATTTTTCTCCATTTTCCCTGCGCGTTTCAGAAGAAATGATTGGAAAAATCAAAATCATTGCGGCGAAGAATCACCGCTCGGCAAATAAAGAGATAGAGGCTGCCTTGGAGCGGTATATTGCCGCCTATGAGCAGGAACATGGACCAATAGAAGTAAAAAAAGAGGAGCCGTGAGGCTCCTCTTTCTGTTCCTTTTTATACGCCTAAGATCCAAGTTGCGAATCGGAAGTAGATCAGCAGAGACAGCGCGTCCACGATGGTGCTGATGAAGGGCGAGGCCATCACCGCCGGGTCGAACCCGATCTTCTCCGCCAAAATGGGCAGGGAGGCGCCCACCAGCTTGGCGCAGGCCACCGTGCCCACCAGGGTGCAGCACACCACCGCCGCCACGGCAGGCGTCACGGTGGGATTGGCCAGCAGCCAGCAGTCCACCACCATCATCTTCACAAAGTTGGCCGCCGCCAGGCACACGCCGCAGATCAGCGCCACGCGGCACTCCTTCCACACCACGCGCAGCAGATCGCTGAATCGAACCTCCCCCAGCGACAGGGCGCGGATCACCGCCGTGGAGGCCTGGGTGCCGCTGTTGCCGCCGGTGCCGGAGAGCATGGGGATGTAGGAGGTCAGAATGGGCACCGCCGCCAGGGAATTCTCAAAGTGGGTCAGGATCATCCCCGTGAAGGTGGCGGACAGCATCAGCATCATCAGCCAGGGGGTCCGGGCCCGCCAGGTCTCAAACACGCCGGTCTTGAGATACGGCTTGTCGCCCGGCAGGATGGCGGCCATCTTCTCGATGTCCTCGGTGACCTCTTCCTGCAGGACGTCCATGGCGTCGTCCACGGTGACGATGCCCACAAGGCGGTTCTCCGTGTCCACAATGGGCAGGGCCAGGAAGTCGTATTTGTTCAGGGTTTGGGCCACATCCTCCTGGTCGTCCAGGGTGTTGGCGGAGATCACATGGGTATCCATGATGTCCCCCACCACGTCGTCCTCCTCCGACAGCAGGATGGTCCGGATGGAGAGATACCCCAGCAGGTGGCGGCCCTCGTCGATGACGTAGCAGATGTTGATGGTCTCCTTGTCCGGGCCGGTGCGGCGAATGCGCTTCAGGGCGTCCTCCACGGTCATAGTGGCCTTCAGGTCCACGTACTCCGTGGTCATGATGCTGCCGGCGCAGTCGTCGGGGTATTTCAGGATTTCGTTGATGCTTTTGCGGACGTCCGGGTCCGCATGGCGCAGGATGCGCTTGACCACGTTGGCGGGCATCTCCTCCACGATGTCCACCGCGTCGTCCAGGTACAGCTCGTCCAGCACTTCCTTCAGCTCCGTGTTGGAAAAGCTCTGGATGAGCACCTCCTGCTCCTCGGAATCCAGCTCCACGAACACCTCGGCCGCCTGCTCCTTGGGCAGCAGGCGGAACACCATGGGCACCTTGTCGTCCAGTTCCATGAACAGGCCCGCGATGTCCTGGGCCTCCAGAGGCAGCAGAAGGTCGCGCAGCTCGGCATAGCGTTTTCGGGAGATCAGATCCTCGATCTTTTCCAGCAGCTCGTCCCGCTGCTCTTCCTGCTCTAACATGCGCTTCCTCCTCTCTGTGGGACTGGTGGTTGAGAAAACAAAAAAACCCGGCCGCTCCTGTCCGGTGCAGTCGGAAATTTCCGTGTCAAAACAGGGACGCCGCATCAGCGGACCCTGCGGCCGTTCAAGCTTTAGCCTCACAAGGCGGTGAAATCACGTTAGATGATACCTTCGTGTTCGATAGCACCTGTTCAAACCCTCTCATGATGTCTCCATCACTCCGCGGCAGCGATCCGTATCCCTGTGGTAGCCTTACCTACCGGACGGTATGCAGTTTTGCCGAAACTCTTTCTTCATATTATGCCAATTTCTGCCCCCTGTCAAGGCGGCAGGAAAAAACTCCACACAATTTTACCGGCCCCTCAAATACCGCTGCACTCCATTTTACAAATGGGAATCCCGCTTGTGATAGAGGGCGGCCTGTGGTATAATAAGACGTTCCAAATCTGTGCCCGAAACGGGCCGTTTCAGTGAGAGGAGGCCCTCCATGGGCATACACGACGGACACCGGGAGAAGATGCGCCGGCGGTTTCTGGAGACGGGGCTGGAGGGCTTCGCGGACCACGAGGCCCTGGAGCTGCTGCTGTACTACGCCATCCCCCGGCGGGACACCAACCCCATCGCCCACGCCCTGATGGAGCGGTACGACTCCCTCTCCGGCGTGCTGAACGCCCCGGTGGAGGACCTGGAGAAGGTGGAGGGCATCGGGGAGAGCGCGGCCATCCTGCTGTCCCTGGTCTCCCGGCTCAGCCAGAAGGCCCGCATAGCGGACGCGTCCCGGGAGACCATCCTCAACTCCTCCGAGCGGGCGGGGGCCTATCTGCTGGAGCGCTTTGCCGGTGAGCGGCGGGAGCTGGTCTTCCTGCTGTGCCTGGACCGCAAGGGCAGGCTCCTGGCCTGCAAGCGGCTGGCGGAGGGGGACGTGGCCAGCGCGGACCTGAACATCCGCAAGGTGGTGGAGACGGCGCTGCTGACCTCCGCCAGCGCGGTGATCCTGGCCCACAACCACCCCAGCGGCGTGGCGGTGCCCTCCTCCAGCGACGAGGCCGCCACCCGCCAGGTGGCGGAGGCCCTGCGGACCATCGGCGTCCGCCTGGTGGACCATATCGTGGTGGCGGACCGGGACTTCGTCTCCATGGCGGACAGCGGAGACCTGCTGGGGTAAAGGGGGAGCAGGCTCCCCCTTTAGAACCCCCACCACCAGTCTGTGGACTGGTGAACGCGCCCAAGGCGCTTGGGTCAGGGTATTTTCGCCACGTACACGCCGCGGCGAAAATGATTGCAATTTTTTGATCTGCCGGAGGCAGATCAACTGGGGAAAACCGGAGGTTTTCCCCTAGACCCCCTTTTCCGTTTTGCTCCTTCCGCTTTCTTTTTTCGGGCAGGGTTCCTTTGATAAAAAGTCGAACAAATGTTGCAAAAAGATGACGGGTGTGATAGGATGACCGTGGCTGAAAATCTGTTTGATGGGTGGAGGGACTGCCGCTATGCCGAAATTTGAAGTCGTATCTGAATATCAACCCTCTGGCGACCAGCCCCAGGCTATCGCCAAGCTGGCGGAGGGCATCGAGAACGGGCTGAAGGAGCAGGTGCTGCTGGGCGTCACCGGCTCCGGCAAGACCTTTACCATGGCCAAGGTCATCGAGCAGGTGCAGCGGCCCACGCTGGTGCTGGCCCACAACAAGACCCTGGCCGCCCAGCTGTGCGCGGAGTTCAAGGAGTTCTTCCCCAACAACGCGGTGGAGTACTTCGTCTCCTACTACGACTACTACCAGCCGGAGGCGTATATCCCCCACACGGACACCTATATCGCCAAGGACGCCTCCACCAACGACGAGATCGACCGGCTGCGGCTCAGCGCCACCTGCGCCCTGCTGGAGCGGCGGGACGTGATCGTGGTATCCTCCGTGTCCTGTATCTACGGTTTGGGCGAGCCGGACGACTTCGCCAATCTGGTGGTGTCCCTCCGGGTGGGGGCCGAGTGGGACCGGGACGAGCTGCTGCGGCGCCTGGTGGAGATCCGCTACGAGCGCAACGACATCGCCTTTGAACGGAACATGTTCCGGGTCCGGGGGGACACGGTGGAGATCTACCCCGCCTACTACCGGGACCGGGCCATCCGGGTGGAGTTCTTCGGGGACGAGATCGACCGCATCAGCGACTTCAACCCGGTCACCGGCAGTGTGAACCGGGTGCTGAACCACGTGGCCATCTACCCGGCCAGCCACTATGTCACCACCAAGGACAAGATGGACAGGGCCATCCTGGAGATCCGCCGGGAGCTGGATGACCAGGTCAAGTATTTTACAGACAACAATCAGCTGGTGGAGGCCCAGCGGCTCCGCCAGCGGACGGAGTACGACATGGAGATGATGGCGGAGCTGGGCTACTGCTCCGGCATCGAGAACTACTCCCGCATCATCTCCGACCGGCCCGCCGGCTCCGCCCCCATGACCCTGCTGGACTTCTTCCCGGACGACTTTTTGCTGTTTGTGGACGAGAGCCACGTGACCCTGCCCCAGGTCCGGGCCATGTACAACGGCGACCACGCCCGGAAGGACTCCCTGGTGAAGTACGGCTTCCGGCTGCCCTGCGCCTACGACAACCGGCCTCTGAAGTTCGAGGAGTTCGAGGAGCGGATCGGCCAGGCGGTGTTCGTCTCGGCCACGCCCGGCCCCTACGAGCGGGAGCGGGCGGACCAGGTGGTGGAGCAGGTGATCCGCCCCACGGGCCTGCTGGACCCCAAGGTGGAGGTCCGGCCCGTCACCGGCCAGATCGACGACCTGATGGACGAGATCAAGGCCCGCTCCGCCCGGGACGAGCGGGTGCTGGTGACCACCCTCACCAAGAAGATGGCGGAGGACCTGACGGAGTACCTGAAAAACGCTGGTATCCGGGTGCGGTATATGCACTCCGACGTCCAGACCATCGAGCGGATGGAGATCATCCGCAGCCTGCGGCTGGGGGAATTCGACGTGCTGGTGGGCATCAACCTCCTGCGGGAGGGCCTGGACCTGCCGGAGGTCAGCCTGGTGGCCATTCTGGACGCGGACAAGGAGGGCTTCCTCCGGTCCGAGACCTCTCTGATCCAGACCATCGGCCGGGCGGCCCGAAA
The DNA here is from genome assembly GCA_019118935.1 of Candidatus Oscillibacter pullicola. Classification (GTDB taxonomy): domain Bacteria; phylum Bacillota; class Clostridia; order Oscillospirales; family Oscillospiraceae; genus Oscillibacter; species Oscillibacter pullicola. The sequence continues at coordinate 16,194 of DWXY01000144.1, forward strand.
CGCCGACGGCCTCGTCATCATGTACGCCGACGAGATCACGCCCTCCATGCGGGCGGCCATCGACGAGACGGAGCGCCGCCGGTCCATCCAGGACGCTTATAACAAAGAGCACGGCATCGTGCCCAAGACCATCATCAAGGGCGTCCGGGAGATTTTGGAGATCTCCAAGACCGCGGAGGAGGACACCCTTCGGGCCCACAAGAAGCGCAAGCTGACGGAGCAGGAGCGGGCGGCGGAGATCGCCAAGCTGGAGAAGGAGATGCGCGAGGCCAGCAAGATGCTGGAATTCGAGTACGCCGCAGTGCTGCGTGACCGGATCATCGAGCTGCGGGGGGAGAAGTGACCTCCGCAAAGAGCAGGGGTGTATGGCGTACTCGAATCGCCGGGAGTCCGGCGTACAAGCGTTTTGGCGGAGGCAAAACCTTGAAGCGGGCAGAATTCACTTCTGACCGGTTGGTAAAATGAGGGGGAGAAGTAAATGCACTACGAATGGCTGGACGCATACCTGCTGTCGTTTCCCGGCGTGGAGAAGGACTATCAGCCGGTGTGGCAGTGGTTCCGCTATAAGGTCCGGGGCAGGCTGTTTGCCGCTGTCTGTTCGCCGGGGCCGGAGCACAAAATTTACGGCGGCCACGATCTGGTGAATCTGAAATGCGGGGCGGCGGAGGGCGAGCTGCTGCGGGCCCGGTATCCGGACATCCTGCCGGGATTTTATTCGGATAAGCGGACCTGGATTTCCTGCCTGCTGGACGGAGAACTGCCGGAGGAGGTCCTGCGGGACCTGTGCGGCCGGTCCTACGCCCTGGCGGTGGAGAAGCTGCCCAAATACGTCCGGCGGGAGCTGGCGGAGCCGCCCGCAGAGAGTTGAGGTGTGCGCGATGGCGAAGAAAAAAGAGGAAAAGACCAATGTGATGCGGATCCTGGACCAGAAGAAGATCCCCTACACCGCCCGGTTCTATGAGGACGGCCAGGGGCCGGAGGGCACCCGGGAGTACGGCGTCCACGTGGCGGAGGCTCTTGGCCAGGACCCGGCCCGGGGCTTCAAGACGCTGGTGGCCCGGGGGGCGTCCAAGGGCATCTACGTATTCGAGGTGCCGGTGGCGGAAAACCTGGATCTGAAGAAGGCCGCCAGGGCGGTGGGGGAGAAGTCCATCGAACTGCTCCACGTGGCGGAGATCAACGCCGTCACCGGCTACATCCGGGGCGGGTGTTCCCCGGTGGGGATGAAGAAGCAGTACCCCACCGTGTTCCACCAGACGGCGCTGGACTACGAAACCGTCTATATCTCCGCCGGGAGGATCGGCGCCCAGGTGGAGCTGGCGCCCCGGGCGCTGTTAGACCTGCTGGGGGCCTCCGCGGCGGACATTGTCGTGGACCAGGGATAGACCCAGGTGGAGCCCCAGGGTGAAGGCGTCGGTGGACCACTGGAGGTAGCGGGCTAGAAAGGCGTCCTGAAGGCACAGGCGGGCGTCTCCGGAGAGGGAGAGGCTGTCCGCCAGCTGATCCACGGATTTGGAATCGAAGGAGTCTGCTTTCTGCAGAATGTCGGCGGCGTAGCCGTCGAAGAGGCGGAGATAGATGGGATTCATTGGATCACCCTCAAACAACATTTAATGATGTATTGATGATACATCATTAAATGATATATGTCAAGGAGAACTCCATGGAAACACTAAAAATATTTGGAGAAAGACTGCGTGCCCTGCGGGATGAGCGGCACCTGCGGCAGGCGGATATGGCAGAAGTGCTTCAAATTACCCTTGTCCATTATCAGAGAATGGAATATGGAAAGGTCAATGTCCCATCGCTGACGCTTTGCTTTCTTGCGGATTATTTCGGCGTCACCACGGATTATCTGCTGGGGCGAAGCGATGCGCGGGGGTGAATCCGTTCCGTGCACCCTCTCGCGCCGACCCCCGTACAGCAACTTTGCACGAACGTGCAAAGTTGCGGCCAAAGCTCTTTTTTCTCCTACACCGGGCGCGGCGCGTTCTCTTTTTGGCGCTGACAAAAAGAGAATGGGGGGCGCATCCCCTGCGGAAACGGCCCCCCTGCGGGAGCAGGAATCCCCCTGGCCGCCGCCCCCGGCGGCCCCTCCGCATCCTCCGCCGGCCTCCCGGCGAATCTCCCCCGTCAAGGGAACTACCTCTCCTGAAAGGAGTCAATGATACACATCATGCAGGACAAGATCATCGTCAAAGGCGCCCGCGCCAATAATCTGAAAAACATCGACGTCACCATCCCCCGGGACAAGCTGGTGGTCATGACGGGCCTCTCCGGCTCCGGCAAGTCCTCCCTTGCCTTCGACACCATCTACGCCGAGGGCCAGCGGCGGTACGTGGAGTCTCTGAGTTCCTATGCCCGGATGTTCCTGGGCCAGATGGACAAGCCCGATGTGGACTATATCGAGGGTCTCAGCCCCGCCATCTCCATCGACCAGAAGACCACCAGCAAGAACCCCCGGTCCACCGTGGGCACGGTGACGGAGATCTACGACTATCTCCGCCTGCTGTGGGCCCGGGTGGGCACCCCCCACTGCCCCAAGTGCGGCAAGGAGATCCGCCAGCAGACCATCGACCAGATCATCGATCAGGTGCTCTCCCTGCCGGAGGGCACCCGCATCCAGGTGATGGCCCCCGTCATCCGGGGTAAGAAGGGCGAGCACGCCAAGATCTTCGAGGACGCCAAGCGGTCCGGCTACGTCCGGGCCCGGGTGGACGGGAACCTCTACGAGCTGGACGAGGAGATCAAGCTGGAGAAGAACAAGAAGCACACCATCGAGATCGTGGTGGACCGGCTCATCATCCGCCCGGACATTCAGCAGCGGCTGACGGACAGCGTGGAGACCGCCTCCGGCCTCACCGGCGGGCTGGTGGTCATCAACCTCCTGCGGGAGGAGCGGGATCTGACATTCTCCCAGAATTATGCCTGCGAGGACTGCGGCATCTCCATCGAGGAGCTGACGCCCCGGATGTTCTCCTTCAACAACCCCTTCGGTGCCTGCCCCACCTGCACGGGCCTGGGCAGCCAGCTGAAGGCGGACCCGGACCTGATCGTGCCGGACAAGTCCCTATCCATCCTGGAGGGGGCCATCCAGGCCAGCGGCTGGAACAACATCCGGGGAGACGGCATCTCCCGGATGTACTTCGACGCCCTGGCGAAGAAGTACCACTTCTCCCTCACCGACCCCTGGGAGACCCTGCCGGAGGACGTGCGGAGCATCATCCTCTACGGCACCGGCGGGGAGAAGCTGGAGCTCCACTACGACCAGCCCCGGGGCAAGGGCGTGCTGTATCAGCCCTTTGAGGGTATCTGCAACAACGTGGAGCGCCGGTATCAGGAGACCCAGTCCGACGCCAGCAAGCGGGAACTGGAGGAGCTGATGGCGGAGTGCCCCTGCCCCACCTGCAAGGGAAAGCGGCTGAAAAAGGAGTCCCTGGCGGTGACCGTGGGGGACAAGGACATTGACGCCCTGACCCGCATGTCCGTGGTGGATGAGCTCCAATGGGTGGACCGGCTGGAGCTGACCCACCAGCAGCACCTGATCGCGGACCGGATCCTGAAGGAGATCAAGTCCCGGCTGGGGTTCCTCCAGTCCGTGGGTCTGGGGTATCTGACCCTCAGCCGCAGCGCCGGCACCCTCTCCGGCGGCGAGAGCCAGCGGATCCGGCTGGCCACCCAGATCGGCTCCTCCCTGATGGGGGTGCTGTATATCCTGGATGAGCCCTCCATCGGCCTGCACCAGCGGGACAACGACAAGCTGCTGGCCACGCTGAAAAACCTCCGGGACCTGGGCAATACCCTCCTGGTGGTGGAGCACGACGAGGACACCATGCGGGCGGCGGACTACCTCATCGACATCGGCCCCGGCGCCGGCATCCACGGCGGCGAGGTGGTTGCCGCCGGTACGCCGGAGGAGGTCATGGCCAACCCCAACAGCCTGACGGGCCAGTACCTCTCCGGCAAGAAGAAGATCCCCGTGCCGGAGACCCGGCGGCCGGGCAACGGCAAGATCCTGAAGGTCATCGGCGCGGCGGAGAACAACCTGCGGCACATCGACGCGGAGTTTCCCCTGGGGACCTTTACCGTGGTTACCGGCGTGTCCGGCAGCGGCAAGAGTTCCCTGGTGAATGAGATCCTGTTCAAGAAGCTGGGCGTGGAGCTGAACCGGATGAAGGTCCACCCCGGCAAGTGCGACCGGATCGAGGGGATCGAGTATCTGGACAAGGTGGTGGACATCGACCAGAGCCCCATCGGCCGGACGCCCCGGTCCAATCCCGCCACCTACACCGGCCTCTTCAACGACATCCGGGACCTGTTCGCCTCCACCCAGGAGGCCAAGAGCCGGGGCTACGGCCCGGGGCGGTTCAGCTTCAACGTCCGGGGCGGCCGGTGCGAGGCCTGCTCCGGCGACGGCGTGCTGAAGATCGAGATGCACTTTCTGCCGGACATCTTCGTCCCCTGTGAGGTGTGCAAGGGCAGGCGGTACAACCGGGAGACCCTGGAGGTCCGCTACAAGGGCAAGAACATCGCCGACGTGCTGGAGATGACCGTGGACGAGGCGGTGGAGTTCTTCGCGCCCCTGCCCAGGATCCGCAACAAGCTCCAGACCCTGTGCGACGTGGGCCTGGGGTATGTGAAGCTGGGCCAGCCCTCCACGGAGCTCTCCGGCGGCGAGGCCCAGCGGGTGAAGCTGGCCACGGAGCTCAGCAAGCTCGCCACCGGCAAGACCATCTATATCCTGGACGAGCCCACCACCGGCCTCCACACCGACGACGTGCGCAAGCTGCTGGAGGTGCTCCAGCGGCTGGTGGACAGCGGCAACACCGTGGTGGTCATCGAACACAACCTGGACGTCATCAAGTGCGCCGACCACCTGATCGACCTGGGCCCCGAGGGAGGCGACGGCGGCGGCACCATCGTCTGCACGGGCACGCCGGAGGAGGTGGCCGCCTGCCCGCAGAGCTTCACGGGTCAGTATTTGAAAAAGATGCTGGAAAAGTAAGCCGGGGTAGACGATCCCCCGGGGCCCCCGCGCGAACCCAGCGAAGCGGATCGCGTGGGGAAAGGACGAGCCGCAAAGGGAGTGAGCCCTGCCCAGAGGGCGGGGCGAAGGATCCGAAGCGGGCGAGGACGCGCACGGGCACACCGGAGGAAGTGGCTGCCTGTGAGGCCGGTTTCACAGGCCGGTATCTGGAAAGGCACTGGAGCGGTAAGACCGCGCGAAAAAGGGCCTCCGCCGTATGCGGAGGCCCTTGCCTGTTGTGGAGCGTCAATTCCAGAAGCTCGGAAACAGCAGCTCCGAGACCACCTTCACCAGCAGCAGGAGCAGCACGACAACCACCGCGGGCCGGACGATTTTGCTGCCGTTCCTGATGGCCAGGCCGGCGCCCAGATAGTGCCCCAGGATAGAGGCCAGCGCGGCCGCCAGCCCCACGCCCAGAACGACGGTTCCCGCCATCAGGGCGGAGCACACGCCGCCGATGTTGGAGGCCAGGTTGATGACCTTCACCCCGCCGGCCGCGTGGCGGGTGTCCATCTTGCCCAGGTGGATGAACACCAGCATCAGGAAGGTGCCGGTGCCGGGGCCGTAGTAGCCGTCATACGTCCCGATGAGCAGCGCGGCGGCCCAGACGATGGCCGCCTGCCGCCGGGGCGGGATGGGGGCCGGCTCCTCCGGCCACGTTTTGGTCCGCAGGGTGAAGAAGGCCACCACCGGCAGCACCGCCAGCAGCAGATACTTCAGCACCACATCCGGCGTGTGGAGCTGCAGCTGGGTCCCGCAGACGGAGCCCACCACCGCCAGCCCGGCGGCAGGCAGGAACAGCCGCCAGTGGACGTACCCCTGGTGGATGAAGCGGGCTGTGGAAAACGCTGTGCCGATGCAGGAGGAGAGCTTGTTGGTGCCCAGAACAAAGTGGGTGGGCAGGCCGGAGAAGGCCATCAGGTACACGGGGACGGAGATGATGCCGCCGCCCCCGGCAATGGCGTCCATAAAGCCGGCCAGAAAGACGCCGCCGCAGATCAGAAGGACCACCCACAGGGGGAAGCCGTCCAGCGTGGTTTCCGTGAAGAGGGTGAAGACTGAGTCTGACATATACGCACCTCCCGGAGCGAATTCAACAAAATCTCTATCAGTATACCAGCTCCATGGGCCCCTGGCAAGGGAGAAAGAGCCGCGATTTTGCTGAAATTCCCGCATCTCCCCGAAGAAATGCCACCGGAACGGTTGTTTTTCCGGCGGGCGTGTGATACTGTGAAACAGGCGGGCTGGAATGGCCCGCGAAAATGCTCAAAGAAAGTTGAGGATCACCTATGTCAAACATCAAAAACGTCGCCATGATCACCGTGTGCGGACGGCCCAACGTGGGCAAGTCCAGCCTGACCAACGCCCTGGTGGGGGAAAAGGTGGCCATCGTCTCCAACAAGGCCCAGACCACCCGGAACCGCATCTACGGCGTGGTAAACCGGGAGGACACCCAGTATATCCTGCTGGACACGCCCGGCCTCCACAAGCCCAAGTCCGCGCTGGGGGACTATATGGTGAAGGTGGTCACCTCCAGCCTCTCCGACGTGGACTGCGCCCTGCTGCTGGTGGAGCCCATCCCCCACGTGGGCGGCCCGGAGCAGGCCCTCATCGACCGGATCCGGGAGGAGAAGATCCCCTGCATCCTCTGCGTCAACAAGATCGACACCGTGGAGCCGGCGGAGCTGCTGCCGGTGATCGCCGCTTACAACCAGGCCTGGGACGGCTTTGACGCCATCATCCCCATCTCTGCCCACACCGGCAGCGGCCTGGACGATCTGATGAAGGAGCTGCGGAAGTACGCCCAGGAGGGTCCCCAGCTGTTCCCGGACGGGATGACGACGGACCAGCCGGAGCGGCAGGTGATGGGGGAGATCCTACGGGAGAAGCTGCTGCTGTGCCTGGACAAGGAGATCCCTCACGGCACGGCGGTGGAGATCACGAAGTTCTCCGAGCGGGACAGCGGCGTCATCGACGTGGACGCCACCATCTACTGCGAGAAGGCCAGCCACAAGGGCATCATCATCGGCAAGCAGGGGGCCATGCTGAAGAAAATCAGCTCCCTGGCCCGGCAGGACATGGAGAAGTTCATGGGCACCAAGGTGTACCTGGAGACCTGGGTCAAGGTCAAGGAGAACTGGCGGGACAACGTGAACTACGTAAGGTCTTTCGGCTACCGGTGTGACAATTAGTTGAAAAACGTCCCGCCTGTCGCAGCAATCCTGACGCACAGGTGGGCGGCATCACATAGTATTTTTAAGGGTCTTGGAGCAATCCGAGGCCCTTTTTTCGTACCCTTGAAACCCATTCAAGCCTGTTCCCAAGGCTCGTCACGACCTCTGGAACGAGGTTTCCGAGGCGAAAATCCTGCTCCGGTGTACGTGCCTATTTTGCCGCAAAATGTGCGGAAAACGGCAGTATTTGTGCCGGAATATGAAGCAAATGTTGACGCATCCGGGTACGCTCCATGTTTGGGGTGAGGGTGATGGGGTGTGTGAGGGGAAGAGGGAGAGGGGTACAGGGAATGGGTACAGGGATATGGTGCATGACTGGGAAAAGTGATGGGGTTGAGAGGGTGGTATGGTATGTTGGTGCGGTCAGGATATGTGAGATTGTGGGTACGGTTTGTAAGTTACAGGTACATAGTATCTCGGCGTAATTGCTATTTTTCCGAGATTTTGCGGAATTCCGGGGAATTATTCGGAGATTGAGAAAAAAGGGGAAAAGTCAGGAAATGAGCATATCCTGCCGGCAATACAGGGGAAATACAGAGAAAATATTGCACTCTGGTTTGTGCCCTGAAAAAAACTCCGAATAATTCTCCCGGGAATTACGCCAAGTTTGGGGCAATTATTCCGAGTTTTCAAAAGGTGGTGATTTTTATGGACAGGGCCGGAAAAAAGGTCAGGGACATCTCCTATCACAGTCCCAAAACCGGCGGGATGGTGGTGGTCCACAGCGAGGCGGCACGGGCGTACAGCAAGTATCTGGAGGAGCGTCCCGAGGTTGCGTCCTACGAGGCGTGCAAGCCCCTGGACGGCACCCGGCTGAACAGCATCCAAAAGACAGACATCCGGGGCGAGTATTTCAAGGCCCAATGGACCAGCGACTTTTGCATCCGCTTTGCTGACGGCACCACCGGCGTCCGGGAGCTGGTCAGCGCGTCCGACCTGACCCGACGGGCCGAGGTGGAAAAGCTGGAGCTGTCCCGCCGCTATTGGGCCGCGCTGGGGGTGCAGGACTGGAAAATCGTCATAGCTGGTAAGTAGAGCAAGGCAGGGCGGCAAAATATCTATTGAGGGGAGGAATGTTGCAGATGTTCGTGCGCATATCAGGGGCACGCTTCCGGGTGCTCCAGCAAGACGCCGGCGGCGCGTGGGTCATCGCCTATGACGAGTATCAGATGCCCACCTACATCAACCGGGACGAGCTGGAGCGTGCGGAGCGCATCGCGGCGCCGGAAGAGTATGTCCGCAACCGGGAGCGCCCCATGTCAGCGGCCCAGCGGCAGCGATATGATCTGCTTCGGCTTGCCCTGGAGGATGACCGCTGTATCACAGACGAAGCCCACCGCACAGAGGTCTTTGCCGCCATCGCCCGGGAGCACAACACCACGGTCAGACGGCTGCGGCGCTTGTACCATGCCTATCTCGCCCGGGGGAGTCTGACCAAGAGCAAGCCGCGGGAGATCATCCGCCGCACCGACTTTGAAGCGGCCATCCGCAAGTATTATTTCAGCGCCAAGCGCAACAGTCTCCGCACGGCCTATGAACTATTCATCCTGGAGAACTACACCAACAAGGGCGTCTTGGCGGACCAGATACCATCCTGGAGCAGCTTCCGCCTGTATTACTTCCGCCATTTCAAAGGCGACCCGCAGAAGGAGATTGCCCGGGAGGGCCTGACCGCCTACCAGCGCAACAACAGGCCGCTGTACGGCTCCGCCATGCAGTACCGGGAGAGCGTGGGGTGCTATCAGGTGGACGAGACACAGGGGGACATCTATCTGGTCTCCAAGTGGGACCGAAGTAAGGTCATAGGCCGGCCCAACGTCTATCTGGCCATCGACACAGCCAGCGGCTTAATCGCCGGAGTGTACGTCGGACTGGACGCGGGGGAGACTGCCCTGATGGCCTGCATCGCCAACGCCGCCGGGGACAAGGCGACTTATTGCGCGGCCTATGGTATAGACCTGTCTCCCGCCGACTGGCCAAGCCGCGGCCTTCCCTCGGAAATCATCAGTGACCGGGGCGGGGAGTTCGTAGGAGAGCGCATCAACGAGCTGTGTATCTGCTACGGCATCGACCGGCAGGCGCTCCCACCGTTCCGGGCCGAGGAAAAGCCCTTGGTGGAGAGGGCTATGGACTTAATTCAGGACAGCTACAA
>DWXY01000145.1 GCA_019118935.1 Candidatus Oscillibacter pullicola
CAGGCCATGAGCCAGCAGATGTGAGCCACTCGCCCTGAAGGGAGGTGATGTGATTTTGGTCCGCTTCACAATAGACAATCGAAACCGCCTGATCTTCTATGGCAACACGGTGGGCTATGTGAAGGATGACGCCGCTGTTGTGGACGAGATGTTCCAGACGGATGAGCTGTCCCGCTACCTGGCCCGGTTGAATCTGACGCCTCAGTGGAAGGAAGGCGTATTTGACCGCCTTGCAGCCGGAGAGGTGCCCGGCGAGGAGCTGGGACAGCGGCAAAAAGGCTGCCGCATCTGGCAGCTCCGGAAAGGCGTGGATGTCACCATGCGCTTTATCGGATATGAGGATCTGATAAAGCGGTTCGGAGAACTGGACGCAGACAACTACACACAGGTATTCGAAGGCGACCTGGGAACCAATGATCTGGAGCAGATCTACGCCATCTGCCGGGACAGCCCGCCTCCCGAGTATCAGGGCTACCGGATGGCTCTGTCCGATGTGGTGGAGCTGTACGATGATTCCGGCAGCGAGTTCTTCTACTGCGACCGCGTAGGATTCCGTCCCATCCAGTTCAACCAGCATCAGGAGCAGAACGAATGCCACGAAATGACTATGTAGTCCGGGAGGATGGAAACCGCCCGGACTTTCCTTTGCCCAGCCGAGGCCGGGGGCCTCCTCCAAGCACGACTCATGATCTCTTTCCAGTCAACAAACTACCTAAAAAATATTTTTACTTACAGGAGGAATGTACCTTATGAAGAAGCTGTTCAAGAATATCGCCAAGACTGCCGCCATCAACTGCCAGACCTCCCTCGCCGCCTTCCACCGCCGCGCCGTCTGCGGCAATGCCGGCGAGGGCTATATCGATACCGCCGTCAAAGTGCTGATCGCCGTCGTTCTGGGCGCCCTGGTGCTGGCCGGCCTGTACGCGGTCCTGAATGATACTGTCATGCCTACTGTAACGGAGCGTATTCAGGAGATGTTCGACTACGCCGGCTGATGCACTGGGCGCAGGCGCTGGTCTTCTGCGGGGGGCTTATCTATGCCTCCGTGGATGACCTGAGATCCAGAACGGTCAATGATATCGTCTGCATCGCAATCGCTTTGGCGGGGCTGATCACCATCAGCCCCGCCTCCCTTTTAGGGGCGCTGCTGGCCGCTCTCCCGTTTTATCTTTGTGCAGGCTTTGGCCTGATGGGAGGCGGTGATGTGCGTCTGGCTGCGGCGGTAGGCTTTGTTCTGGGCTTCGACCGGGTGATCACGGGATTCAGCATCATGGCCATTGCGCTCCTTCTGGCTTCCTTTGCCATGCGCGTGATCCCGGCACTGCGAAAGGGCGCATCGGCAAAACAGCCGCTGGTCCCATATTTTGCGGTGGCTTTCATCCCCGCATATTTCATATAAGGAGGCTCATATGAAGATTTTCCGTAACCGCACCGTGATCGGTGTGCTGTGTATCCTCCTGGCGCTCGTCATCTGCTTCGGAGTGACGCCCCTGTTCAGCCGCAGCGCCAGCGAGAAGGCTGAGATCGTCCGCGTTACCGCCGACATCAAGGAGGGCGACGAGATCACCGCCGAGACGGTACAGACTGTGGAGGTGGGCGCCTATAACCTGCCCTCCGGTATCATGACAGAAAAAGACGAGGTCGTCGGCAAATATGCCACCGCCGACCTGAAGGTGGGCGATTACATTCTGGCCAGCAAGCTCTCCAACGAGCCTGCCGCTGAAAATGCCTATCTCTACAATCTGGACGGCACCAAACAGGCCATCTCTGTCACCATCAAGAGCTTTGCCACCGGCCTTTCCGGCAAACTGGAGAGCGGCGATATCGTTTCCGTCCTCGTAGCCGACTATCAGGGCATGGGCGAAACCGTGATCCCGCCCGAGCTGCAGTATGTAGAGGTCATCTCCGTTACCGCCTCCTCCGGTTACGACGCCAACACCGGCGAGGCGGTTGAGGATGAAAAAGAGCTGCCTTCCACCGTCACCCTGCTGGTGACCACCGAGCAGGCCAAGGTGCTGGCGGGGCTGGAGCAGGAAAGCGAGCTGCATCTGGCGCTGGTCTATCGTGGGACGCCTGAGAATGCCTCCGCGTTCGTTGAGGCGCAGGACGCTCTGATCGAGGAGCTGTACGCCGAGCCGGAAGCCGAGGAGACTGCCGAGACAACTGAGAATACCGAAACCGGGGAAAGCGAGGACGCTGATTCTGCCGCAGAGAGCGAGGCGGCTGCGGAATGAACTTCATGAAAGGAAGCCTGTTTCACCGCAGCACAGAGCCGGAGGAGGTGGAAATCATCGAGGAATCCGGCGGTGGAGTCCTTGCCGTCTGGGGAAGCCCCGGCTGCGGCAAGACCGTGACCGCGGTGAAGATCGCAAAGCATCTGGCCTCCCAGAAAAAGAATGTGGCGCTGCTGCTCTGCGATATGACCGCCCCCATGATGCCCTGCATCTGCCCGCCCTCTGAGCTGGAGTGTGACAAATCTCTGGGCAGCATCTTCGCCGCCCAGCGGATCTCCGTGAATCTCATCAAGCACAACCTGACCACCCACAAGAAGCTGTCCTACCTGACCATGCTGGGGCTGCGCAAGGGGGAAAACGAGTATACCTACGCGGCCTGCACCAAGCAGCAGGCGGAGGAGCTCATCCGCGGCCTGCGTGAGATTGCCCCCTATGTGGTCATCGACTGCTCCAGCTATATCGCCAATGATATCCTCTCCGCTGTGGCGCTCATGGAGGCCGACAGCGTCCTCCGGCTGGCCAACTGCGACCTGAAATCCATCGGCTACCTGTCCAGCCAGCTCCCGCTCCTTCGGGAACTGCACTGGGATGAGGACAAGCAGTATAAGGCGGCATCCAATATCAAGCCCCTCCAGGCGGCGGACCGCATCGGTCAGGTACTTGGGAGCGTCGCTTTCCAGCTCCCGCACTCCCAGGAGCTGGAGGAGCAGTATCTGGAGGGTACGCTCCTGAATGATCTTTCCATGAAAGACAGCAAGGCGTTCCGCCGGGAGATCGAGAAAATCTGCAAGGAGGTGTTCTGATGCTTGGCGACAGAAGAAGCAATTCGTTGTTCGCCGCGGCCCCGTCCGCCGCCCCGGCGGAGGCCAGGCAGGAGCAGGCCGGGGTGCATGACATCTCCTTTGAGGAAAATACCGGAAGGGCTATTTTTGCGGAAACCAAGGTCGCACCCAAAGCGAGCGATGTTTTCTTCGCTCCCCAGAACAAGGGGATGCCCTTCGCGGAGGTTCTCAGTCAGGTACAGTCCTACCTTACCGGCACCTATTCCACCCTGATCACGGAAAGCGGCGACGAGGCCAAGGAGCAAATGAAGCGCCGAATCGCCCGCTATTTGCAGGATAACCGCATGGCTGTGGACGGCATGACTCAGAGCGAACTGGTGGATGCCCTTTATACGGAGATGGCCGAGTATGGGTTTCTGACCAAGTACATCTT
>DWXY01000146.1 GCA_019118935.1 Candidatus Oscillibacter pullicola
GAAAAGGGGGCTGCCTGAAGAACTCCGGCGCCGGGGCGCCTCACAGCTGGGCCAGGGTCTCGCCGATGGGGTCGGTGATCACCAGATCCGCGGCCAGATCCCGGGCCACCGGGGACTTGTTGATCAGCACCAGCTTGTGTCCCTGATAGTAGCGGATCAGCCCCGCGGCGGGATAGACGTTCAGGGAGGTGCCGCCGATGATCAGCATATCCGCCTCCGCCAGGGCGCGGACGGACGCCTCCAGCGTCCCCTGGTCCAGTCCCTCCTCATAGAGCACCACATCCGGCTTGATGATGCCGCCGCAGCCGCACCGGGGCACGCCCTCCGTATGGAGGATGTGCTCCAGACCGTAGAATTTCCCGCATCGCTGGCAGTGGTTCCGGTGGACGCTGCCGTGGAGCTCCAGCACGTTCCGGCTGCCGGCGGCCTGGTGGAGCCCGTCGATGTTCTGGGTGATGACGGCCTTCAGCTTGCCGGCCGCCTCCCACTCCGCCAGCTTTTTATGGGCGGCGTTGGGCCTGGCATCCGGGGCCAGCAGCTTGGCGCGGTAGAAGCGGAAAAATTCTTCGGGGTTGCTTTCGTAAAACGTATGGCTTAAAATCACCTCAGGCGGATATTTCCATTCCTGATGGTACAGGCCGCCGGTGCTGCGGAAATCCGGAATCCCGGATTCCGTGGAGACGCCGGCGCCCCCGAAAAACACGATGTTGTCGGAGCTGTCCACCAGTTCCTTCAGCCGTTTGATGCTGTCCGTCATACCGGACCCTCCATTCCATTTCCCGATTTTATTGAGACAGGAGCACAGTCATGAACATTCAGATCTTCGGTTCCTCCAAGTCCTTCGACTCCAAGAAGGCGGAGCGGTGGTTCAAGGAGCGCCGCATCAAGTACCAGTATATCGACCTGCCCTCAAAGGGATTATCCCCCCGGGAGTACCAGTCCGTCAAGCAGAAAGTGGGCTTTGACGCCCTGGTGAACACAAAATGCCGGGCCTACGAGGACCTGTACATGGCCTATATCACCCCGGATGCCCGGGAGGAGAAGCTGCTGGAGCACCCGGAGCTGTTCGTGACCCCCATCGTCCGCAATGGAAGGGAGGCCACGGTGGGCTACCATCCGGAAATCTGGCAGACTTGGGAGTGAGTTCCCTGCCGCCCGACAGAATTCTGCACCGCTGCGGAACAGATCGGTGGTATTCTGTGCATACTATGGATGCACATGGAGAGGAGGTGGCCTGCGTGCAAAGGCGAGCCTGGATGGAGCTGCCCCAAAACCGCTTTCTGCGGGGCATCTATCTGCTGGTGCAGCGGTATCTGCGCCACAATGTGGGGATGCAGGGAGCGGCTCTGGCGTTTTACCTGCTGTTCATGATCTTTCCCCTGCTGATTTTCGTCAGCTCCCTGCTGGGCCTGCTGCAGCTGGATGTGGATGCCATTCTGGAGGCGGTGCAGGAGCTCCTGCCCCGGGAGATCGTGTCCTTCATCGGGGTGTACCTCACCTATGTGGGCCGGAATCCCAGCGTGAAGCTGCTGCTGTTCGGCCTGTTCTTCTCCCTGTACTTCCCCATGCGGGCCACCAACACGCTGATGCGCTCCGTGCGGATCGCCTATCACCTGGGCCCGCCCCGGGGCGCGCTGACCCAGCTGGTGAAGACGCTGCTGTACACGGTGGTGCTGATTGCCACCATCGCCCTGACCCTGACGCTGATGTCCGTGGGAGACCGGCTGCTGCTCTACGCCGTGGACAACTTCGGCCTGCCCCGGTTCTGGGCGGTGCTGTGGGCGAAGCTGCGGTTCCCGGTGGCGGCAGTGGCAGGGTATTTCGCCCTGTTCTTCCTGTACGCCCTGTCTCAGGACGGCCGCCAGCCTTGGCGGAACATCTGGCCCGGCACCATGGCGGCCCTGGGGGCCTGGCTGGCGCTGAACTGGCTGTACTCCACATACGTGGAGAACTTCGCCGACTACTCCCTGCTGTACGGCTCCATCGGCACGGCCATCGCCCTTTTGATCTGGCTGTATATGACCGCCGTGACCCTCATCATGGGGGCGGAGCTGAACGCCACGCTGATCTCCCTGCGAAAGGACCGGGCCGGGGAATCGTAAACGATTTTTGAATCCCGGCGGCCCCCGCTTTACTTTGCGGGAGAGATGCTCTACAATGTTCTCTGGGTAAGGAAGCCCTTGGAAAGGATGGAATCAAATGGAATCCATGGAAGAAAAGCTGAAAGAATACGCCCAGCTGCTGGTGCGGGTGGGCCTGAACGTCCGGAAGGGACAGACGCTGGTGATCTCCTCCCCGGTGGAGTGCGCCTTCTTCGCCCGCCTCTGCGCGCAAGAGGCCTACGAGGCCGGCTGCCGGGAGGTGGTGATGAACTGGAGCGACGATGAACTGGGCCGGATGAAGTACCTCCACGCGGCCGACGAGGTGTTCGACACCGTGCCCCTGTGGCGGCGGCACTTCTACAACGACTATGCCCTGGAGGGGGCGGCATATCTGGCCATCTCCGCCAGCGATCCGGAGAATCTCAAGGGCGTGGACCACGGGCGGATCGTCCGGGCCCAGCAGGCCAGCGGCCGGGCCCTGAAGGACTTTGACCGCCTCCAGATGTGCGGCGGCTTTCCCTGGTGCATCGCCTCCATCCCCATCCCCAGCTGGGCGCGGAAGGTGTTCCCGGATGTTGCGGAAAACGAGGCAATGGACAAACTGTGGGAGGCCATCTTCCAGGCGGTGCGCATCACCGGCGACGGCAGGTGCGTGGACAAGTGGCACCAGCATATCGAGACCCTGGCCCATCGGGTGGAGAAGCTGAACCAGCTGAATTTCAAGTCCCTGCGCTACACCAACTCCCTGGGCACGGACCTGACGGTGGAGCTGCCGGAGGGCCACATCTGGGAGGCGGGCAACGACGTGACCCTCTCTGGCCGCACGTATATCGCCAACATCCCCACGGAGGAGGTCTTCACCTCTCCCCTGAAGACCGGCGTCAACGGCGTGGTCTACTCCGCCCTGCCCCTAAGCCACAACGGCACCATCATCGACAAGTTCCACTTTGTGGTGAAGGACGGGAAGATCGTGGAGGTCCACGCGGAACAGGGGGAGGAGGCCCTCAAGGCCGCCGTCACCGTGGACGAGGGGGCCAGCTACTTCGGCGAGGTGGCCCTGGTGCCCTATGACAGCCCCATCTCCAACCAGAAGATCCTGTTCTACAACACCCTGTTCGACGAGAATGCCGCCTGCCACATCGCCTTCGGTGAGGCGTATCCCTGCCTCAAGGACGGCCAGGCCATGAGCAAGGACGAGCTGAAGGCCCGGGGCCTCAACGACTCCATCACCCACGTGGACTTCATGGTGGGCACGCCGGACCTGAACATCACCGGCACCACCCACGACGGAAAGGAAATCCCGGTGTTCGTGGACGGCAACTTCGCCCCGGAGATCTGAAATCAGAGAGAAAGAGGAAGAGACCATGACATACGAACTGAGAAAGACCGACGAGAACGCGCTGATTGCGGAGGGCGCCTCCGTCACCGGAGACGTGCGGCTGGCAAAGGGCGTCAGCATCTGGTACGGCGCGGTCCTGCGGGGTGACATGGGCCCCATCACCGTGGGAGCGGACACCAACATTCAGGACGGGGCCATCCTCCACGAGGAGACGGTGGTGGGCAGGGGCTGCACCATCGGCCACGGGGCCATCGTCCACGGCTGTACCGTGGGGGACAACACCCTGATCGGCATGGGGGCCATTGTCCTCAACGGCGCGAAGATCGGCAGCGACTGCATCGTGGGGGCCGGGGCCCTGGTCACCGGAAAAATGGACGCCCCGGACGGGTCCATGATCCTGGGCAGCCCCGCCAAGGTGGTGCGGCCCCTGAAGCCGGAGGAGATCGAAGGCAACCGGGCGGCCATGGAGGAGTATCTGGAGGCTGCCGCCCAGTATCGGAAGGAGCAGGAAGTCCGCTGAGACAGGCCCCCGGGCCGGAAAGAGAGTTTACCGTTCATGGAATGGAACAAACAGAAGATCAAAGGACTTCTGCTGGTGGTCTGCGGCGGCGTGGCGTTTTACTGCGCGCTGCAGCGCCTGGACGCAGTCCTGGCGGCGCTGGGCTGGCTGTTTGGGATTCTGGCGCCGTTTCTGCTGGGCGGGGCCCTGGCCTTCATCCTGAATGTGCCCATGCGGGCCATCGAGCGGCACCTGTTCCCCAGAAGCCGGAAGGGCGCGAAGCTCCGCCGTCCCCTGGCCCTGGTGCTGACCCTGCTGGCGGTGCTGGGGGTGCTGGCCCTGGCCGGCCTGGTCATCGGCCCCGGCATCGCGGATGCGGTGATGGCCATTGTCCGGGAGATCCCCGCCGCCTTTGACCGCCTGCAGAAGCAGCTGAACGGCCTGGCCGCGTATCTGCCCATGATCCAGGAGTGGCTGGCGGAGGCGAATATCAACTGGGAGGGGCTCTCCCGCAAGGTGCTGGAATACGCCCAGGCGGTGGGCACCGGCATCGTCTCCTCCGGAGGCGGCTTCATCGGCGGGCTGGTCAGCGGCGTCAGCACCTTTGTCATCAGTCTGATCTTCTCCTTCTACATCCTGCTGCAGAAGGAGAAGCTGGGCCGCCAGGGCCGCCAGGTGATTTACGGCCTGCTGCCCCTGCGGCAGGCTGACCGGACGCTGGACGTCCTGCGGCTGTCCAGCCGGACCTTCTCCAGCTTCCTCTCCGGCCAGTGCCTGGAGGCCTGCATCCTGGGCACGCTGTTCGTAGCTGCCATGACCATCTTCCGGATGCCCTACGCCCTGCTGGTGGGAGTTCTGATCGCCCTGACCGCCCTGATCCCCATTGTGGGGGCTTTCATCGGCTGCGCCGTGGGGGCTCTGCTCATCGCCATCGACGATCCCTGGAAGGCTCTGTGGTTCATCGTGCTGTTCCTGGTGCTCCAGCAGATTGAGGGAAACCTGATCTATCCCCATGTGGTGGGCTCCTCCGTTGGGCTGCCCTCCATCTGGGTGCTGGCCGCCGTCACCCTGGGCGGCAAGCTCATGGGGATCACGGGGATGCTGTTCTTCATCCCGCTGTGCTCCGTGATCTATGCCCTGTTCCGCAGCTATGTGAAAAACCGGCTGGTGAGCAAGGCAGTCCCGCCGGAGAAATGGCGGGACCCGCCTCCACCGCCCTCCCGGCAGTGAGCGCTCTTTCCGCCGCCCTACATCTGTTCAGAAACCGGCCGTCCAAGTTGGGCGGCCGGTTTTTTGTGCGCAGAGCCAACTTTTCTATTGACAAGAATCCTTGTCAGTGCTATGCTCTATTTGACAAGAATAATTGTCATTTTGACTTGAATCATTGTCAGAAAGGGGATGAGCGGATGCCGCTGTACAACCGGCTGAAGGAGCACCGGGCCCGGCTGGGGGTCAACCAGCAGGAGATGGGCGCTCTGGCGGGGGTGTCCCGCCAGACCATCAGCCAGATCGAGCGGGGGGACTACTCCCCCTCGGTGACGCTGGCGCTGAAGCTGGCCAGGATCTGCGGGGTGACCGTGGAGGACATTTTTACCTATCAGGAGGATGGAGACCATGAGAGATAACGTGAAGCGGGACAACCGCAGGGCGCTGCCCAAATACCTGCTGACGATCCTGCTGTTCGGCCTGCTGGGCGGCGTGCTGGGCTTTTTCACCGGCGTGGCCGGGGCCGCCGGCGTGGCGGAGACCGTGGGGCAGGCCCTGGACCGGGTGCTGGCGGTGTGTGCGCCCTGGGGCATCGTCGGCAGCGCCGTGGCGCTGCTGGGGGCGGGCTGGTACCTCTATGCCGCCGCCAAACGGCGCTTCGCCGCCTGGGATGGGGAGGACGAGGACGCCATGGACGCGGCGGAGCAGCAGCTGAGTTGGGCCCTGCTGCTGACGGGGCTGGTGATGATCCTGGACTTTTTCTTTTTCGCTGCCTCCATCATCTATGGTCGGTTTCTGCAGGACCTGATCCTCTTCCTGGCAGCTGTGGTGGTGCTGGTGGTGCTCCAGCAGAAGATTGTGGACCTGGAGCGGCGAATCAACCCGGAGAAGCGGGGCAGCGTCTACGACATGAAATTCCAGAAGACCTGGATGGACAGCTGCGACGAGGCGGAGCGGGCCCAGATCGGCCAGGCCTGCTACCGGGCCTATATGGTGGGGACCAAGGTCTGCATCTTCTTGTGGGTGGTTCTGCTGATCCTGAACTTTGTGTTTGACTTCGGCCTGCTGCCCATCGCGGCGGTGCTGGTGATCTGGGGCGTGATGCAGACGGCCTACGCCCTGGAGTGCATCCGACTCAGCAAGAGAAAGGGGGAAGTGTAATGGACATCGCGCTGCTGGGCGCCGTTTTAGCGGCCTGTGTGCTCTGCCTGCTGGAGAAAAAGAAGGCGTAAATCCGATGCCGCCGGGTATTTCACAAAGCCGGACCGCTTGTCAGCGGGCCGGCTTTGTGGTATTCTTAATTCTGTTTCAACGAATCTGCGGTCCGTCCTGGGGCGGCCCGCTCTCAGATACCCGGATCTGGCGGAGGTGCTTATGATCGAATTGCTGCTGGTCCTGGCGGCCGCCGCTGCGGCGGCCGCCGCCCTGGCCTGGCTCGGATACCTGCTGGTCTGGTTCCTGCTGCACGGCCGGCGGGACGGTCCCGGCTGGGAAAAGCTGGCGGGCTTTCGGTACGCCCACCGGGGCCTCCACGGTCCCGGCGTTCCGGAAAACTCCCTGGCGGCCTTCCGCCGGGCGGCGGAGGCCGGGTATGGCGCAGAGCTGGATGTCCGCCTGACCCGGGACGGCCGCCTTGCGGTCTTCCACGACAGCACGCTGGAGCGGATGTGCGGCGTTCCCGGCCGGGTGGCGGAAAAGACCGCGGAGGAGCTCGCCGCTCTCCGGCTGGCAGGCTCGGAGGAGCGCATCCCCTTTCTGGAGGAGGTGCTTCCCCTGTTTGCCGGACGGGCGCCGCTGGTGGTGGAGCTGAAGACCGACCGGCGGAGCGCCGCAGTGCTGGCCCGGGAGACGGTGGATTGCCTGGACCGCTTCTCCACAGACTACTGCGTGGAGAGCTTCGATCCCCGGCCGCTGCTGTGGCTGCGCCGCCACCGGCGGTGGGTTCTGCGGGGCCAGCTGTCCCAGAATTTCCACCGCCATCCGTCCGGCCAGGATCCCTGGAACCGTCTGGCGCTGACGAATCTCTTCTACAACGCATTCACCCGACCGGATTTTGTGGCCTACCGCTTTGAGGACCGGGAGCGGGCCGCGGTGCGGCTGTGCCGCAGGTTCGGGATGCGCATGGCCTACTGGACCCTCCGCTCCCGGGCCGATGTGGCCCTTGCCGAACAGGAGGGCGCCCTGCCGATTTTTGAAGAACCGGAGCGACTGAAGGAGGTAACCCATTGAAGTGGACGAAGAAAGAAAAGAAGCAGTATAAAAAGGCGTTTCAGGAGGCCATGGCCCGGGAGCTGCGGGAGCACAAGAGCTCCTTCATCGTTTTTTCCATCCTGCGGGCCCTGGTGCTGGTGGTGCTGGTGCGGCAGATCATGCTGGCCAACTACGAGGGCGCCTTCTTCTGCATTCTGACGCTTCTGCTGCTGTACGTGCCCAGCTGGATCCAGGTGAAGCTGCGGATCGAGCTGCCGCCGCCCCTGGAGATCACCATTTTCTGCTTTATCTTTGCGGCGGAAATCCTGGGTGAGGTCAACGCCTTTTACGTGGTGATCCCCGGATGGGACACCATGCTCCACACCATCAACGGCTTCCTGACCGCGGCGGTGGGCTTTTCCATGGTGATGCTGCTGAACGACGATGACCGGATCGCCTTCCACCTGTCCCCGGCATTCCTGGCCCTGGTGGCGTTCTGCTTCTCCATGACCATCGGGGTCCTGTGGGAGTTCTTTGAATTCGGCATGGACTTCTTCCTGGGCACGGACATGCAAAAGGACACGGTCATCCACGCCATCCACTCCGTCTCCCTGGACCCCACGCTCTCCAACAAGGTGGTGACGATCCCGGACATCCAGGACGTGGTCATCAACGGAGAGAGCCTGGGCCTGGGCGGCTACCTGGATATCGGCATCATCGACACCATGAAGGACCTGTTTGTGAATTTCATCGGGGCCGTTGTGTTCTCCCTCTCCGGCTTCTTCTTCGCCCGCAGCAAAGGCCGCCGGAAGAGCGCCGCCCAGGGGTTTGTCCCCAGCAAGAAGACCGCGGAGCAGGACTATCTCCAGCAGGCGCTGGAAGAGGCGGATCAAAAGGGCGCGGACGCCCCCACTCCGGATGCCCCCCCGGCGCCGGGAGAACCGGAGGGTGCCTGAGCGCCCCGCACAGACAGAAAACCACCGGCTTTGGCCGGTGGTTTTTAGCAGCAGCGGCCGACAGATGCCGGCCGCTGCTTTTTGATTTGATAGAGTTCAGTCATCCAGCTCCTGCTCCGCCTTGAGAATCGCGCCGGAGGAGGCGTCGATCTCATAGCTGTACTCCGTCCGGCCCACGTGGAATTCCACCTCGTACAGGGTCCGGCCGTCATCCCGGTCCGGCTCCACCTGGATGCGGGAGACATCGCTCTCGCTGACACCGGCGTGAGACAGAGCGGCGGATTTTGCGGCCGCCTCGCCGATGACGCCGGAGGAACCGGAGGCGGGGACGCTGCCGGAGGCTGGGACACCGTGGCTCTCCCGCTCGCTTTTCAGCACGGCGCCGGTATAGAGGTCGATCTCATACTGGTACTCCGTGGCGCCTGCCAGGAACTCCACCTCATAGCACTCCGCCCGGCCGTCGTCGTGCTCCACCCAGCAGCGGAGATAGGCGGTGTCCGCCTCGCTGACGCCTGCGTGGGTCAGGGCGGCGGCGGTGGCGGCCGCCTCGCCGATGTAGGAGCCGGAACTGCCGGAAGTGACAGAGCCACCGGTTGTTCCGCCGGAGATGCCGCCCTCCCGGGAGAAGTTCACCACCTCACCGGTGCGGGCGTTGATATCATAGTCATATTCTGTGCCGCTGGCGTAGAACTCCACCTCGTAGACCATCAGGCCGTCCTCGCTGTCGAACTCGATCTCCAGCTGGGCCACGCTGCTCTCGGCGATGCCCGCGTGGGCCAGGGCGGCATTTTTGGCCTCTTCCGCCGTGATATAGGCCTTCGTGCTGGCGGTGCCCGTCTGGGTGACGGACTGGGTGGCCAGGTGCCGGGACTCGGCGATCAGGGCGATCTCATTCACCGACAGGGGCGCCAGGGACGCAAAGGTCAGCGTGCTGTCCTGGGCGATCACCTCCTGGATCAGGGATGCCTTGCCCACGGAGATGCCGTACTGCTGGGCCAGGGCATTCAGATCCGCGCTTTCCGTCACCGTCTGGCTGAGGACGGCGCCCTCCAGGGAACCGCCCTGGAAAACGCTGTTGATGGTGTCCGTCAGGTGCTGCTGGAGCTGGGCGGATTTTGCGGCGTCCTGGTTCTCCACGGACACCAGGATGGCGTTCTGGATATCGCTGAGATAGCCGTTCTGGAGCATGGAGCCGATCAGAGCGTTCACCGCCACGTCCAGGTCCGTGCCGGTCAGGTCCATATCACCGAGGATGGTCTCCGCGTCCTGGTTGAAGGGTGTCACGGAGAGCACCCTCTCCTGTGCGCTGACCTCCATGGACAGGCTGGGGTTCACGTCCAGCATCACCACGGAGTCCACTGCGTTGGCCCCCCGCCAGCTGCTGATGCCGAAGGCGCCGCAGCACATGACCACCAGGGCGGCAGCCACTGCCAGGGGGGCCCAGCGGCGCTTCTTTTTCGGGGCCTCAAAGGGGAGGACAGTTCCCGCTTGCGGGCCGCAGGCGGCCAGGATGCGGTCCAGCGGATCGGGAGCGGCGTGCTCCACAGCGGTCCGCAGGCGCTGTTCCAGTTCACGTTCGTCCAAGTCAGTCTGCCTCCTTCCATGCGAGTTGGAGCTTTTTCAAAGCCCGGCTGTATTTGGAGAGAACCGTGGGGAGCGGCAGGCCCAGCAGGGCAGCGATCTCCCGGTGCCGCAGGCCCGTCAGGGCGTGGAGGGTGACGATCTGCCGCTCTTCGTCGCTCAGGGCGGAGAGCACGGCCTCCAGCATCATCCGGTCCTCATGGGTCACGGCGGGATTGTCCGCCAGACGGTCCTGCCAGTCCTCCTGGACCAGAGGTTCCGTCCGCCCGTGCTCCCGCAGGCGGCTGATGGCCAGATTCCGGGTAATGGTCAGCACCCAGGCCATGGGCTTGCCCTGCCGGCGGTACCCGCCGGCGGCGTTCCACACCTGCAGATAGGCGTCGTGGAGGATATCCTCCGCGTCATGGGCGTTTTTGACGATCGACAGAGCGAAGCCGTAGACGGCAGGGCGGGTGCGGCTGTACAGATCCGCCAGGGCGCCCTTGTCTCCCCCGGCGATGCGGGCGATACAGTCCTCCAGGGCGGCATCCGCATCCGGGTCCGGCTCCGCCACGGTCATGCAGAAAATCATGGGGCTTCCTCCTGTTCACACAGACAACGCGCCGGCGGCGCGTTTGATTGCACCGCGGCCGAAGCATCACCGGCCGCGCCCCCATGATAGCACATCCTGCAGAGGTTTCCAACCCCGGGCCGAAATTTTCCGGAAGGGCTGCTGGTCCGGCGGGTCAGGACAGCATCCGGTCCTCCTCCGTAATGGGACGGATGGGGCGGCAGGGCACGCCCGCGGCCAGGACTCCGGCAGGGATGTCCTTCGTCACCACGCTGCCGCCGGCGATCACCGCCCCGTCCCCGATGGTGACGCCGGGCATCACCTGGACGCCGGCGCCGATCCAGACATCGCTGCCCACCCGGATGGGATGGGCGTATTCCAGCCCCCGGTTCCGCTCCTCCGCCGCCAGCGGATGGCCGGAGGTGTGGAAGCCGCACTGGGGGCCGATGAACACGTTGTCCCCGAAGGTCACACCCCCGGCATCCAGAATGACGCCGCCGTGGTTCATATAAAAATTCCGGCCCACGGTGATGTTGGCGCCATAGTCGCACCAGAAGGGGGGCTCGATCCGCAGGCCTTCTCCGGCGGAGCCCAGCAGGCGGCGCAGCAGCGCCAGGGCCGGCCCGATGTCCGCCGTCTGATAGGCCAGCTGGTTGAACTGGCGGCACAATGCCTTGCAGGCGGCCATCTCTGCCAACAGCGTCTCGTCGTGGGCGGGGTCATACAGCATCCCCCGCAGCATCTTTTCCTTTTCCGTCATGGCGTGATTCCTCCTGTACAGGCGGCTCGATGGCCGCGGTTCACCCCGCCATTATACAAAAGGTGCGAATGCGGCGCAAGCGGAATCCGCAGTGTTGTGAGAACACATCAATCCCGAAAATACTGGCCGGTGCCGCTCTCCACCTCTGTCACATTGCCGAAGCCGCTGATCTCGATGTCGTACCACGTGTCCCCGTTGACGATGCCGTAACTGTACTCGTTCCAGAGGCCCTCGCTGCTGACCTCCTGAGAGACGATCTCCCCGCCGCCGGCGGCGTCCAGCGCGATCTGCTGTGCCTCCGCACTGTCCACCCGCA
Source organism: Candidatus Oscillibacter pullicola (assembly GCA_019118935.1). Lineage (GTDB taxonomy): Bacteria > Bacillota > Clostridia > Oscillospirales > Oscillospiraceae > Oscillibacter > Oscillibacter pullicola. The sequence continues at coordinate 11,500 of DWXY01000146.1, forward strand.
GCGCCAGCACGGCGGCCACGGCCACAACGGCCAGCACCGCAGCGGCGCCCACGATCATGGCGGCCATCTTCTTCACAGACATGTTTTTCATAAAAAGCTCCTCCTGCTTGTTGTTTGGGATTTATGGTTCCTGTTTGTACTTTCTGCTCTGATAACGCGCAGACAGCGGCTTTTATTGCAGGGCGGGCAAGGAAATTTTTTCTGCCGCATCCGGCGGCAGCCACCCGGCTGGTCCAACCGGCGGAGGCACATGCGGAAAAGGACCGCGGCCGGTCCGGGAGCCGCTCCCCGGCGGCGTTGACTTTTCCGCCGCTTTCCGGTATGCTTTTGCTATCCTGATGCAAAGGGGGCGCCGCGTATGCCGGACCTCACTTCCCTGTTCACAGACACGCTGGCCAAGTTCTCCTTCCGGACGGTCCTCTCCGCCGCCGCCACGCTGCTGATCTGTCTGGTGGCCGTCCACCTGCTGGGCAAGCTGCTGCGGCGGCTGCTGGCCAGGACGAAGCTGGACGAGCGCATCCAGAAATACCTGCTGGCCGGGGTGAAGCTGGTCCTCTACATCGTCACGGTGCTGATCGTGGCGGAGAGCCTGAACATCCCCATGACCTCCCTGGTGGCGTTGCTGTCCGTGGGCTCCCTGGGTGTCACCCTGGCGGCGGAGGACATCCTGGGCAACGTAGCCGGCGGGCTGGTGATCCTCTCCGCCCACCCCTTCTCCATTGGGGACTATGTGGAGGTCAGCGGCGTGGCCGGCACGGTCCATGAGATCAGTCTGAACCACACCAAGCTGGTGACCCCGGACGGGCATCTGGTGATGCTGCCCAACAAGGAGCTGGCCTCCTCCCAGATGACCAACTACACCGTATTGGGGCGGCGGCGGGTGGTGCAGCGGGTGACCGCCTCCTACGACGCCCCCACGGAGACAGTGAAGGCCGCCTGCCGGCGTGCTCTGGAGCAGACAGAAAACCTGCTGGAGGACCCGGCTCCTGCCGTCTACCTCACCGCGTACAAGGAGAGCTCCATCGAGTACACGGTCTACTGCTGGGCCACGCCGGAGAACTGGTGGGGCGCGTATCTGGCTCTAGGGGAGCACCTGCGGGACGCCTTCCGGGAGTACGGCGTGGAGATGACCTACAACCACCTGAATGTCCACATCATGGAAAACCGAAGCTGACCGCGGGACGCACCAGGCGCCCCTGCATACAGCGGCGCCCGGTCCGGGATTTCCCGGACCGGGCGCTGTCTTTTTTGTAAATGCCGCGGACCTGGCCGGCAAGGCTCTCCTGATACGGTCCGCCGCGGAACGCACTGCACGGGATGCGGGTGTGGTGGGTCTCCCCGCTCGTGCGGTTGACTTCCGCCCGCAGCGCCATCTCGTCCCACCGAGGACGAGATGGCCGGTGCTCAATACCGGCCCGCCCAGTCCGCCAGCAGCAGCACCGGCAGCGTCCACAGCAGCAGGAACACCAGCAGGGCCAGGGGCGTCAGCAGATTATAGGCGCTCTGGAACACCATGTAGAAGGACAGCAGCGTCCCGGCCACGCTGCCCAGCACGGACAGCGCCGTGGCCCGGCGCACGGCCTTGCACAGGCGGCGGCTGCCTACCACCGCTTCCGCGTAGGGCAGCAGTCCCTCCCGGAACAGCAGGGCCCGGGGCATCCCCCGGTCCAGCTCCGCCTCACTGAAGGCCACCCGGTCCGTCAGGCTGGGGAACTCCACCTTCACGCCCTTGTGGAACTTCCGCTTCAGCAGGGCCGGGGTGATGTTGGGATCCCGGGACGCCAGGATCGGCGTGATGCGGCTGCGGCGCATCATCCGCAGGGCGAAGTCCACGTTCTCCGAGGGCTGGTACTTCACGGCAAACACCGCCGCCAGCTGCCGGTCCATGGCCAGAAAGATACCGGTCCGCAGGTTGATGCCGCCGGGCAGGCGCACCTCCATCTTCCGCATGAAGGAGGCCGTGCCCAGCAGCACCGACTCCCCCCGGATGGTGGCGGAGTAGCCGCCCTCCTCATAAAAGCTGAAATCGTCCACTTTCTCATAATGGCCGCCCTCGCTGCGGAGCAGGCCGTCAAACAGCCGCTGGAGGCCGCAGTCCGCCGCCCGGGCCATGGAGGCGGCATAGGAGGAGACCCGGGACAGGTCCTCCCCGAACACCTTCACGCCGTTGAGCTGGATGGTGCCCGGCGGGAACAGGTCTCCGTCCGTCAGGATCATGGCCCGCCTGCGGCTGATCTTCTCCGCACCGCACCAGCCTGCCACCGCACACCCCGCCTTGTGAAAGTGCCGGGCCAGCCGGGAGAAGGGCATCCCCCAGCACAGGGGCAGGGCAAAGGTGGTGCCCGCCCCCAGGATGGCGGACCAGTTCAGCAAAAAGTCGTCCCCCCGCTCCTGGCCCAGGGAGCTGAGCCCGGCAAACACGATGGAGGCCACCAGCACCACCGGCATCAGCGCGTTCTGCCACACAGCGGCAGCGTCCTCCCGCAGGGCGGTGGTGTAGAAGCCGGGGACGGAACCCGCCTGCTTGCAGGCCCCCTTCTCCGTCTCCGTCACCAGATAGGGCGGCTCGTCATCCGTGGCGGCCATACGGAAGGTGTCCCACAGTCCCCGGCTCTCCCGGGCCCCGCCCCACATGGCAAACACCAGGGCGAGGCACCCCACCGGGGCATAGCAGGGGACGGCGCTCCGCTCCGGCAGCACCAGCCGGGCCACACAGTCCGCCGCCATCACCACGGCGGAGACCACCGCCAGCAGCTCGCTGGTGCAGCGCTTCTGCAGCAGCGAGCCGAATGCCTTGGCGAATACCTGCCGGGCCAGGACGGCCACCGCCGCAAGGCACGCCAGCAGCACGCCGCTCTGGACGGCCGCGTCGCCGGTCCAGTAGCGGATCTCATAGCCGTACGCCTCGATCCCCATGGGGATCACCGGCAGCAGCGAGACCAGCGCCGCCGCCAGGATGGGGCGCTTGCGCCGCTTGGCCTCCGCCCGGTAGTCCGCCGCCGCCTCAGCCAGCTCCGGCTCCGGGCCGATGGTGTCGATCTCCGGGATCTCCTCCGGCGCCTCCTCCGGCTCCGGCGGGGCGTAGAGCTCCTCCGTCTCCACCAGGCGCTTCCGGGAGAACAGGCCCCGCCGCGGCCGCAGCAGGGGCTCCTGAGCCTCCTCTTCCATCACCGCGTCCACGGTGCTGCCCACCACATCCTCCAGCGTGATGGGGTGGGGAGAGGGCGGTAGATCCTGCCGCAGCTCCTCCAGCGGGTCCTCCGGCCGGGCGGGCGGCTTTGGGGACGTGGCCGCTTTCTCCTTCGCCCGGGGGGCGGGACGCGGCCGCGCCTCCGTTTGCAGAGGTGGCTCCTCCGCGCCGCCCTCCGCCGGAGGGGCGGCCGGCTCCGTCTCCCGGCGGGCCTCCTGCTCCACGGCCTCCATGAGCCGCTGCTCCCGGCCTGCGCCGTATTCCGCCAGGATCTCCTCCAGGGAGAAGTCCTCCTCCGACGCCGGGACGTCCGTGCCCCCGGTCAGACCGCTATCAAACTCTCTCTCGTCCTTGGAAGCCATGCTGCCCCTTTCCTCTCCGCTGTGTCCCCGGCCCCTCAGGCCATCCGCTGGCGCACCGCCTCATACAGCAGGATCGCCGCGGCGGCGGAGGCGTTCAGGGAATTCAGCTTCCCCCGCATGGGGATACTCACCAAAAAGTCGCAGTTCTCGGCGGCCAGACGGGTCATGCCGTCCCCCTCGCTGCCGATGACGATGGCGGCGGGTCCCTTCAGGTCCGCGTCGTACAGGGCCGTGGTGCCGTCCGCCGCCGTGCCGAAGACCCACACCCCCTGTTTTTTCAGATCCTTCAGCAGGGCGGGGATGTTGGGCACCCGGGCCACCGGCACGTGGGCCACCGCTCCGGCGGAGGTCTTGGCCACCACGGCGGTGAGGCCCGCGCTGCGGCGCTTGGGGATCACCACGCCGTGGGCCCCGGCGCACTCGGCGGTGCGGATGATGGCCCCCAGGTTGTGGGGGTCGGAGATCTCGTCGCACACCACCAGCAGGGGATTTTCCCCCCTTTCCCGGGCAGCGTCCAGGATGCTCTCCACGCTGACGTATTCCCGGACCGCTGCCAGAGCGATGACACCCTGGTGGGCATGGGTGCGGCTCATGGCGTCCAGCTTCCGCCGGTCCGCCTCCACCACCACGACCCCTGCCGCCCGGGCCTTGGAGGCGATGTGTCCCAGGGTCTTGTCCGTCTCCCCCTTCTGGAGGTAAATTTTGTCAATCGTCTCCCCTGCCCGCAGGGCCTCAATGACGGCGTTGCGCCCCTCGATGATGCCGTCGGCCTCGGCAGTCAGATCCTGCTTTCTCCGTTCTTCCATAACTTCTCCCTCGATCTGAGTATTTTCGCATTCAAGAGGTAGTATAGCATAGGGGCGGGAGTCTGGAAAGTGGAATTCACAGAAAATTTATAGAAATCCGGTTCCTTGTCCTTGTAGGCCTGCGGCTTCTGTGATATACTTTTGAATCATTTTAAGGCTTCGGCCCCCGTCTGAAAACAGGGCCGGACGCCCCCGGGCAGCGGACCGCACCCCCGTCTCCGGCGCAGGCGGGACCGGGGCGGTCCCGTTTTTCCTCCGGGTATTGACAGGTTTTCCCCTGAAAGGAGTTCCATACATGAACCCAAACGACAACAAGAGCAACAAAAACAACAAGCCCGGCGGCAACTGGCGGGGCGTGGCCTCCCTGGTTGGCTGGGCCCTTCTGCTGACGATCATCTTCAGCTATGCCAGCAGCGTCATCGGCAGCACCGGCCGCCAGGCCTCCTCCATCAATGTGGAGTACGGCGAGTTCCAGGAGATGGTGGAGAGCGGCCAGGTGGCCCGGGTGGAATTCGACAATGCGGAGGATATCCTCCTGATCACCCCTGAGGAGGGGTATTCCTACACCGCTGAGGACGGCACCGTCTACACCAAGACGGAGGACGGCTACACCTATGTGGACGCCGCCGGGCAGGAACAGACCGCCCACCTGGAGCTGTTCACCGTCCGGATCCAGTCCAATGACGCCGTCATTGATTTCCTGAACGAGTACGGGGTGGAGGGCGTCGACAAGGAGTATCAGGCCCCGGTGAACCCGGTGCTGGCCATGCTGGTGAGCTACGTGCTGCCCTTTGTGCTGATCTTCCTGATGTTCTCCCTGGTCATGCGCTGGATGGCGAAGAAGGGCGGCATGGGAGGAATGGGCGGCATCGGCGGCGTGGGCAAGGCCAACGCCAAGGTGTATATGGAAAAGTCCACCGGCGTCACCTTCAAGGACGTGGCCGGCCAGGACGAGGCCAAGGAGTCCCTGACGGAGATCATCGACTTCCTGCACAACCCCCAGAAATACACGGAGATCGGCGCGAAGCTCCCCAAGGGCGCACTGCTGGTTGGCCCTCCGGGCACCGGCAAGACGCTGCTGGCCAAGGCCGTGGCAGGCGAGGCCAACGTGCCTTTCTTCTCCATCTCCGGCTCCGACTTCGTGGAGATGTTCGTGGGCGTGGGCGCCAGCCGCGTCCGGGACCTGTTCAAGGAGGCCAGCAAGGTGGCCCCCTGCATCGTGTTCATCGACGAGATCGATACCATCGGCAAATCCCGCGACAACCGCATGGGCGGCAACGACGAGCGGGAGCAGACCCTGAACCAGCTGCTGGCGGAGATGGACGGCTTCGACCCCACCAAGGGCATCATCCTGCTGGCTGCCACCAACCGGCCCGAGGTGCTGGACCAGGCGCTGCTGCGGCCCGGCCGGTTCGACCGGCGCATCACCATCGACCGGCCCAATCTGGCGGGGCGCATCGCAACGCTGCAGGTCCACACCCGCAACATCAAGCTGGCGGAGGACGTGAATCTGAAAAAGGTAGCCCTGGCCACCGCCGGCTGCGTGGGCGCGGACCTCGCCAATCTGGTGAACGAGGCGGCCCTGCGGGCCGTGCGGAAGGGCCGCAGGCTGGTGACCCAGGAGGACCTGCTGGCCGCCTTCGAGCTGGTCATCGCCGGCACGGAGAAGAAGGGCAGCGTCCTCACCGAGTTTGAGAAAAAGCTGGTTGCCTACCACGAGGTGGGCCACGCCATGGTGGCCTACAAGCAGAAGAACACCGAGCCGGTGCAGAAGATCACCATCGTCCCCCACACCCAGGGCTCCCTGGGCTACACCCTGCTGATGCCGGAGGAGGACAAGACCGAGCTGCGCACCAAGGACGAGCTGATGGCCAAGATCATGGTCTCCATGGGCGGCCGGGCTGCTGAGGAAGTGGTGATGAACACCATGACCAACGGCGCCAGCCAGGACATCCAGGACGCCACCAACGTGGCCCGGAACATGGTGGCCATGTTCGGCATGAGCGACGAGTTCGGCATGATGGCGCTGGCCTCCCGCCGGAACCAGTATCTGGACGGCGGCTACGGCATGGACTGCGCCCAGGACACCGCCGCCCGGATGGACCAGGCGGTGAAGGACATCCTGGACCAGTGCTACCAGCAGGCCGTGGAGGTCATCAAGGCCAGCCGGGAGGACATGGACAAGGTCGTGGCCTACCTGCTGGAGAAGGAGACCATCACCGGCGCGGAGATGGTGGCCATCATCGAGGGCCGGGACCCGGAGCTGGTGGAGAACCCCTACGCCTCCACCCGCACAGGGGACAAGGCGTTCCGCCCCTCCTCTCCCGAGACCATTGAGGCCCCCGCCAAGAAGGTCCACATGATCTCTCAGAAGATCGAATCCCCGGAGGAGGCCGCCCGGGAGGGACAGCCGGGGGCCCCGGCCACCGATCCGTCCCCTTCCGGCGGAGACGCCCCCCAGGAGAGCGGCTCCACCCCGTCTGAGCCGCCCAAGGACACCCCGTGATTCCCGCTCATCCCCGCGAGGCGCGCTGACCCCAGCGCGCCTCGCTTTTCCCATCGCCACTACATCAAAAAGGAGAATCGCCATGATCCGACTTGCCACCCCCGCGGACCTGTCCCAGGCCGCGGACATCTATGAGGAGATCCTGGACCGAGAGGCACAGGGCCCCGTCTACACCAACTGGCAGCGGGGCAAATACCCCACCATCGACACCGCCCGCCAGGCCCTGGAGGCCGGCACCTTCTACGTGGGCGAGGAGGACGGCGTCCTCTGGGGCGTAGTGAACCTGAACAGCATCCAGCTGCCGGAGTACGGCGCCATCCCCTGGACCATTCCCGCCGCGGCGGAGGAGGTGGGGGTGATCCATACCCTGTGCATCCGTCCCTCCTGTTCCGGCCGGGGATATGCCCGGCAGATGGTGGCCTTCTGCGAGGCGGAGGCCCGCCGCCAGGGCCGCACCGTCATCCGGCTGGACACCTGGGAGGGGAACCTGCCCGCCAATCGCCTGTACCCCTCCCTGGGCTACCGCTACGCCGGAACGGCGGAGTTCTTCTTCATGGGGTTTGTGCGGGAGAATCTCAACTGTTACGAAAAGGCCCTCTGAATCCATTGGGGCGCAAGGGCTTTTCTCCTCTGCTAACCGTGGGTTGACAGATTTCCTCTCCCCGGTTGGTGGCCTGGTGGCAGGCTGTCTGCTAGTCTGACGGCGAAAGGAGGCGAGGGCTGTGACCATTGGGCAGCGCATCGCGCAGAAGCGGAAGGAGCTGGGACTGTCCCAGGAGGCCCTGGGGAGCAAGCTGGGCGTCTCCCGCCAGTCCATCTACAAATGGGAGGCGGACTCCGCCCTGCCGGAGATCGACAAGCTGATCGCCCTCAGCCGCCTGTTCGGCGTCTCTGTGGGATGGCTGCTGGGCGTGGAGGAACCGCCGGAGGCGGACGCAGCTCCTGCCGAAGCAGGCGGCGGGCTGACGGAGGCCCAGCTGAAGATGGTGGAGGAGATCGCAGGCCGCTACATCGCCGCCCAGCCGGCGTTCCGGAGGCGCCGCCGCTGGCCCTTCGTAGCGGCGGGCCTGATCCTGTGCCTGGTGCTGTTCCATCTCTTCGACCGTCTGGACCGGATGGACAGCCAGTATGTGAATCTGCAGAACAGCCTCTATCGGGTGGAGTCCAGCGTGGACGGGCAGATCGGCTCCCTCTCCAACCGGGTGGAAGAGATCTTGAAGGCCCAGAACAGCCTGGTGGCGGACTGCGACGTGGAGCTGGAAGCGGTGGACCTTGCCGCCAACACCGCCACGTTTTCCGTATACGCCGTCCCCAAGACCTATGTGGAGGGGATGGCCGTGGAGTTCCTGGCAGAAAACGGCGAGACTGCCAGTGACCGGCTGGGCAAGGCGGGTGAAGAGAGCTCCAACCAGCGGTTCTCCGCCACCCTCTCCGTCCCCTTGACGGACCAGATCACCCTCTCGGCGCTGCTGGTCCTGCCGGACGGCACCCGCCAGACCCAGCTGCTGGACCAGTTCGAGGGGCTGTACAGCGACTCGCTGCCGCAAGTGGACGTCAACAGCGATCTCATGTGGATGGCGCTGGAGGACGGGGAGCTGGTCCTGAATGCGTCCAGTCACGAGCGGTATGTTTACATCCGGGAGAGGACACCGGCTGATGCGCGTCTCACCGCCGCCGTGGCAAATGTCCGGGTGGGCCTGTTCAAAAATCAGAAACTGGTGGCCTGGGCAGAGCCCTGCGAGAAGCCGGGCAGCTTCCACGGCTTTGAGGAGTTTGCTTTTTACCAGCTGCCGGAGACGCGCCTCTCCCTCACGCCTGCGGACACGGTACAGGTGGCTGCCGTGGTGACGGACGTCTACGGACGGGTCACCGTCTCCCAGGATGTGCCCTACATCCTCGACGAGAGCGGAGATGCGCTGACTTGGCCGGACAACAGCGAGACAGATCCCGATCCCGCCCACTGGCAGTACGGCGGGTGACCGCCGGCCAAATTGTTTCCGAATTTTGAACATTTCGTGAATGAAATCGTCCGTTTTTGACCAGTCTGTAAACAAAGTATGAAGCTTTTCCCCGGGCTGTTGACTTTCCGGGCTGGGGGCGGTATGATGAGCACAACAAGCGGGAAGCTTGTGACACACATCATTTTCCCTCTCCTTTCTCTATATCATACAGACGCCGGGGCGGTCCGAAAGGGCCGCCCCGGCGCCGTTTTTTTTGCTGCCCCTGCCCGATCATCTCCTCTTTCATCGATTTATCGAAAAACAATAAAAAATAATTGACAAACAATAACTCTCGTGGTACGATACGGAAAAAAGGGGGGATTCCTAATGCCATCCATCCGCCTGTGGCGTGTTCTGCTGGCGCTGCTGCTTCTGGCGGCCCTGTTCTGCGTTCCCGGCCTGGTGCTCACAGGCAGCGGATGGCTGCCGGAGCTGACAGGCGCGGTGGAAAACTATGTGCCCTTCTGGAAGGGGCTGCTTCGGTTCCTGATTTTCTGTGCCTGGTGCTGGGTGTGGCTCTGGACAGAGGGCTCCGCGCTCCAGATCCTGCTGGTGCTTCTGCTGCAGTTCTGCGGCATCTGGGCCCTGTGCCTGCTGCTGCGCCCCCGTCCGGCCAGCCGGTCCCATTCTCACGCATAAGGAGGAAAGCGACCATGTCCAACAGCACTGTGCAAACGCTCGCCCGGGTGCTCCGGGTGCTGCTGATCTTCACCCTGCTGCTCAACGTCCTGGCTCTGCTGCTGGTTCCCGCCTCCGTCATGGTCAACGAGGAAAATCTCTTCGGCGGCGCCGGCACCTTTCTGTACGACCTGCTCCATCCGGAGGCGGACGATGTGACCGCCGCGGGCGTATCTGCAATTTTTCTCTCCTGGGTCTGGATATGGGGCGAGGGCGCCAACGCCCTGATCGCCCTGTTCCTGGTGATCTGCGGCATCTGCACCGCGCTGATTCTCCTTCAGGCGCTCCGGGTGCTGGACACCATCCTCCGGGGCACGCCGTTTTCCACGCAGAATGCCGTCAGCCTCCGGCGGGCGGCTGTATGCTCCTTCTGCATCGCGGGAGCGGCACTGCTCCGGACGATCTGGGGGCTGTGGTTTTACCAGTCTCTCCGGCCACTGGCCACTTACAATGCGCTCTTTGTACCGATCTTCACCATGTTCGGCCTGCTGTGCCTGGTGATGTCCGCCCTGTTCCGCCAGGCGACGGAGATGAAGGTGGAAAACGACCTGACCATTTAGGAGGAGGCCCGCGCCATGGTTCGTACTGCTGCCCAAAAAATCGCGGATGTGTTGATTTTTCTCTGCGGTTTCCTCATTTTCTGCGACATCCTGCTGCTTCCCCTGACACCGGCCCTGGCCTACTTCCGCTTTCAGAATCCGGCCTCCATGCGCTTTGACCACCTCCTGGCTGTTTTCGCCTACGACTTTGATGACGGGATGGGAAATCTGCTGGAGATCATTTTGAAAGAGGCCTGGAAGTCCCCGGAGACTGCGGTCTTGGCCCTGTTCCTGCTTCTGGCGGGCGTCTGCGGCGCGGTGATCCTGGTCCAGGGCATCCGCCTGCTGGCCTCTGTGGCGGACGGCGCGCCGTTCTCTCCCAAAAACGCCGTCTACCTCCAGCGGGCCGCCGCAGGCTGCTTTGTGATCGCCGCCGGGGCCCTGGGGCGGACTGCCTTCACCCTCTGCCGGGAGGGCGCCGCCGCGCTGCTGTCCTACACCGCTTTGTTTATCCCCCTCTTCACCATGGCGGGCCTGCTGTGCCTGGTGATGGCCGGGCTGTTTCACCGGGCGGCGGAGATGAAGGCGGAAAACGACCTGACGATTTGAGGTGACGGCATGATCGTAGTCAACCTGGATGTGATGATGGCCAAGCGGAAGATGTCCCTCTCCCAACTGTCGGAGAAAGTGGATATCACCCTGGCCAACCTGTCCATTCTGAAAAACAACAAGGCCAAGGCCGTCCGCTTCTCCACGCTGGAGGCCATCTGCGCCGCCCTGGACTGCCAGCCGGGGGACATTCTGGAGTTCGTGCCGGACGGAGCGGCGGAACCATGACCGCCGGGCGCACGGACCCGCCCCGCCGGGAGCGGGCCTGCATCCGCCGCCTCCGGGCCGCCACGCCTCTCTTTTTTCTGGCCGTCCCCGCATTTCCCCTGCTGGCGGCGCAGCTCTTCCCGTCCGCGTTCTTCAATGCCGCCCGGCCGGGAGTTGTATTGGCCCTTCTGCTGCTGGGGGCGGATGCCTGTGTCCTGCTGTCCCCGGCCTCTCTGGGGCTCTGCCTCCGGAGCCGGGCGGGTCGCGGAAGATGGGGCCCGGTGTGCTGTGGGATGTCTTCTGCGGATTGTATCCGGCGGCGGTCACTCTGCTGATCTGCTCCGGAAGCCCACAGAGGCTGTTCCGGTATCTCATCATAGTGCCGTTTCGGATACTCGTTCTGATGCTGACGGGATAAAGGCTGTGTTTTTGGAAATCTTTACCGTTGGAGGTTTCACGCGATGTTTCAGCTTTCGCTGTTTACCGAGTTCGGCAGGCTGTGCAACCCCTTTGACTATGTTTTGGCGTTTACGTTCCTGCTGATGTCCTTTCACCTGCTCTTCCTGCTCTTCAATCTGCGGGAGCGGCGGCGGGTGAAGCTCTTCTGCCTGGGCAGCGCCTCGCTGGTCCTGCTGCTGCATATCGCGGCGCTGCGGCTCTCGTTCCAGTTCACCAATCTCACCTTTGACACTGTGGCGACCGGCCCGGCGCCGGGCCTGCTGGGGGCGCTGGGCAGCCGTACCCGGCTGTATCCATTCTTCCTCTATCTGCTTCTGCTGCCTCTGGCGTGCGTCCCGCCCAGGCAAGACAGTTCCCCGGACCGCTCCGGTACCCCCAAGGAGGTGAACGCATGATCGACGCCCCGTTCTGCAATGCGGCCAGCCTGCTGATGGGCTTTACCGGCTGGGTGCTGGCGGTGTGGGCCTTTCTCCGTCCCGAGAGCGACCGCTCCGGCTGGAAGCTGGCCGGCGGCGGGATGGCCTGTGCCTTGGCCCTGCTGGCCCAGCTCTTCGCTGTGCGGCTGGAGGCCGCGGCGGGTGATTTGGAGATGGCCCTGGTCCAGGCCTCCGGCGCGGCCATCGTCGGCCGCATCCTGTTTGTGATAACGCTGATCTTTGAAGCCATGGCCGTGGTGAGCCACCACTTTGCCGCCAGGGACCGAACGTAACGTGCATTGTCTGTCCCCGCTGTGAGGACAGTTGAAAAAAGGAGAACCCATTATGAATGAACATGAAAAAGCCCTGCCGGCGGGAGGGCCGGCGAAGCCTACGCAAAATGCGGTGAAAATTTATGTGATCTCCTCCCGGGAGCGGCTGCTTCTGCCGCTGGCCTTCTGCTTCTGTCTTCTGCTGGTGAACACACTGCTTTGGAGCGGCCCCACCGCGGGACTGACCGCCGCCGTCTGCGCCTGGTACGGCCTGCTGGGGCTCTACCTGGGCCGCACCCTGCTGAACACCTGGGAGAGCCGCGTTCTGCTGGTGGTGAATCTGGCCCTGGCCGCCACGCTGGCCCTGGGCTCCAACTGGTATTTCCGGGCGTGGAATCTGCTGGCCCTGCTGGCCCTGCTGCCCGTCCACGCCATCGGCCTCTCCGGCGGACAGTTTCTGCCCTGGTGGCGCCCCTCCATGCTGTGGGAGCGGCTCTGCCTGCTGCTGTGGGGGCTCTTCGGCCACCTGGGTGCAGCGTTGGCCGCCGCCTGGCCCCAGAAAAAGGACGGCGCCCCCCGGCGGGTCCTGCCCCTGCTGCTGGGAGCGGCCGGCGCCCTGGCGCTGCTGGCGGTCCTGGTGCCCGTTCTGGCCTCCGCCGACGCGCTGTTCGCCGCCGCCACGGCGGACCTGCGGGCCTTTGTCTCCCTCCACTTCACGGACGCGGTCTGGAAGGCCCTGCTGGCCGGCGTCATGACCCCCTTCCTCTTCGGCCTGCTGTACAGCCTCCGCCGCCCCACACCCCTGAAACGGACCGGAGCCGCAGCCCGCGGCGGAGTGGACGGCCTGGGCTTCGCCATCGTGCTGGCGGCGGTGGCGGCGCTGTACCTGCTGTTCCTGGGCGTCCAGTCCGCCGGGCTCTTCGGCGGAGCGGAGTACCTGGCCCAAAAGGGCCTCTCCTATGCTGAGTGGGCCCGGAGCGGCTTCTTCCAGATGGTGGGGGTGACGGTGGTGAACCTGACGCTCCTGCTGGCAGCGGTCCAGTGGTCCCGCCGGGAGGGCGGCGCCTGGCGGGCGGTGCGGCTCCTCTCCGCCCTGCTGACCGTGGAGAGCCTGCTCCTGCTCCTCTCCGCCGCCTGGCGGATGACGCTGTATGTGGATGTGTACGGCCTGTCCTTCAAGCGCTGCATGACCTACTGGGGCATGGGGATGATGGCGGCCTTTCTGCTGGCTGCGGCCTGGAAGGTGTGGCGGCCGGACTTCCGGTTCTGCCGGGTGGTGTTTCCCCTGGCCCTGGCGGGGTGGCTGGTCATCAACTGCGTGCCGGTGGACTACCTGGTGGCAAAGGACCAGGTGGACCGGCACCTCTCCGGGGAGAGCGCGGTGCTGGATGTGGACTATCTGCTCTATGACCTCTCCTATGATACCCTGTCCCAGCTGGAGCGGCTGGACGGGGATACGATCTTCCAAAGCCGGGACAGCGCCTTCCGCACGCTGGAGAGCCTGCTGTCCCAGCGCCGGGCCGACGCCCGGGCGGAGTGCGCCGACTGGCGGACCTGGAGCCTGTCCGCCTGGCTGGCCAGCCGGGGCGGCGCGTAAGGGGGACGGGTATGAAGCGCTATCTGCGGCTGGCCGCCTGGTGCCTGGGGCTTGCGCTGGCCATGACAGCCTGCGGCGGGGCGGGCCGGATCGTCCTCCCGGAGGCGGCGGAGGTCACTGCCATCCGGGTGACGGCGGGGGATGTGATGACGCTCCACACGGACCGGGACTGGATCGAGGAATTTCTCCGACAGGCGGCAGAGGCCGTCTCCACCGGCGGGGAGAGCGTGCAGGACGCGCCGGACCGGCCCGGTGCAGTAAAGGTGGAGCTGGGCACCGGCGAGACGCCGGACTGGAGCGTTCTGTACGTCTACGAGGCGGACGGTACCTGCTGCCTGGAGCAGCCCTATACGGGCATCTACCAGGGGGACGAGGCCCTTTGGACAGTTCTGGCGGCTGATGCCGCATCAGAGGGGAGGAATCCACAGTGAACAAGCCGTCGGCCGGTTTGATCGTTTGCCTGCTGCTCTGCGGCATCTTGATCGCCGGGGTGTTCTATCTGATCGGCTACAAGACCGCCTATGACCGGATCGAGAGCGCGGCGCCGTCCACAGTGGCGGCTACGGACGCGCGGCAAGAGGTGATTCCATGTGGAAGATGATCGGCGGGCTTTTGATGCTGCCGGCCCTGTAGAGCCGTGTATTTATGCACAACATTAGATTTTCCTTTGTGTTGAGTAGGCAAGCCGTTAGATTGCCTTGTTCTCAATCACTCGGATAACGTTGTGGTTATTCTCAATGTAATCAATAATTCGCTGGTACTCGTCGGCAAAATTGAAGTCAACCGTTATTTCCCCGTTCTCATGCACCCAAACCGCTTTTACGAGTTCAACCATAATCCCGCGGTTAAGGCTCTGAATGTTTTTGTATTTCAGAAAGGCGGTTAGATACGGGTCGTCGGTTCCGATACCATCAGCCATTACCTGCATTTCCTCTTTCAGATAGGAGATGTTCGCTTCAAGCTGTTGTATCTGTTCTGCAATCTTGCCTTTCAAGCGGCGATATTCCTCTTTGGTAATCTCACCGCTTTTCCAATCAAGGTACAAGCTGTCGGAAGCGTCATTGTACTGTTTTAGCTGCTTTTCTGCCTGTTTCAAGGAATGGGATAATCTCTTGCTTTCCCGGTTGATAACAGGCGCGTTGTTAATCCGTTCAATTTCTTCTGCAAGCCGATCTACAAGGGCAATTTGCATTTGCAACGCTGCCAATACCGCGTTTTCCAACTTGTCTTGCCGGATAGAATGTTTGCTGCAAATCTTCTTATCGGTGTAGCTACGGCAAGAGTAGTAGGCAATATCACGGGCGGTTTTGCGCCGCATGGCCTTTTTGCAATCCGCGCAACGGACAAAGCCGGACATGAGATAGACTTCCTGTTTGCCGGGGGCTGTCCTTGTGTCGCGCTTATGTAGGGCTTGCGCTTTCTCGAATGTTTCCCTGTCAATAATCGCTTCGTGTGTGTTGGGGACGACAAACCATTCTTCTTCGGGGACGTTGATCTGCTTGTGTACTTTGTAGCTTATTACGCGGTTACGGCCTTGCACCATTACGCCCGTATAAACTTCATTTTGCAATATCCTTGCAATCGTGCTGGCAGACCACAAACCATCGTTTTTGTCGGAATTAGGGTTGTTATACTTAAAGCCTTTTTTCTTCTTATAGGCTTCGGGGTTCGGCTCTCCCATTTGGTTAAGCCGCTTTGCAATCCCCATTTTACTGTACCCCTCATTGACAAACCAATGGTAAATGCTTTTGACAACTTCCGCTGCTTCTTCATCTACAATCAAGCTGTTTTTGTCGTTTGGGTCTTTCTTGTAGCCATAAGGGGCAAACGCGCCTATGAACTCGCCGCGCTCCCGTTTCATCTTGAATGTTTTGCGGATTTCTTCGGAAGTGGTCGCGGCAAACTGCTCATTGAACATTCCCCTAATAGGTACTTCAAGACCGCTTGCAGAATGGGGGTTAGCGTAAGTGTCAATAAATGGCGTGCCTGTGCAAATAAACCTTGCGCCGTGAATGGGTATGAACTCCTCCAAAAACTTTTGTTGATCGGCAAGGTTGCGGAAACCGCGTGCAAGGGATTTGATAATCATGCAGTTTACTTCTTTGCGGACAATGCAGCCCTCAAGCCGTTTGAAGTTTGGTCGCGCTGTGTCGGTGCCTGTCAATCCGTCGTCGGCAAACACGTCTACAATCACATAGGTTCCCGGCTCAAAATAGCTGTCTACAAAGTCGCGGAGTATCTTTTCTTGGTTGATAACACTCTCGCTTTCGTCCTCGTTGTCGTCCTCTCTGGATAGTCGAATGTATAGCCCAATTTTCCAAAACGGCTCTGCATAACTGCGTGCCATTTTGTCTTTGCGTATGCGGGGCATTATACCTCCTTTCCCCCTATAATTACGAGTTAATTATACCATTTTCGCCCCGTAATCACAAGGTCTTACCCATAGAGTTAGGGAAAGTCGGCTGTTATTTCAGACTTAAAAAGTAATCGCACAATGATTGCTTTAGCGTTCTATCCTCTGCGACAAACCGTATTCTTACGGGTGTATCACCACAAAGAAAACAGTATGGATTTACAATCTGCTCAAAGTAGCTTTGCATTTTCTTTGCTGCTGGCAAAGAACTGTCAATATGGATATTACGAATATCAACCAAAGTGCTGCGGTCAACCTGTGTAATATCAACATTTCTCATTTGTTGAAGTTGTAACTTGGTAATCATCTTCTTTCCCTCCCGGTTAGCGGCATAGTACAGAATATGCGCTCCGGCTTGTACGATATGAGAAATAAGGCTGAAACGGGCGGTTGTTAGCTGCAACCTCACGGGAGTTTCACCCCGGCCCATGCTTATGGGTGCGCCGCGCAATACTTTGAGGGTGTTCAACGCGGGAGTATCATTGTGCCGCCTTGTATGTCGTCGCCCACA
>DWXY01000147.1 GCA_019118935.1 Candidatus Oscillibacter pullicola
ATCGACTCCACCGGCGCGCTCTCCCTGGAGAAGCTGCCCAAGTCCATGGTGGTCATCGGCGGCGGCGTCATCGGCCTGGAGCTGGCCTGCGCCTATGCGGCCTTCGGTACCAAGATCACCGTTGTGGAGGCGTTGGACCACATGCTGCCCATGCTGGACGGTGACCTGACCGCCATCGGCGTGAAGCACATGAAGAAGATGGGCATGGAGTTCAACCTGGAGTGCCCGGTGCAGGCCGTGGAGGCCTCTCCCGTGGGCGCCAAGGTGGTCTGCAAGAACAAGGCCGGCGAGACCGTCAGCTTTGAGGCGGAGAAGGTCCTGGTGGCCATCGGCCGGAAGGCCAATACCGCCAGCCTGAACCTGGAGGCTGCCGGCCTGAACAACGACCGGGGCCGGATCATCGTCAACGACAAGATGGAGACCAACGTCCCCGGCGTGTACGCCATTGGCGACTGTGTCTTCGGCAAGGCCCAGCTGGCCCACACCGCCTCCGCCATGGGCGAAGTGGCTGCGGAGAACATCATGGGCATCCCCGCCGTGTATGACGAAAAGACCAACCCCACCTGCGTGTACATGGAGCCGGAGGCTGCCTCCGTCGGTCTGACTGAGGAGCAGTGCAAGGCCAAGGGCATTGACTACAAGGTGGGCAAGTTCCCGCTGGTGGCCAACGGCAAGTCCCTGATCATCAACGGCGGCGAGGGCCTGGTGAAGATCATCGCCGACGCCAAGTATGAGGAAGTGCTGGGCATGCACATCATCGGGCCCCGTGCCACGGACCTGATCGCCGAGGGCGCTCTGGCCCTGCGGCTGGAGGCCACCGTGGATGAGCTGATCTCCACGATCCACTCTCATCCCACGGTTTCCGAGTCCGTGCGGGAGTGCGCGCTGAACGTCCAGAAGCGCGCCATCCACATCAAGAACTGATCGCGTTTCCCCAAAAAGGCCGCCGCTGTCCAGCGGCGGCCTTTTTTGCTGCGCAAAGGACGGTATGGTGTCTCCGGCGGCACGGCAAAACTCCAGTGCGCAGTCCGGGAGGTCATGAATGTGGGAATCCTCCATGCACCTCCAGATTTGCCTGATAGCGCAATGGGGATACAGGGTGTGGAGTTTCAGAGGGTGCCGGGCGGGGAAGACGGGGAGAGTCTCATTTCCTCCTCCGCTTGTCCACGCCGGTCCTTTTAAATGTTTTATGAGAAATGCCGATCAGGCGACGCCTGCTGCGCGCTGACGCACTGGATGAGGCAGCGAAATTCAATTGTCATGTTCACGCATTTCTGGTATATACCCGCCGGTTGTTATGGCTATATCATAAATGGAGTGAAGATATTGCGCATGTTTCGCATCTGATACATTTCACCATGGAGAAACGAGATGAACGGCCCGGCAGCTGTGGGAAACGGCCTTGAAGAAGCGGCGAAATCCCGCTATAATAGGGTGGCATGAACGGACAAGGAGGCGGGAGACCATGGCGGTGACCGGTCGGTTTGCGCCGTCGCCAAGCGGACGCATCCATTTGGGGAATATTCTGTGCTGCCTGCTGGCCTGGCTCAGCGCCCGGCAGAAGGGCGGAAGGGTGATCCTGCGGATCGAGGACCTGGACACCGCGCGATGCCCGCTGCGCTATGGGGAGCAGATGTGCCGGGATATCCAGTGGCTGGGGCTGGACTGGGACGAGGGACCTGTCATAGGCGGCCCCAGCGGCCCCTATGAGCAGAGCCGGAGGACGGCGCTGTACCAGGCCGCTCTGGAGCGGCTGGAGGCCCAGGGGCTGGTCTATCCCTGCTTCTGCACCCGGGCGGAGCTCCATGCCGCCAGCGCCCCCCACCGGGAGGATGGACAGGTGGTCTACCCGGGGACCTGCCGCGGGCTGACCGCGGAGCAGGCGGCAGAGCGGGCCCGGCGCACGGGCCGCGCCCCCGCCCTGCGGCTGCGGGTGCCGGAGGAGGAGATCACCTTCATTGACGGCCACATGGGGGAGTACGGTGAGTGGCTGCCTGAGGACTGCGGGGATTTTCTGCTGCGGCGGTCGGACGGGATGTTTGCCTATCAGCTGGCGGTGGTGGTGGATGACGCGGCCATGGGCGTCACAGAAGTGGTACGGGGCGCGGACCTGCTGGCGTCCACCCCCAGGCAGCTGCTGCTGTATCGGCTGCTGGGGCTGGAGGCGCCGGCGTTTTACCATTTCCCGCTGCTTCTGGGAAGTGACGGACAGCGGCTCAGCAAGCGGAACGCGGACGCAGGGCTGGACGCGCTGGGAGAGCGGTATACGGCATCGGAAATCCTGGGGAAGCTGGCATATCTCGCAGGTTTCAACCCCTCCGCAGAGCCTAGAAGCGGGGAGAGCCTGCTGGCGGACTTTGCCTGGGAGAAGGTCCCCAGAGCGGATATCCGCATTCCGGAGGGACTGTTTTGAAAAGGAAGCGGCACAGGCTGTCAGCCTGTGCCGCTTCTTTAGTTGCTTTGTTCCGGAAGGGTGTCTGGAATCTCCACCTCTGCCATCAGCTCCCGGCTGATGATGGTGAGCATCTCCTCCAGCTTGGCGCACTCCGCCGGGGTAAACCGCTGTGTGATGCGGTTCATGACGGCGGTCATGTAGGCCGTGCTGATGTTGTAGTAGTCGATATACTTCTGGGTGATCTCCAGATGGTATTCCCGCCGGTCGTCGGGAGACTGGACCTTGCGGATGTAGCCCTTCTTGATGAGGCTGTTGACCTTGTATGCCGCGTTGGGAGGGGAGATCCGCATGAAGGTGGCAAATTCATTCACCGTGGGACTGCCCAGGGCCTGAATGGCCTCCATGCAGAAGGTCTCCACTGTTGTCAGACTGGCCTCCCGGTCCTGAAAGCGGCTGAAGATCTCCTGGTAAAAGTGCAGCTTGAACTTGGTGTACACGTTAAAAAAAGCGTCTTTCAGCATGGCTGCAAGCCCTCTTTCCCGCGCCTTGCCCGCATGGCGGGAAAGCGCCGGCTGTCATTCCGCACCGATGGCAAAGGTCAGTTCCGCCGTGCAGGCCAGCTCGCCGTTGACCGTGGCCTTGCACTCGCCGATGCCCACCGGCCCGCGGCGCTTGGTGAGAACGCACTCCATCTCCAGCACGTCGCCGGGGGTCACCTTCCGGCGGAAGCGGGCGTTTTTCACACCGCCGAACAGGGCGATCTTGCCCTGGTTCTCCGGCAGGGAGAGGATGGCCACGGCACCCACCTGGGCCATGGCCTCCAGAATCAGCACGCCGGGCATGACGTGCTCCTGGGGGAAGTGGCCGCAGAAGAACTGCTCGTTGACGCTGACGCACTTGCGGCCCTTGGCCCACTGGCCGGGCTCGTAATCGGTGATCCGGTCCACCAGAGCAAAGGGGAACCGATGGGGCAGGATCTGCGCGATCTGATTGGAATTCAATTCGTTTGCCATCGTCTCACGCCTCCCACTTCTTGAACAGCAGGCTGCCGTTGTGGCCGCCGAAGCCCAGAGAGTTGGACATGGCGTAGCGCACGTCGGCGCTGCGGCCGTGACCCGGCACCACGTCCAGGTCGCAGGCGGGATCCGGCACCTGATAGTTGATGGTGGCAGGGAGATAGCCGTCATGCAGCGCCATGGCACAGAACACGGCCTCCACCGCGCCGGCGGCGCCCAGCATGTGGCCGGTCATGGACTTGGTGGAGCTGATGGCCAGCTTGTAGGCGTGGTCACCGAACACCGTCTTGACGGCGGCGGTCTCGCCGGCGTCGTTCAAGGGGGTGGAGGTGCCGTGGGCGTTGATATAGTCCACATCCTCCGGCTTGGCGCCGCCGTCCGCAAGGGCCATCTCCATGGCCTTGGCGGCACCGCTGCCGTCAGGCCGGGGAGCGGTCATATGATAGGCGTCGCAGGTGGCGCCGTAGCCCACGACCTCCGCGAGGATCCGGGCGCCCCGGGCCTTGGCGTGCTCCAGCTCCTCCAGCAGGAGGATGGCCGCGCCCTCGCCCAGCACGAAGCCGCTGCGCTCCGCGTCAAAGGGGATGGAGGCCCGGTTGGGATCGGGATTCTGGGTCAGGGCCTTCATGGAGGTGAAGGCGCCGATGGCCAGGGGCGTCACAGCGGACTCCGTGCCGCCGCAGAGCATCACGTCGGCATAGCCGTCCCGGATATAGTGGAAGGCGTCGCCCACGGCATTGGTGCCGCCGGTGCAGGCGGTCACCGGGCAGGAGCACATGCCCCGGAAGCCGGTGTGGATGGCGATCTGACCGGCGGCCATGTTGCAGATGCCGGTGGGGATATAGAAGGGAGAGACCCGGTCCCAGCCCTTCTCCATGCCCTTGTCGTGCTCTGCCTCCGTGATGGAGAGGCCGCCGATGCCGCTGGAGACGATGACGCCGCAGCGGTCCGCCTCCGCCTCATCCAGTGTGAAGCCGGCGCCGTCCAGCGCCTCCTTGGCGGAGACAACGGCCATCTGGGTGAAGCGGCCCATCCGCTTGGCCTCCGGCTTGCTCATGTAGTTCTCCGGCACAAAGCCCTTGACCTCCGCGGCCAGATGGACCTTCAGATCGGTGGGATCGAATTGGGTGATGGGAGCGATGCCGCACACACCGTCCTTCACAGCCTGCCAGCTTTCTGCCGCGGTAAGGCCAATGGGGGTCACGGCCCCCAGGCCGGTGATCACGACTCTCCGTCGTTCCATAGTATACCTCCTGTAGATAGAGTTGGGAGCACCCAGAAAAGGTGTTCCCAAAGGCCCCGCAAAAGGAAAGGGGCTAGGGGAGACCCATTCGGGGTTCCCCAGTTCGTTCGCCCCTGGCGAACAAAAGAACTTCGATCATTTTCGGCAGGGCGCGCCCCAGGGCGGCTTCTCTTGCCCCTGCGGGGCAATTCACCTTCTGTACCTGCCGAAAATACTTTGACTCAGCCGCCTTGGGCGGCGTCCCCAGTGACCGATGTCACTGGGGATGGGGGAGGGCGAGGGGAAAGCGGTGAAGCGCCGCCTGTGGCGGATGAAGCGAACCGCTTTCGAGGCAGCGGCGCGATTGCTGGCCCAAGCAGGGCCGGCAATCGCAATGCCGCAACGGTGCTAGCCTGCTCCCCTTCGCATCACATCGCCATGCCCCCGTCGACGGCCAGGACCTGGCCGGTGACATAGGCGGCCTCGTCGCTGGCCAGGAAGGCCACGGCCTTTGCCACGTCTTCCGGCGCGCCCAGCCGCTGCATGGGGATGGTGGGCATCATGGCGTCCTTGGCGGCCTGGGGCATGGCGGCGGTCATGTCCGTCTCAATGAAGCCGGGGGCCACGGCGTTGACCGTCACGCCCCGGGAGGCCAGCTCCTTGGCCAGGGACTTGGTCATGCCTACCACGCCGGCCTTGCTGGCGGCGTAGTTCACTTGGCCGGCGTTGCCCCGGAGCCCCACCACGCTGGAGAGGTTCACGATCCGGCCGTACCGCTGCTTCATCATGATCCGGGACACGGCCTTCATGCACAGGAAGGTGCCCTTCAGGTTGGTGTCGATCACCGCGTCGAAGTCGGCCTCCTTCATCATCATCACAAGGCCGTCCCGGGTGACACCGGCGTTGTTCACCAGAATGTCGATCCGGCCGAATTCCTTCACGGCGGCATCCATCAGGGCCTTCACTTGGACCTCGTCCGCCACGTTGCACTGCACGGCCAGGGCCTTGGCCCCCAGGGCCTCGCAGGCGGCCACGGTCTCCCGGGCGGCTTCCGCCCGGCCGGCGTAGCACAGCACCACATTGGCGCCGCCCCGGGCCAGCTCCTCGCAGATGGCCCGGCCGATGCCCCGGCTGCCGCCGGTGACCACGGCGGTCTTTCCAGCAAAATTCATCATGCCTTCTCCTTCATCAGTTGTTCCAGCGTCTCCGGCAGGGCCTCCACGTCTGCCACAGTCTCCACCGCGCAGACGGGCATGCCGGGGACAGTCTTCTTCACAAAGCCACTGAGGGCCTTGCCCGGGCCGATCTCCACAATGGCGTCCACGCCCATGTCCGCCATCTTCCGGATGGAGTCCTCCATGAACACGCTGCTCTGCACCTGCTTCACCAGCAGCTCCTGGATGGTGGTGGAGTCGTCCTTCACGTCTCCCAGACAGTTGAAGATCACGGGAATCTGAGGCTCCGCAAACGCCACGCCCTGGAAGTATTCCCGCAGGGCATCCCCGGCAGGGGCCATCAGGGGGGTGTGGAAGGGGCCGCTGACCTTCAGGGGCAGGCACCGGCGGGCACCCTTCTCCTTAGCCAGGGCGGCGGCCTTCTCCACGGCGGCCTTCTCGCCGCCGATCACCAGCTGCCCGGGACAGTTGTAGTTGGCGATCACCACGCATCCCAGGTCAGAGGCGGCGTCGCAGCACTCCTGTAAAGGAGCCCGATCCAGGTTCAGGACCGCCATCATGGCGCTCTCCCGGCCGGCGGCCGCCTCTTCCATGGCGCGGCCTCGGAAGGCCACCAGCCGGATGGCCGTGGCGGCGTCGAACACGCCAGCGGCGTGGAGGGCGGAGTACTCGCCCAGGGACAGGCCCGCCGCCACGGCGGGGGTGATGCCCTTCTCCCGCAGCACCGCCGTCATGCCGGCGGCAAAGGCCACCATGCAGGGCTGGGTGTAGCGGGTCTGGTTGATGAGGCCGTCCGGGTCCTCGAAGGAGACTTGCTTCAGGTCAAAGTCCACCTCAGCGCTGTTGATGACAGAGCGGAAGGCAGGATACTGTTCATACAGGTCCGCGCCCATGCCGGCGTGCTGGCTGCCCTGACCGGCGTACAAAAAGCCCAGTTTCATTCCGCGTCGCTCCATTCTGCGGCGGTGGCCTTCGTCCGGGCAATACCGCTCTCATACAGGTCCCGGAAGATCTCGGCCACGGGCCGGATCTCATGGAGCATACCGGCCACCTGGCCGCTCATGACGCTGCCGGTCTCCACGTCGCCCTCCAGCACGGCCCGGCGCAGGCCGCCCAGGGTCAGGTGCTCCAGCTCGTCCAGGGTGGCGCCTCGCTTCTCCAGGGCCAGGTACTCCCGGGCCATCTTGTTCTTCAGAATCCGCACCGGGCCGCCGATGGACCGGCCGGTGACCACCGTGTCGGTGTCCTTGGCCTTGAGGATGGCCTGCTTGTAGTTGGGGTGGATGGGGCACTCCTCGCTTGCCAGCAGGCAGGTGCCCACCTGGATGCCGCAGGCGCCCAGGGCGAAGGCGGCGGCGGCCTGCCGCCCGTCCGCGATGCCGCCGGCGGCCACCACAGGGACGCTCACCGCGTCGATGACCTGGGGCACCAGGGCCATGGTGGTCATCTCGCCCACGTGGCCGCCGGACTCCGTGCCCTCGGCGATGATGGCGTCCACGCCGTAGCGCTCCAGCCGCTTGGCCATGACCGCAGCGGCCACCACGGGGATGACCTTGATGCCCTTTTCCTTCCAGGCGGGGATGTATTTGCCGGGGTTGCCGGCGCCGGTGGTGACCACCTTCACATCCTCCTCCAGAATGATCTGGGCGATGTCGTCGGCATAGGGGCTCATCAGCATCAGGTTGACGCCGAAGGGCTTGTCCGTCAGCTCCTTGGCCCGGCGGATCTCCTGGCGGAGACGGTCGCCGTCCCAGCCGCCGGTGGCGATCATGCCCAGGGCCCCGGCGTTGGAGCAGGCGGCGGCGAACTCGCCGGTGGCGATGTTGGCCATGCCGCCCTGGATGAAGGGATACTTGGTTCCCAGGATCTCATTGAGCTTTTTCATAAAAATCTCCCATTCGCCGCTGTGTGCGGCCCAAATAAAGCTGAAGTTTTCGCCGGTAAAAGGCTTGCGTCCAGAGCACCTGCTTCATACGCAGGGGGTCAGGCGAACTCCACCAGGGCGCCGCCCCAGGTGAGGCCGCCGCCGAAGCCCACCACCAGGACCCGGGAGCCGGGTCCCACCTTCCCCAGGTCGTGGAGCTCGCTGATGACCAGGGGGATGCTGGCGGCGGAGGTGTTGCCGTATTTCTGGATGTTCTTGTAGTACTTCTCCGGCGGGATGTGGTACTTTTTGGCCGCCAGGTCGATGATCCGGGCGTTGGCCTGATGGAAGACGAAGAAGTCCACATCCTCAATGGCCATGCCGGCCTTTTCCAGCACCTGGTCGATGCAGTAGGGCACCGCCTTGACGGCGAATTTGAAGGTGGGCTGGCCGTGCATGAAGATGCGGGCAGGCTCCGGCTTTTCCGCGCCGGTGACGCCCAGCATCTCCGGGTCGCCGTGGCAGCCCAGAACGGCGTGGATGGAGGGATAGTCCTCCCGCCACTCCACCACCACCGCGCCGGCGCCGTCGCCGAAGAGGACGCAGGTGCCCCGGTCCTCCCAGTTGATGAAGCGGGAGAGCATCTCGGCGCCCAGCACCAGGCCGTATTTCCGGGGAGCCTGGGCCAGCAGGCACTCCATGGTGTGGATGGCGAACAGGAAGCCGCTGCAGGCGGCGTTCAGGTCAAAGCACACCGCGTCGTGGGGCAGCCCCAGTCCCCGCTGCACCATGCAGGCGGCAGAGGGGGACAGGTAGTCGGAGGAGAAGGTGGCCACCACGCAGGCGCCGATGTCCTCCGGGGAAATCCCGGCGTTTTCCAGCGCCTGCCGGGCGGCGCCCACGCACATATCCGTGTGGGTCTCCGTGGTGCAGTGGTGGCGGGTCTGGATGCCGGTGCGGGTGGAGATCCACTCGTCGCTGGTATCCACGATCTTCGCCAGGTCGTCGTTGGTGACGATTTTCGCAGGGGCAAACCGGCCGGTGCCTCTGATTTTGATTCCGCTCATGCTTCCTCCTTCTGGGGTGCTGCGCCCATGCGTCTGAATTTTTGATAGCGGCCGGCGGCCAGGGCGGCTCCGCTCTCCTTGGAGAGCTCCGCCAGGCAGCGGCTCAGGGCCCGGTCCACCTGCCGCATGTGGGCGGCGGGAGCCAGATGGGCGCCGCCCTCCGGCTCGGGGATGATGCCGTCGATGACGCCCAGCTCCAGCAGGTCCGGCGCCGTCAGCTTCATCAGCTCACAGGCCTCCTCATGTCTGGCGGAGTCCTTCCACAGAATGGAGGCGAAGCCCTCCGGAGAGAGGATGGCGTACACGGAGTTCTCCAGTATCAGCACCCGGTTGGCAACGCCCAGCGCCAGTGCGCCGCCGCTGTTGCCCTCGCCGGTGATGAGGGCGATGACGGGAACGGTGAGGCGGCTCATCTCATAGAGATTCCGGGCGATGGCCTCGCCCTGGCCCCGGGCCTCGGCCTCCAGGCCGGGATAGGCGCCGGAGGTGTCGATGAACGTCAGGATGGGGCGGCGGAACTTCTCCGCCTGGCGCATCAGCCGCAGGGCCTTGCGGTACCCCTCCGGGTTGGGCATGCCGAAGTTGCACTTGAGGTTCTCCTCCAGCGTTTTGCCCTTCCGAGTGCCGATGACGGTCACCGGGCGGCCGTGGTACAGGGCCACCCCGCCCAAAATCGCGGCGTCCTCGCCGCAGAGGCGGTCGCCCTTCTGCTCAAAGAAGTCGGTGAACAGCGCCTGGATATAATCTGTGATATTGGGCCGCTGGGGGTGGCGGGCAATGGCCACCCGCTGGGCGGCGGTCAGCGGTTCGCTCATGTGCGTCCCCCTTTCTCATGGAGCCGCAGCAGCTGGGACAGGGTGTCCCGCATCTGAAGGCGGGGCACCACCGCGTCCACAAAGCCGTGCTCCTCCTGGAACTCCGCCCGCTGGAAGCCCTCCGGCAGGGTCTGGCCGATGGTCTGCTGGATCACCCGGGGACCGGCAAAGCCGATCAGGGCGCCGGGCTCCGCCAGGATGATATCGCCCAGAGAGGCGAAACTGGCAGTGACCCCACCGGTGGTGGGGTCCGTAAAGACGGAAATATACAAAAGCCCCTTCTCCGAGAAGCGGGCCAGGGCCGCGCTGGTCTTGGCCATCTGCATCAGGGAGAGGATGCCCTCCTGCATCCGGGCGCCGCCGCTGGCGGCGAACAGGATCAGGGGCAGGCGGTTCTTGGTGGCGTACTCAATGGCCAGGGTGATCTTCTCGCCCACGGCGGCACTCATGGAGCCCATGAAGAAGCGGCTGTCCAGTACGCCCACCACGCACTTGCGGCCCCCGATGGTGCCGGTGGCGGTGACCACGGCCTCCGTCAGGCCGGTCTTGCGCTGGGCGGCCTCCACCTTGGCCCGGTAGCCGGGGAAGGAGAGGGGGTCCGCCGCGGGCAGCTTTTCAAACAGCTCCCGGAAGGAGCCGGGGTCCAGGATCGTGCTGAGCCGGTAGTAGGCGCCGATGGGGAAATGGTAACCGCACTTGGGGCAGACCGACAGGTTCTGCGCCACGGACTTGCGGTCGCTGTCCTGTCCGCACTTGGGACAGGTGATGGCTTTATCGCCGGGAATGTGGTTGTCCCGGATGGCCTTCATGGCCAGCAGGCGCGCCCGGCGCTTAGCGAAGACGCCGTTCATCCCGCTCATGCATCCACCCCGCTTTCACTGAGCTTGCGGCTGAATTCCAGCAGCTCCGACAGGTGCTCATCCAGGAAGGCGGTGGTGCACTCTCCTAGAATGAACTCCGGATGGTACAGAATCTGATAGGAGAGCTCCGCGTTGGTGGGGAAGCCCTCCAGCGTAAATTCCTCCAGGCAGCGGCGCATCCGCCGGATGGTCTCCATCCGGGTGGGGGCATAGGCCAGGATCTTGGCCGCCATGGAGTCGTAGTAGGGCGAGAGCTCGCACCCGCTGTACAGGCAGGAGTCCACCCGCACGCCGGGGCCGCCGGGGAAGTGGAGAAAATCCACCCGTCCGGGGCACGGACGGAACCCCTGCACAGGGTCTTCGGCGTTGATGCGGCACTCGATGGCGTGGCCCTGGAGCGTCACATCCTCCTGCCGCAGGCGCAGCGCCAGGCCGGAGGCGATGCGCAGCTGCTGGCGCACCAGATCCACGCCGGTGACCAGCTCCGTGACACCGTGCTCCACCTGGATGCGGGTGTTCATCTCCATGAAGTAGAAGTGCTCCCGGTCAGAATCCAGCAGGAACTCCACCGTGCCGGCGTTCTCGTAGCCCACGGCACGGGCCGCTTTCACGGCGGCGGCGCCCATCCGCTCCCGCAACTCCGGCGTCAGACACCGGGCGGGGGCCTCCTCGATGAGCTTCTGGTTCCGCCGCTGGACCGAGCAGTCCCGGTCCCCCAGGTGGATGACGTTGCCGTACCGGTCCGCCAGCACCTGGAATTCGATGTGCCGGGGCCGGAGCACCAGCTTCTCCAGATACATCTCGTCGTTGCCGAAGCAAGCCTGGGCCTCCGCCTTGGCCTCCGCAAAGGCCGCGGACAGATCCTCCGGCCGGTCGCACCGGCGGATGCCCCGTCCGCCGCCGCCGGCGGACGCCTTCAGCAGCACGGGATAGCCCACGGACTCTGCCGCGGCCAGCGCCTCCTCCACAGAGACGACCGGCCCGTCGGAGCCGGGAGTCACAGGCACGCCGGCGGCGCGCATCAGGTCCCGCGCGGCAGATTTGGAGCCGGCCTTGCGGATGGCGTCGCCGGAGGGACCGATGAAGGTCAGGCCAGCCGCGGCGCAGGCGTCTGCAAAGTCGGCGTTTTCAGAGAGGAAGCCATAGCCGGGATGGACGCCGTCGCACCCGGTGGCCTTGGCCACCGTCAGAAGGGCGTCCTGATTCAGATAGCTGTCTGCCGCCCGGGCAGGGCCGATGCACACCGCCTGTCCCGCCAGCTGGACGTGGAGCGCGTCCGCGTCCGCCTGGGAGTAGACGGCCACCGTCTCGATCCCCAGCTCCCGGCAGGCCCGCAGGACCCGCAGAGCGATCTCTCCCCGGTTGGCGATCAATACCCGCCTCAGCATGGCCGATAACGGAACAGCGGCTCGCCGAAGGCCACCAGCTCGCCGTTGCTCTTGCACACGCTCTCAATGACGCAGTCACAGGGAGCGGGAACCTCGCTCATCATCTTCATGGCCTCGATCAGGCAGACGGTCTGGCCCTTGGACACTCGGTCGCCGGGCAGAACAAAGGGGGCCTGGTCCGGGGCGGGCGCCGCGTAGAACGTGCCCACCAGAGGCGCGTCGATAGAGGGGGAGCTGCTCTGGGGCGCAGGCGCCGGGGCCGCGGCGGCAGCCGGAGCGGCCGCGGGCGTGCCGGCTGCGGGCGCGGACGCGCCGCCCCGGGTCAGCTCTATGGTGAACTCCTGCGTGGACAGCTTCATCGTCTGAGCGGTGCTGCGGTCGAAGCAGGCGACAATCTCAAAAAACTCTTGGTTGGTCATAGCGCATTCCTTTCTCAGCGGAAAGTGAACCCGCCGGAGGGCGCGGGCCCGCCGGCGGGGCAGGGATTACTGCTTGTGGGCGTTCAGGTAGTTCATCACGTCGCCGACGGTCTTCATCTCCGCCAGGGCGCTATCCTCAATGGAGATGCCGGTGGCCTCCTCCAGAGCCATCACCAGCTCCACGGAAGCCAGGGAATCAGCACCCAGATCGTCAGCCAGGGAGGCGTCCATTGTGACCTGCTCCGCGTCGCAGCCCAGGGTCTCCACGATGATATCACGTACTTGCTCGAATTCCATATTGGTACTCCTTATGTCGAAAAATGATGAAATTATTTTAATTAAAATAATTTAACTAAAATAATTTCACGTTGATTTTATGCGGTTTATGCCGGTTTGTCAAGTAAAATTTTGGAGAACCCCTCCTTCGCCGGAGAGTGGGCAGCTGCACCTTATTTAATTATAAGGCAGACAGCGCCTGCCGCAGCGCGTCGTCGCTGGCGGGGACGCCCCAGAACCGGAGCGTTCCATTGATCTCCAGGGCGGGGGTGCAGCGGGTCTCCGGATGCTCACTCGTCACCTGCTCGTTCAGCACCCGGCAGCCGGGACAGTAGGCGTACAGGCAGGGCATCAGCAGGTCCATCCGGTCGATCACATCGTCATCTGTGACTTTCTCCAGGGTGTAGTCCAGGCCGAGACTGTCGGCAACGGCCCGGATGCGGTCCATGTAGAAGTCGTTCCGGGCGCAGATGGAGCAGTACAGGCGCAGTTTGACAGGGGTGCTCATTTCATCGTCTCCTTATTCTCCGGGCGGGCGGCGCCCGTATTCCGCAGAACAGCATACCACAAGGGGAGGCAAGGGGAAAGACAGAGTCCTATTTTTTGGAGATTTGACGAAAAAAGATATTTGCTTTTGCCGATATATCCGCTATAATGTGGGAGGATTGCGCCGGGGGCTCTGCGACGGAAACTGCCCCGGCGGAAGAAAGGATGGAGGACCGTATGAAGATCGTCATTGTGGGCGCGGGCAAGGTGGGCGTGGCCCTGACGCGCCATCTGGCCGTGGAGAACAAGGTCACAGTGATCGACCAGAATCCGCACCTGGTGGAGAACATCATCAACATCTATGATGTGATGGGCGTGTGCGGCAACGGCGCCAGCTACGATGTGCAGAAGGAGGCGGACGTGGAGCAGGCCGATCTGCTGATCGCCACCACCTCCAGCGACGAGATCAATATCCTTACGTGCCTTGTGGCGAAGAAAATGGGCGTGCAGCACACCATCGCCCGCATCCGCAACCCGGAGTATAGCCGCCAGCTGCGGTTCATGCGCAGTGAGCTGGGCCTGTCCATGGCCATCAACCCGGAGGCGGCAACGGCCCGTGAGATCGCCCGTGTGCTGCGATTCCCCACCGCCATGAAGCTGGAGTCCTTCTCCAAGGGCCGGCTGGAGCTGGTGGAGTACCGGGTGGCGGAACACACGGCCCTGGACGGCACCCGGCTTTCGGAACTGTACCGGAATTTCAAGGTCCGGGTGCTGATCTGCGCCGTGGCCCGGCAGGGGGAGACGATCATCCCCTCCGGCGATTTCACCCTGCGGGCGGGCGACAAGATCTATCTCACCGCCGCACCCCGGGACCTGGAGAAGTTTTTCCGGCTTCTGGGCGTCTTCCGGGCCCGGGCCTCTTCGGTCATGATCGTGGGCGCCAGCAAGATGTGCTACTATCTGGCGTCGGAGCTGCTGGAGATGGGCATGTCAGTAAAAATTATTGACCAGAACGAGCAGCGGTGCGTGGAGATGAGCGAGAGACTGCCCCGCGCGCTGGTGATCGTGGGAGATGGGACGGACAGCGAGCTCCTCAGTGAGGAGGGGATCAGCCAGACGGACGCCTTCGTGGCCATCACGGGCCTGGACGAGGCCAACATCCTCATGGCCCTCAGCGCCGCCAAGCAGTCCGGCGACTGCTGCAAGGTGGTGGCGAAGATCAACCGCAAGTCCCTGCTGGACCTGGTCTCCACCGAGAGCCTGATCGACAGTGTGGTCTCCACCGGTGCGGTGACCACGGAGCTGATCCTCCAGTACATCCGGGCCATGAAGAACGCCTCCGCCTCCAAGGTGAAGACGCTGCACCGCATCGTGGATGAGAAGGTGGAGGCGCTGGAGTTCAGCGTGACGCCGGACATCCCCTTCGCCGGCGTGCCCCTGCGGGATCTGAATCTGAAGCGGGGCCTGCTGCTGGCGGGCATCGTGCGGCAGAACGGGCAGATCGTCATCCCCTCCGGCAATGATGTCCTGCACCTTCACGACGACGTGATCGTGGTGACCACGGACACCCAGCTGGAGGATCTTCGGGATATCCTTGCGGAGTAAGAAGGCAGGTAAGTTCTGTGAATTATCGAATGATCGGCTTTGCCATTGGCCGTATCCTGCTGGTGGAGGCGGCGCTGCTGCTGCTTCCCATGGCAGTGGCCCTGGGATATGGGGAATCCCCCGTCCCGTATCTGATCCCTGCGGCGCTGCTGGTGCTGTGCGGGGGGCTGCTGAGCTTCAAAAAGCCGCAGCAGGCGTCTCTGTTCGCACGGGACGGCCTGGCGGTGGTGGCGCTGGCGTGGATTGCCGTGTCCCTCTTCGGCGCGCTGCCCTTTTACATCTCCGGCTCCATGGAGAGCTTTGTGGACTGCTTCTTTGAGACGGTCTCCGGCTTCACCACCACGGGCGCCACCATCCTGACGGAGGTGGAGTCGCTGAACCGGGGCATCCTGTTCTGGCGCAGCTTCACCCACTGGGTGGGCGGCATGGGCGTGCTGGTGTTTGTCATGGCCATTCTGCCCATGGGCGGGGACGGCCACGGGATGCACATGCTGCGGGCGGAGATGCCGGGACCCGCGGTGGGAAAGCTGGTGAGCCGCATGAGCGACACCGCCAAAATCCTCTACGGCATCTATCTGGTGATGACCGTCATTGAGATCGTGCTGCTGCTGGCGGGCGGGATGCCGCTGTTCGACGCCTGCATCCACTCCTTCGGCAGCGCGGGCACCGGCGGCTTCAGCAGCCGGAATCTCAGTGTGGGAGCTTACAACGACCCCTATTTTGAAATTGTGATCGGCATCTTCATGCTGCTCTTCGGCATCAATTTCAACCTGTATTACTTCCTGCTGGTGCGGCGGTTCCGGGATGTGTTCCGGTCAGAGGAGCTGTGGGCCTATGTCCTGATTGTGGCGGCGGCGGTGGCTGCCATCACCCTGGATATCGTGCACATGTACGAGTCGGTGGGCACCAGCCTGCGGCACGCGTTTTTCCAGGTGTCCTCCATCATCACCACCACCGGCTATGCCACGGTGGATTTCAATACCTGGCCCACCTTCTCCAAGGCCATCCTGGTGGCGCTGATGTTCATCGGCGGCTGCGCCGGCTCCACCGCCGGCGGCATCAAGGTGGCCCGGGTGGTGATCCTGCAGAAGGTGTCTGTCAGCGAGATGCGGCGGATGCTCCACCCCAATGCGGTGCCCGCCATTCAGTTCGAGGGCAAGCCCCTGAACGAGCGGAGCATTCGGGGCGTCCATCTGTTTCTGGCGGTGTACCTGATGGTCTTCGTGGCTTCCTGCCTGCTGGTGTCCCTGGAGCAGATGGACCTGGTGACCACGTTCACGGCGGTGGCCACCTGCATCAACAACGTGGGCCCCGGCCTGGAGATTGTGGGCCCCATGGGCAACTTCTCCAGCTTCTCCCCCTGGTCCAAGCTGCTGCTGTCCTTCGACATGCTGGTGGGCCGGCTGGAGATTTTCCCCATGCTGCTTCTGTTCGCTCCCTCCATTTGGAAGCGGCGGCTGCCGTCCCGCAGGCCGGTGGACTGACTTGCCTGAAAATCAAATCCAACAGAACAGGACCGCCGCGGGTCTTCGCGGCGGTCCTGCCGGCCTGTCAAGCGCCCTCCGCCGCCGCGGAGGGCGTTTTTTCTGCGGCGGGGGAGACTGCCGGGCAGCGCGGAACAACGGCACCCGGCAACCGCGTCTCCGAAGCTGCCCGCCCCAAACGGAGGGATCTGTTCCCCCGGAGCGCCGCCCCGCCGGCAAGCGGACAGGAGGGCCTGCGTGCCGCCGTGAGCGGCGTCCCGCAGGATGGGCTTCGGGCAATCCCGGCGGCTAAACGGCAGACACGCAGAGGAGACGAATGGGCGGCGGCATCCGGACAGGGCGGGCTCTGATGGACGGGAAGAAGCTGCACCCCGGCGGAGCTGTGAAATCAAAAGAGCGGGACCCCGGAGGACAATGGCAAAACCTCCGGGGCCCCTTGAAGGGATTGGACAGGAATCGTTTCAAAACAGAATGCTAGCGGATGGAGTTGGAGATGCGGCCGATCCCGTCGATCTCGCAGGTGACCACATCTCCGCGCTTGAGAAAGCAGGGGGGCTCCATTCCCATCCCCACTCCTGCGGGAGTGCCGGTGATGAGGATGGTGCCCGCCGGCAGCGTCATGCCCTGCGACAGCTCGCTGACGATGTGGCGGATATCGAAGAACACCTGGTCCGTCACGCTGTTCTGCCGCAGCTCTCCGTTGACAAAGCTTCTGATGGGCAGCGCGGGCGGGCAGGGGAATTCGTCCGCGGTGACAATGACCGGCCCCATGGCAAAAAAGGTATCCAGGCTTTTTCCGAGGAAGTTCTGCTTGTGGCGGTACTGGACGTCCCGGGCGCTGACGTCGTTGGCCACGCTGTATCCGAAGATGTAGTCGTCCACATCTTCCTCCCGGACGTGGAGCGCGTCCCTGCCCAGGACGACGGCCAGCTCCACCTCATAGTCCAGCTTGGAGACAAAATCCAGATGGCCGTCAATCGCCTCCCCATCGCCCAGGGCCCGGAGGACCTTTTTGTCGAAATAGACCGCGTAGGGCTGTTCGCCGTGATAGTCCACCTTCTGGAAACGGTAGGATTCCTCGGCGTGCTGCATGTAATTTTCGCCCAGGCAGATGACATTTCCCACGGGATGGGGGATGGGGGCGCATTTGCCCACCTGTGTATAGTCCAGTCCGCCGCTGTGGCCGTGCTTGGCCGCTTCCTGCAGCAGACGGCGCTTCTCCGGCGTAAAGGTCCGGATGAGATCGTTCATCGTGGCGTCCTGCAGGCCCAGCTCTTGCAGGGGATAGACTTTGGCAGAATCCTGAGACAGGACGCAGACCTGCTCCCGGTCTCCGATCCGGCAGGTGAGGAGTTTCATGAGAGTCGACTCCTTTCTTGTTTGCAGATGGTGTCGTAGATATCGGTGCGGCGGCCTGACAGGATCGGCAGGGACCGGCGCACGGCCGGGAGGGCGTCCAGGTCCAGCTCTGTGACGGTGACGCCCTCTTCCGTGCCCATCCGCTGCAGGACTTCTCCCCATGGGCCGGCGATCATGGAGTGTGCATAGCTGTGATAGACGCAGTCCATCTTTCTTGCCGGTGCGCAGGAGATCAGAAAACACTGCTGGTCCAGTGCCCGCATCCGCACGGAAATGTCCCAGTGCGCCGGACCGGTGGACAGGTTGAACGCCGCCGGGTGGAAGATCATGCCCACGTTCTGGAGGCTCATCAGGCGGAAGAGCTCTGAAAAGCGGATGTCAAAACAGATGGCGAGGCCCGCCGGTCCGAATTCCGTCTGGACCACGGTGATGTGGTCTCCTGCCTGAATGGCGTCGGACTCCCGGTAAACGCTGCCGTCCTGAAAGACGGCGTCGAACAGGTGCATCTTTTGATGCTTGCCCAGGACCTGCCCGTCCCGGCCGAAAAAGTAGCTGGTATTATAGACCTTGCCGCCGCTCAGCTCCGGGATGGAGCCGGCCACGAGATACAGCCCGTGGTACTTGGCGAGATTGCTGAGGAACTGAACGGTGGTGCCGCCCTCCTCCTCTGCATTCGGCCTGAAGTTGCAGTTGGCGAAGGGGCACACAAACATCTCCGGCAGGATTGCGAAATCCGCCTGGGCGCGGGCGGCCTGACCGACCAGCTCCGCCGCCCGGCTGAGATTGACGGCTTTTTCCTCTGCAATGTCCAGCTGGCAGAGGGCCACTTTGACAGGCTTCATCAGCCGCAGATTTTCGCCGTCAGCTCATCGAAGTCGGCGTCGTTCAGAAGGCCGTGCTTCTCATAGGCGCGCTCCTTCACAGCGTCCACCAGAAGCCGCTTCTGCTCCTTGGTGAGGTCCAGCTTCCTGGCGGCCAGATAGCAGTCCACGGAGGAGATGCCGGAGTGCTTGCCCAAGACGATTTTCGCGTCGGGATGGCCCGTGAGCGCGGGCAGATAGGAGTTGGTGATGAGGGGATCGGAGTCGTGGGACTTCATGTACCAGTCCGCCACAATGCCGGACTCGATATCGAATACCGTGTCGCCGGTGATGCCCCGGTTGCCGCGGAACTGCAGGCCGGAGAATTCCCGCAGCATTTTGGACAGGGGATAGATCTGGCTGTAATCCAGGCCCAGGTCCACGCCGTACAGGGTCAGCAGGGACAGCACCACATCCTCATAGGGCGCATTGCCGGCCCGCTCGCCCACGGCGCCGATGGTGGTATGGGCCACATCCGCGCCTGCGGCCAGGCCCATGATGGTGTTGGCGGCGCCCAGGCCGTAGTCGTCATGGAAATGCAGCTCGACAGGCTTGCCCGGGATGCGGGCCTTCACGGCCCTGACCAGATAGGGGACGGTGTGGGGGGCCAGCACGCCCATGGTGTCCACAATGGCCAGGGCGTCCATGTGGCCGTTGTCGGCCACGTGCTCCAGCAGGTCCAGAGACCACTTCATGGAGGCCCGGGTCATGTCGATGGGGAAGAATACCGTGTAGAGCCCGGCCTCCTTGGCGGCCTGAGAGGCCTGGATGGACAGCTCCAGCGCCCGCTCCATGGTCCAGCCATATGCCTTGGTGATCATCTCCTCGTTGCAGGGGATCTCGATGACAACGCCCTTGACGCCGCAGTCGGCGGCCCGCTTCACATCGTCCACCATGCAGCGCGCGAAGGCGAAGATCTCGCTTTTGATGTCGCTGCGCTTGGCCAGGTCCACGATGACCTGCCGGTCCTGGGCGGACACGGCGGGCATTCCGGCCTCGATGCGGTGGATGCCCATTTCAGAGAGCTTTTCGGCCAGGGCAATTTTCTGCTTGTAATCAAAGATCAGGCCGGCCTGCTGCTCACCGTCCCGGAGCGTCACATCATGAATTTTGATATGGTCGGAGAAGTGCAGGCCGCTGCGCACCTCCTCCGCAAAATTCCAGCTGCTGGTAAACCAGTTTTCATTGCGCCATTTTTCACTCATGAGAATCATACTCCTTTTTATCAGTATCGGCCCGGGGCCGAAGAGCGGACGCGGAGCCGCGGGCGGTGTGCCGGGGCTCCGCGTTCCGGGACCGCATCAGATGAACCGGCAGATGCGGTCGATGGCGATATCGGAGAAGCCATAGGACTCGGCCTTGGTGGTCTTTCCGTTGCAGACCTCCAGCACCTCGTCCAGCATGGAGGCGCCGGCTTCCTCGATGCTGACCTCGCCTTCGGTGACTCCGCTGACATCGATATCCATGTTGTCGATCATGTTCTGGTAGGTGGCCCGGTTGGCGGTGACCTTCAGCACCGGAGCCAGCGCGTGGCCGGTGGGCGTGCCGCGCCCGGTGGTAAAGACCACCACCTGGCAGCCGCCGGCCACCATGGCCGTGACGGAGGCGATGTCATATCCGGGAGAGTCCATGACGATGGCGCCCTTCTTTGTGGGCCGCTCGCCCTCCATGACCACCTCCACGATGGGACGGGTCCCGCCCTTGTGGATGCAGCCCAGGGACTTCTCCTCGATCGTGGAGAGGCCGCCCTCCTTGTTGCCGGGCGTGGGCTGGCCGTGGCGGCAGTCCTGGCCGGCGGCTGCCAGATGGGCCTCGTAATCCCGGCAGATCTGGATGATCTGGTCGTGGATCTCCTTGGTGGCGCCCCGGCGGGCCAGGATGTGCTCCGCACCGACGAATTCGATGGTCTCGGACATCATGGTGGAGGCGCCCAGGTCTACCAGCCGGTCGCTGAGATTTCCGACGGCGGGGTTGGCGCCGAAGCCGCTGGTGGCGTCGCTGCCGCCGCACTCGATGCCCAGCATCAGATTGGAGATGTCGCAGGGCTCCCGGGTCACCTGGGAGGCGTCCGCCACCATCTGGCGGGCCACGCGGACCGCCTTTTCGATGGTCTTGAGCGTGCCGCCCTCCTCCTGGATGCCGAAGGAGACGACGGGCTTGTTGGTGACCTTGAGAATGCTCTCCCGCAGCTGGCTGTGAGAGACGTTTTCACAGCCCAGGCCGATGACCACGACGCCGTAGACATTGGGGTTGGCGGCGAAGCCCACCAGGATCTTCTGGGTCATATCCTCGTTGCCCTTGACTTCGGCGCAGCCGGAGTTGTTGATGATGTTGACAGCCCCGCTGACCTGAGAGGCTACCACGCGGCAGGTCTCGCTGGCGCAGGCGCAGCCCGGCAGGATCAGGACGTGATTGCGGATTCCGACGGAGCCGTCCGGCCGCTTATAACCCATAAAATTCATATATGTACCCTCTCTTTCGCCTTATTTGCTCAGCTCGCTGCCGTAATCCCGGGGCAGGCTTTCGATGTTCAGGTGAGAGACCCAGCTCCCCACGGGGATGTCGACCTGGGCGCCGCCGATGATCTCACCGTATTTGATGATATGTTCGCCCTTTGCAATGGGGGCCACTGCGATTTTGTGGCAGGGGGGAATGTCCTCCGTGGTGATGACAGAGCAGAGCTCTGCGCCCTTGAAGTAGTGGACCTCCTCTCCGGCCTTCGCACCGTGGACGACCGTCACAACATTGTCTTTCGGTGTTACCATGATGGCTTCTGCTTTCATAAGTTTTTCCTCCGATCAAAAAATAGCTGTATCAGACGTTTCCGGCCTTGGCGGCCTTTTTGGCCTCCCACTCGGCGGCAGTGCCCCACTTTTTGGCGGCCCAGGTGGTCAGCAGGGGCACCAGAAGGACTGTGACGATCACGGCGGCGGCGCACTGCGCGGTGGCGGACTCCACATAGGGCTCAAAGGCGGGTGCCGCCACAGCGACGGCCGCAGGCGTCGCAACGCAGTTTCCGGCCGCGGAGGACAGCGCGGCACCGGCGTAGCCGGGGCGCTTGAGGATGAACTTATCCGCCAGGATGCAGACCAGACCGGACCAGGCCACGCAGATGACGCCCAGCAGGATTCCGGACAGGCCGCCTGTCACCAGGTTGCCGAGGCTGATGCCGGCGCCCAGGCAGAAAGCGAAGAACGGAATCAGGACATTCAGGCCGGGCTTCAGAAAGTCAGCGATGTCCTTGTCCAGATTGCCGAGGATCAGGCCGACCAGGATGGGAGCGATGGCGCACACAATGCTCTGCAGGGGGATATCCGCCATGCCGGAGGCGCCCACGGCCACCAGGGTCAGGAAGGGACCGTCGTTGATGTTCAAAATGGCCTGGGCCGCGATGTCGGTGTCGTCGCCGAAGGTTCCGGCCAGGGACATGAACAGTCCGCCGTTGGAGTTGGTGACCGCGCTGATGATGGCCAGGGTGGAAAGGCCGAGAACGCCGGCTGTGCCGAAAACGGCGCCAATCACCCAGCCCAGCACGGCACCGGCCAGAAATTTGGCAATCAGCAGAACGAAGCCGCGCTTGAGGATCTCTCCGCCCTGGCGCAGCTGGATCTGAGAGCCCACGCAGAACAGGAAGATGGCGATGGCCGTGTTGGCGCCGCTGCTGGACCAGAGCGCCGTGACATAGCCGCCGGCCTGGAGCAGGGAGGGACAGACGGTGTTCAGAATCACACCCAGCAGCAGCGGAACGACCATCATGCCGCCGGGAACTTTTTGCACGGTTTTTAAAATCTTCATTGTGTATCCTCCTAAAAATGTAACGATCAGCACGACATGGAAAGACTAAAAACGCAGTTTTTTCTCAGGAAATGGTGGATCCAGATACAGGATCCGCATTTCGTGCAGCTGCCGGCAGACTGGCGGAATCATCCGCTGTTGCGAAAATGAAAC
>DWXY01000148.1 GCA_019118935.1 Candidatus Oscillibacter pullicola
GGCGGCGGCTTCCTGGCCCCCATGGCCCTGTCCGCCATCCCCCAGGACAAGTGGCCCAGCGCCTGCATCGGCTGCCGCAGCTGCGAGAAGGTCTGCCCCCAGCAGCTGAAAATCTCCGAGGCCATGGCCGATTTTACCGCCAAACTGGGCGGCTGAGGAAATAAATCATCGCGCCGCGTCGCGAGACAAATTTACGCCGGCTCTCGTGTTCAGAGAGCCGGCGTAAATCGTGCCTGCCAGCAGGGACTGTAGAGTCCGGCGCAGCAGCATGTTGCTGCTGGGTGCCTTAAACGGACTTCTAATGGATGCGTTTTACCAGTTTTATAAGCTCCACTTGTATGATGGAGAGTAGGGACAATCCAGCCACTATGAGCCACTGCCAGCCGTCCAGCGGAGTAAGTTGAAATGCGTCTCTGAGAGCAGGAATAAACAAAATACAAGACATCAGGGCGGCAGAGGCAGCAAAAGAAAGAATCAGCCAGGGGTTAAAACCCTCGGCCCGCACCCATATAGGCTCTGTATTCGAGCGCTGGTTAAAGGCGCGCAGCATCTGGGAGAGGGCAAGCACACAGAAGGCCATGGTCTGCCCAACAGCATGGCCGCCAAAGTCTGCGCCGGTCCAGTATGCACAGGTCGTCGTGGCAGCCACAAAGATGCCCTGTGTAACAACGCGGCGGATCAAGTCCCGTTCGAACAGGGTCCCAGATTTCACCGGCGGATGCTTCATAATGTTTTTGCTGGCCGGGTCGACGCCTAAAGCCAAGGCGGGCAGGGTGGCGGTGGCAAGGTTTACCCAAAGAATGTGAACTGCCAGCAGAGGGGCCTCCCAATTGAACACGGTGGCAAGGAACAGCGTTAAAATCTCTGCGATATTGCCGACCAGAAGGAACTGGATGACCTTCTGGATATTCCGGTAAACGCGCCGGCCCTCCTTAATGGCATAGGCGATGGTCGTGAAGCTGTCGTCCAGCAGAATCATATCGGCGGCATCTTTTGCCACGTCGGTTCCGGTGACGCCCATGGCGACACCGATGTCCGCCGCTTTCAGTGCGGGGGAGTCGTTTACGCCGTCGCCGGTCATGGCGGTGATTTCTCCTGTGCGTTTCAGACTCTGGATGATCCGGAGCTTATCCGCGGGCGAGACGCGGGCGAAAACCGTAGCGGTGTGTACGGCTCTGTCAAGTGCGCCGTCCGTCATATGATCCAGCTCATCGCCGGAGATGACGGTATCGCCTTCCTGATAGATCCCCAGCTCCTTTGCGATGGCAAGGGCTGTGACCTTGTGGTCGCCGGTGATCATAATGGTGCGGATGCCGGCCTGGCGGCAAGTGCGCACGGATTCCGCCACCTCCCGCCGCGGCGGGTCTAGCATACCTGCGACGCCAAGAAAGGTCAGGTCAAATTCCACGTTTTCACCGTCGTTCTCTGGAAGCGCGGGCAGGGCGCGCATGGCAAATCCCAGTACCCGCAGTGCGCATTCAGACATGGAGAGGCAGAGGGCGGTGATATTTGCTTTGTCGGTTTCAGTAATGGGGCGCACTCCGCTGGAGGTCAAAATGTGGGTGCATAGGGGCAGCATTTCGTCCACGGCGCCCTTTGTGTAAGCGGTCCAGCGGCCGTCGATCTGATGTACCGTTGTCATTCGCTTTCTGTCGGAGTCAAAGGGCTGTTCGAATGCACGGGGATATTGATTCTCCAGGCCTTCATGGTCGATGCCGAAAGACTGCGCCATATAGATCAGCGCCCCCTCTGTAGGGTCGCCGATGATTTCGCCCTTGCGGTCCGGGTCAAGACTTGCATCGTTACAGAGCGCTGCGGCGTAGACCAGTTCTCTGTATACCTCAGGATGCTGATGGGCGGCAGAGTCAACCGGCGTGGTTTTCCCGGCTTCAAAATCACCGTTGACCGCAATATGGGTTACAGTCATTTTGTTCAGGGTGAGTGTGCCGGTTTTGTCGGAACAGATAACGGTGGCGCTGCCCAGGGTTTCTACGGCGGGCAGCTTACGGATCAGTGCGTTTTTCTTTGCCATACGCTGTACGCCCAGAGCCATTACGATGGTAGCAGTTGCGGGCAATCCCTCTGGAATAATGGAGATGGCCAATGAGATTGCAACAAGGAACTGAGGGATCAGAGGTTGCTGATGCCATGCGCCAATGGCAAAAATCAGAACACAGACAATAAGACCAACTACGGTGAGCGTTTTGCCGACAGCATTCAGCTTCTGCTTGAGCGGTGTGTCTGTGTCGTCCTGTCCGTCCAGCATTCCGGCAATGTTTCCTACTTCTGTGTTCATACCGGTGGCGATCACAACGCCCGCTGCGCGTCCATAGGTTATAATAGAGGAGGTGTAGGCCATGTTGCTGCGGTCGCCGAGAGGGCAGTCCTCCGGCAGAATGTCCTCCGCTTCCTTTTCGGACGGGACAGATTCACCGGTCAGAGAGGCCTCCTGTATCTTTAAATTCGCAGATTCGATCAATCTTAAGTCAGCTGGAACTATGTCTCCGTCACTCAGCAGAACAACGTCGCCGATCACTAATTCACTGGCAGGGATGAGGCTCTCTTCCCCCTGACGCAGCACACGGGCTGTGGGGGCGCTCATACGGCGCAGAGCTTCCAGCGACGATTGCGCTTTACTTTCCTGCACAATGCCGATGATTGCGTTGACAATTACGATGATAAAAATGACTGCCGCCTCTGTCCACTCCTGCAAGACGGCGGAAAATGTCGCCGCACCGATCAGAATGAGCACCATTAGATCAAAAATCTGTGCCTTCAGCATCTGTAGAACGGTTTTTGACGGTTTGGAGCGCAGCTCGTTGCACCCATCTTTTCTAAGTCGTTCAGCCGCCTCGGCATCGCTTAGCCCCTCCTCAGAGGTGCGCAGGGTTTGATAGACTTCTGTGAGCGGTTGCGTGTGCCAAGGCTTCTGTTTGTGGTGATCCATATTGGATAAACCACTCCTTTCTAATCAATGTTGATATATTTCTGACCGCCTTTCAGCGGGTGGCCAGCAAAAAGAAATGCAAAAAGGCATAGCCTGCCATCTAAGTAGTTAGACGCAGGTTATGCCTGATATGAAAAACATATTTTGTTTTCTATAAGGGTTGCTTCGGTCAGCGTCGCTGTCGTCGGCGTTGTCCATAATGTTTTGTTGGTTCCTTTCCTTGGCTGCATGTGGGCACGATTATACGGAAGGTTGGGCTTCCTGTCAAGGAGAGAAGCAAAAGATTTATGTGATCTTTATGACTTGCGCTAGGCCTTGTTTGAAAATTGGA
This sequence comes from Candidatus Oscillibacter pullicola, assembly GCA_019118935.1. Taxonomy (GTDB): domain Bacteria; phylum Bacillota; class Clostridia; order Oscillospirales; family Oscillospiraceae; genus Oscillibacter; species Oscillibacter pullicola. The sequence goes on from DWXY01000148.1 coordinate 3,279, forward strand.
AATGTGCCCGACGGCGAGGGATTTTTTCGCCGGACAAGGCGATTTGACGCGGCAATACTTTGTGTATTGCAAGGAAAATCAACGCAGTATGGCGGAAAAAGAACCGCCGTTTGGGCATATTGACATGTTTCAAACACGGCCTAAAGTAAGCGGAAAAACAGCGGCTGACACCTGGTTTCAGATGTCAGCCGCTGTTTGATATGCGCACAAATTTATTTCAGGAATCCCTTTACGATCTGCTCCTCGGCCTCCTTCTCGGTGAGCCCCAGGGTCATCAGCTTGGTGAGCTGCTCCCCGGCGATCTTGCCGATGGCGGCCTCGTGGACCAGGCTGGCATCCACGCAGTTGGCGGTGACCTCCGGGATGGCGGCCACCACACCGTTGTCCATGATGATGGCGTCGCACTCGGAGTGGCCGTAGCAGCGGTTGTTGCCGTTGATGCGGGCCAGGAACACCTGCTTGGAGTCCTCCCGGGCCACGGAGCGGGAGATCACATTGGTGTGGCAGTCCTCTCCGTCCAGATCCACGGTGAAGTCGGACTTGGCCAGCTGCTTGCCGTGGGTCATCACCTTCTCCTTGATGATGAGGGTGGCCCGGTCCCCCAGCTTGGCGTTGGTGGTGCGGACGGTGGAGTCCACCCCCTTGATCTGGGTGGTCTCCATCTCCATGTAACTGTCCTCGTCCATCTCCACCACGGTGGTGGGGTTCATAATGTTCTCGCCCCGGCCGTCGCCCTCGCCGTAGTGCCGCTCTACGTAGCGCACCTTGGCGCGCTTGCCCACGTGGAAGGTGTGGATGCCCGAGTGCTCCGAGTTCTGCACCCCGCAGTTGTGGATGCCGCACCCGGCCACGATGGTCACATCACAGTCGTCGCCGATGAAAAAGTCGTTGTACACGGTCTCGGTGAGGCCGCTCTCGCTCAAAACCACGGGGATGTGGACGCTCTCGTTTTTGGTCCCGGGCTTGATGATGATGTCAATGCCGTCCTTGTCCGTCTTGGACACGATGTCGATGTGGGCGGTAGTGTTTCGGGCGGCCGCCTTGCCGTTGGCCCGGATATTGTAGGCCCCTTCGGGCACGTCATGCAGTTCTGCTACCTGCTCCAGCAGGCTCTTTTGAATGGCATCCATGGTTCTATCTCCTTCTGAATTAGGAATGAGGAGTTAGGAATTAGGAATTATGGTGTCCGGCTCCGCCGGACGATTGGAATTGGCCGCCGCAGGCGGCATATCAATTCCTCATTCCTAATTTCTAATTCCTAATTATCTTGCCGCTTATCTCACCTTGTCGCTCAGGGCGCTGCACACCCCGCCGGTCTCCCCCAGCAGGCCGGGGAGGATATCCTTGCGCGCCCCGTCGCTCTGCACCCGGCCGTCGGCCAGGACGATGATCCGGTCGGCAATGTTCAGGATGCGCTCCTGGTGGGAGATGATGAGGATGGAGCCGTTGATCTTCTCGTGGAGGTGCTCGAACACCTGGATCAGGTTGGAGAAGGACCACAGGTCGATACCCGCCTCCGGCTCATCAAAGACGGACAGCTTTGTTCCACGGGCCATAATCATGGCGATTTCAATGCGCTTGAGCTCGCCGCCGGACAGGGAGGCGTCCACCTCCCGGTCGATGTAGTCCTTGGCGCACAGGCCCACCTCGGAGAGGTAGTCGCAAGCCTCGGACACGCCGATGTCCTTGCCGCTGGCCAGGGTGATCAGGTCCCGCACCGTCAGGCCCTTGAAGCGCACCGGCTGCTGGAAGGCGAAGCTGATGCCCTTGTGGGCCCGCTGGGTGATGTCCAGTCCGGTGATGTCCTCCCCATCCAACAGGATGCGCCCGGTGGTAGGGGTATAGATGCCGGCGATGATCTTGGCCAGAGTGGACTTACCGCCCCCGTTGGGTCCGGTGATGGCCACAAACCGCTCGCCGATTTTCAGGTTGATGTCCCGCAGGATGCCCTTGTCTTCGCCGTCCTGCTCTACCTCATAGCTGATGTGCTGTAGCTCCAGCATACTGGTTCCTCCTCTATTGGCACCCGGCCCGAAGGCCGCTTGACTCGTTCAGTTTCCCCGGGATCAGCCTGTCCCAAACCAAAACAGGGACACTCTGTCCTCCAGAGCGTCCCTATTGTACCATATGAGGCGGATTTTGTCTATCATTATTTTCCTATTATTTTGGTGGGAATTTAATTTTCTTTCAGCACACCTATCCAAAAGCACCTGTGCATTTCCACCTCACCCAGCTAAATTTTATAAGTCCGCCATCAATGTCAAAGCGGAGGTCCGGTCCTCCTCCCAGATCAGCTTCCCCTCCCGGGCTTCCACGGCCCGATTCTGCCTCTGAAGCCGGTGAACTCCAGCGACCACTCCTTCCGCCGGGATTTCAGGCTTGCATTTTCTGCCGGAGTATGGTATAAATATGGGCAGCATAAATGCGCAGATTGGGAAAATAGCGGGTTTGCAGATTGCAGAGAGGGGCGGCCGCCGGCTGAAAGCCGTCCTAAGCTGTGCCGCTTGGTTCGCCCAGGAGCGGCCCCTGAGAG
>DWXY01000149.1 GCA_019118935.1 Candidatus Oscillibacter pullicola
AATTTTCAAAAACCTTTGACAACCCCCTTTTCATGTTTTTGAATTTGTGGTATTCTGGAAGTGAAGTAATCGTTTTGTTTTTTCTGTTGACGCACACACATTGCATTCTCATTTCTAACCACCTGTTCCCCCTGTCGATCCTATGCGGCGCAGGTTTCCGCGCGGCGTGCAATTTAAGTGAAGGAAAGGAAGAAACACCCCATGAACGAAAAAAAGTGCAAAGTTCTGGCGGCTGAGATCCGGCTGGAAACGCTGAAGGTCATCCACTCCCGGGGCTTCGGCCACGTGGGCGGCTCCATGGACCTGGCGGACCTGATGGCCGTCCTGTACGGAGAGGTCATGAAGTTCGACCCCAAGAATCCCCGGTGGGAGGACCGGGACTGGCTGGTCCTGTCCAAGGGCCACGCAGGCCCTGTGGCTTACGCCACCTTCGGCCTGATGGGCTACTATCCCATGGAGGAGGCCTATACCCTCAACCATCCTCACACCAAGTTCCCCAGCCACACCGACCGCAAGCTGACTCCCGGTGTGGATCTGACCACCGGCTCTCTGGGCCAGGGCGCCTCCACCGCCACCGGCGCCGCCCTGGGTAACAAGATCGACGGCCGTGACAGCCACGTGTTCTGCGTCATCGGCGACGGCGAGGCCGACGAGGGCCAGGTCTGGGAGGCCTTCCACTTCGCCTATGCCCACAAGCTGGACAACATCATCTACTTCATCGACAACAACGGCTATCAGCTGGACGGCCCCACCGCCGACATCCTGGACCACGGCAACATCGCCAAGAAGGCGGAGGCCTTCGGCCTGTACACCCAGGAGATCGACGGCCACGATGTGAACGCCATTTACAACGCCATCCAGAACGCCTACGCCAAGAAGGGCGTGCCCAGCTGCATCGTGCTGGACACCTGCAAGGGCAAGGGCGCGACCTTCGCCGAGCCCAAGCACGACCACTCCTCCCAGCCCAATGAGGAGCAGTGGGCCGAGGCGCTGGCCGCCGCGGAAAAGGCTCTGGAAGACGCCAAGAACGCTTGAGGAGGGTGAGAGCAATGAACGTGAAACTGATCGGTAAGCATGAAAAGGACTCCCGGGCCTGCCGGGACGGTCTCGCCCTGACCCTGGACGAGATGATGGCGCAGGACAAGTCCATCTGCTATGTGGACTGCGACCTGATGGGCTGCATCAACACCAAGCGGCTGCGGGAGCACTATCCCGACCGGGCCTTTGAGGCCGGCATCGCCGAGGGCAACGCCGCCGGCGTGTCCGCGGGCCTGGCTGCCACCGGCAAGAAGGTCTTCTTCCACTCCTTCGGCACTTTCTCCTCCCGCCGGTGCTATGACCAGATCTATATGTCCGCCGCCTATGCCGGGCTGACGGTCCATGTGCTGGGTTCCGACGCCGGCGTCACTGCGGCCTTCAACGGCGGCACCCATATGCCGCTGGAGGATGCGGCCATGTACCTGTCCATCCCCGAGACCACAGTGCTGGACCCCGCCGACTATGACCAGCTGGCCAGCATCACCCGTCAGCTGGTGAACATCGACAAGGGCGTCACCTACACCCGGTTCGTCCGCAAGGGCATCATCCAGGTGTACGGTGAGGGCAGTGAGTTCGAGATCGGCAAGGGCGTGGTGCTCCACGAGTCCGACAAGGACCAGGCCACCATCATCACCTCCGGCATCATGGTGGACGAGTCCCTGAAGGCCTATGAGGCCCTGCAGGCGGAGGGCATCTCCGTCCGGGTCATCGATATGTTCACCTGGAAGCCCCTGGACGAGGAACTGGTGATCAAGGCCGCCAAGGAGACCGGCGCCATCGTCACCGCCGAGAACCACAACGTCACCTGCGGCCTGGGCTCCGTCGTGGCCAACTGCCTGGCCAAGAACGCCCCCACGGTCCAGGAGTTCGTGGGGGTGCAGGACCAGTTCGGCCAGGTGGGTCCCCAGGACTTCCTGATGGACGAGTACGGCCTCCGCGCCGCCAACATCGTGGCCGCCGTCAAGAAGGCCATCGCCCGCAAATAAGTTCGGATACCCGGCGGGGGCCCTCCGGGCCCCTGCCTGTATCGCCATAATCATTTTTTGAAAAGGAGACATGAATCATGGATGCTTTTTCCGCTTCCCTGATGGCTGACAAGCGGGAGATCATTTTCGCTCCCACGGTGTACAAGTTCCAGACCTTCGCCCAGATGGCGGAGGAGTTTAAGCTGAACGAGCGGGATGTGGTGCTGACCAATGAGTTCATCTACACCCCCTTCATGAAGGACCTGGGCCTCAAGTGCCACTATGTGTTCCAGGAGAAGTTCGGCCCCGGCGAGCCCAGCGAGGAAATGATCCAGGTCATGTACGACGCCATCCCCTACGACAGCTATGACCGGGTCATCGCTGTGGGCGGCGGCGCCATCATGGACCTGTGCAAGCTGCTGGGCTGCAAGCGCCCCGACACGGTCCACAACCTGTACTTCAAGCGCTTCCCCGTGGTGCACGAGAAGGACGTCATCGCCATCCCCACCACCTGCGGCACCGGCTCTGAGTGCACCAACATCTCCGTGGCCATCGTCAAGGACGAGAAGGACGGCGTGCTCACCGGCGGCGAGACCAAGCTGGGCCTGGTGTCCGACGACATCATCCCCAACAAGGTGTGCCTGATCCCCGAGCTGCTGAAGACCCTGCCCTACAAGCCCTTTGCCTGCTCCGCCATCGACGCCCTGGTCCACGCCACTGAGTCCTTCCTGAGCCCCCACCGCAAGACCATGACCAGCGAGCTCTTCAGCGAGAAGGCCATGGACATGATCCTCAAGGGCTTCAAGCTCATCGACGAGAAGGGCCAGGACGCCCGGTTCGAGTATATGGACCAGTTCGTCACCGCCTCCTTCTACGCCGGCATCGCCTTCCTGAAGGCCGGCTGCGGCCCGGTCCACGGCATGAGCTTCCCCCTGGGCGGCACCTATCACGTGCCCCACGGCGAGAGCAACTATATGCTGTTCGGCGCCATCATGGACTACTATGATGAGCACAAGCCCGACGGGGAGATCATGAAGTTCAAGGAGCTGGTGGCCAAGATCCTGGGCTGCGATCCCAAGGATGCCATCCCCGAGATGAACGCCCTGCTGCAGCGGATCCTGCCCCTGCGGCCCCTGCGGGACTGCGGCTTCACCGAGGCGGACTTCAAGGCCTTCCCCCTGAGCGTGGAGGCCAACCAGCAGCGTCTGATGACCAACGCCTACTACCCCTTCGACCTGGAGAGCGAAGAGGCCATCTACCGCAAGTGCTATTAAAATTTTTCCAGACAACAGAGGGAGAGACGGCGGCTGCCGCCTCTCCCTTTTTGCCGCTGTCCCCCTGCTTTCCCCCTCTATACACCCCCACTTTTCTTTTGCTTTTGTTTAATACAGACAAAATCATGCGAAAGACAAGATGATTTTATGGACGTTCTTTTTGAGATTGAGGATTGACTTTCCGAAAGAGAGCCGCTACAATTGGAAACAACATCAACGGGTTGTCTGTTTTGAAAGGAGTGGAACACCATGGCATTTTACACGACGTCTTCCAAGTTCATGATGACGAATGGTGCGTCCGCTCGCCAGGCGGCGTCTGCTTCCTGCGCCTATTCCACGGAGATGTCCCGCGCTTCCATGATGAATATCGCTCTGATTCTGGACGCCATTCTGCTGGCGTCCATTATTATTTGCGCCCTGATTCCCCTTGCCATTCTGGTATCCGTACTGGCAGTGGTCCTGTTTGTTCTGGTACTGGTATTGTTGGTAGCGGAATATCATCATACGCCGAGATCGCGTCGAGGTGCATAACTGTTTGATACAGTAAAGCGGCTCCGCATCTGGCGGGGCCGCTTTTTTGTATAATCTGAAGCAAGAAAAGGAGATTACAAGATGAAAAAGAAGTTACTGGCACTGGCCCTGGCTTTGACCATGGCACTGAGTCTGGCCGCCTGCGGCGGCGACAGCAGCAATGCCGACAGCACCGGCGAAACCAGCACGGAGGAGAACTCCGGCGCTTCCGGCACCGCCTTCAAGGTGGGCGTCATCGGCCCCATGACCGGCGGCGCCGCCATCTACGGCACCTGCGTGGCCAACTCCGCCCAGATCGCCGTGGATGAGATCAACGCCCTGGGCGGCGACATCCAGTTTGAGCTGATGGTCGAGGATGACGTCAACGACGCCGAGACCTCCCTCAACGCCTACAATGCCCTGATGGACGACGGCATGCAGATCCTGGTGGGCACCGTCACCACCACGCCGGCCCTGAACGTGGTGCCCCAGGCCTATGAGGACCGGGTGTTCACCATCACCCCCTCCGCCTCCGGCGATGACGTCATCGAAAACAACGACAATGTGTTCCAGATCTGCTTCACCGACTCCAACCAGGGCTCCCGCTCCGCGCAGTATATCAATGAGCACTTCCCCGATGCCAAAATCGCCATCATCTACAAGAACGACGACCAGTATTCCATCGGCATCCGGGACAACTTCAAGGCCGAGGCCGACGCCCGCGGCATGAGCGTCGTCTATGAGGGCACCTTCACCGAGGCCAGCCAGACCGACTTCAACGTGCAGCTGGCCGCCGCTCAGTCCGCCGGCGCTGACCTGCTGTTCCTGCCCATCTACTACACCCCCGCCTCTGTCATCCTGACCCAGGCCAACGCCATGGGCTACGCTCCCACCTTCTTCGGCGTGGACGGCATGGACGGCATTCTGACCGCCGAGAACTTCGACGCCTCTCTGGCTGAAGGCGTCTACCTGCTGACTCCCTTCTCCGCCGACGCTGAGGACGAGATGACCCAGAACTTCGTTGCGGAGTATCAGGACCGGTTCGGCGAGATCCCCAACCAGTTCGGTGCCGATGCCTATGACGCCATCTACACCCTGTATCAGGCCATCCAGGCCGCCGGTGTCACCGCCGACATGTCCAACGAGGAGATCTGCGACGCCCTGATCGAGGTCATGCCCACGCTGGCCGTCACCGGTCTGACCAGCGCCGGCTCCGAGATGACCTGGGATGAAAACGGCGCCGTGTCCAAGGACCCCACCGCGGTCATCATCGAAAACGGTACCTATGTCACTCCCTGACAGCGGAACACACACTCCACTGTAATAGAGGACAGGGATCGGCTGCCGGGCCTCCGGCAGCCCTCCCTGGACTTCTATGGTGGAAACCGACGCGGGGAACTGTCACCGCCCCGGTTTCTGCCATAGAAGGGGAAAGAGAGGAAAATACTTATGGAATTTCTATCCTACCTGATCACCGGCATCAGCCTAGGAAGCATCTACGCCATCATCGCCCTGGGCTACACCATGGTGTACGGCATTGCCAAGATGCTGAATTTCGCCCACGGCGACGTCATCATGGTGGGCGCCTATGTGTCCTTTTACGTGACCATGTTTGCGGGCAGCAATCTGCTGGGAGAGGAACCCTCCGCGCTGACCACTGGCGCTGTGGCCCTGGTGTCCGTGCTGCTGGCCATGGTGGTCTGTACGGTGCTGGGCGTGGTCATCGAGGGGCTGGCCTACCGCCCCCTGCGCCAGGCCGGCAGCCTGGCGGTGCTGATTACCGCCATCGGCGTCAGCTACTTCCTGCAGAACGCGGCGCAGCTGCTGTTCGGCGCCAATCCCAAGAACTTTACCCCCGTGGTCAGCGGCCAGCTCACGCTGTTCGACGGACAGCTTCGGATCTCCTATGTGGCGCTGCTGACCATCGCGGCCTGCGTGGTCATCATGCTGGGGCTGACCGCTTTCACCGGAAAGAGCAAGATGGGCAAGGCCATGCGTGCCTGCTCGGAGGACCGGGGCGCAGCCCAGCTGATGGGTATCAACGTCAACGCCACCATCTCCATGACCTTTGCCATCGGTTCCGCCCTGGCGGCTGTCGCCGGGGTATTGCTGTGTTCCTACTCCCCGGTGCTCCAGCCCACCACCGGCTCCATGCCCGGCATCAAAGCCTTCACCGCTGCGGTGTTCGGCGGTATCGGCTCCATCCCCGGTGCCTTCCTGGGCGGATTGCTGCTGGGCGTCATTGAAGCCATGGCACAGGCCTATATCTCCACGCAGCTGTCCAACACGATCCTGTTCGCCGTGCTGATCGTGGTGCTGCTGGTGAAGCCGTCCGGCCTGCTGGGCAAGTACGTGCCCGAGAAAGTGTGAGGTGGCGGCATGAAGAGCTATTTCAAGAATATGAAGACCATCACCAAGGTGGATTACGCCACATACCTGGGCGTGATCCTGGCCTTTATCGTGGTGTCCATCTGCCAGTCCCAGGGGCTGGTGAGCCGCTCCCTGGGCGGCATGCTGGTGCCCATCTGCTGCTATGTGTGCATGTCTGTCTCCCTGAACCTGACGGTGGGTGTCCTGGGGGAGCTGTCCCTGGGCCACGCGGGTTTCATGAGCGTGGGCGCCTTCTCCGGCATCATCACCGCCATGAGCCTCCAGTCCGCTGTCCCCAATGACCTGGTGCGGATGGTCATCGCCCTGGTGGCGGGTGCCTTCTTCGCCGCCATCGTGGGCTTCATTGTGGGCATCCCGGTGCTGCGGCTGCGGGGCGACTATCTGGCCATCGTCACCCTAGCCTTCGGCGAGATCATCAAGGACCTGATCAACTGCCTGCTGGTGGGCTGGGACGAGAACGGCCTGCACATCGCCCTGAACGTAGACGGCACCAAGAGCATGTCCTCCCTGGGCCTCAGCGAAAACGGCATCGAGATCATCAAGGGCGCCCAGGGCGCCACCGGCAATGCCCGCATCGCCACCTTTGCCATGGGCTTTGTGCTGGTGATGATCACCCTGGTGGTGGTGCTGAATCTGGTCCGCAGCCGGACCGGCCGGGCCATCATGGCCATTCGGGACAACCGGATCGCCGCCGAGAGCGTAGGCATCAATGTCACCAAGTACAAGCTGATCGCCTTTGTCACCTCCGCCTCTCTGGCAGGTGCCGCCGGCGCCCTGTTCGGCCTGAACTACTCCAACGTCACTGCTGTGCAGTTCGACTTCAACACCTCCATTCTGGTGCTGGTGTATGTGGTGCTGGGCGGTCTGGGCAATATCTGGGGCTCCATCGTGGCAACAGTAATCCTGTATGTGCTGCCGGAGGCCCTGCGGCAGTTCTCTGACTACCGGATGCTGGTGTATGCCATCGTGCTGATCCTGGTGATGCTGGCCACCAACAACCCGCAGGTGCGGACACTGATCAGCCGGATCATTCCCAGAAGAAAGGGGGCGGCACTCGATGAGTAAGAAATTTGAAAAGGGCAAGATGGTCCCCGTTCCCAGCCACGCCATCATTCCGGAGCGGGACATCGACAAGTCCCCCATTTTGGAGTGCAGCCACCTGGGCATCGACTTCGGCGGCCTGCGGGCGGTGAATGACTTCAACCTCACCATCGGCCGGACGGAGATCGCCGGCCTCATCGGCCCCAACGGCGCCGGCAAGACCACCATCTTCAACCTGCTGACCAAGGTCTATCAACCCACCCGGGGCACTATCCTGCTGGATGGACTGGATACCTCCGGCAAGACCACAGCCCAGATCAACCGCATGGGCATTGCCCGGACCTTCCAGAACATCCGCCTGTTCAACAACCTCTCCGTGGAGGACAATGTGAAGATCGGCCTCCACAACCAGGAGCGCTACTCCGCCATCACCGGTGTGCTGCGCCTGCCCTGGTACTGGAGCCGGGAAAAGGCCGCCCATGAGCGGGCGCTGGAGCTGCTCTCCCTCTTCGGGATGGCGGACCTGGCGGACCACCAGGCCGGTTCCCTTCCCTACGGCGCCCAGCGCCGGCTGGAGATCGTCCGGGCCCTGGCCACCAATCCCTCCCTCCTGCTGCTGGATGAGCCCGCCGCGGGCATGAATCCCTCTGAGACGGCGGAGCTGATGGAGAATATCGTCAAGATCCGGGACACGTTCCAGATCGCCGTCATGCTGATCGAGCACGACATGAAGCTGGTCATGAGCATCTGCGAGGGCATCTGCGTCCTGAACTTCGGGCAGGTCATCGCCAAGGGCACCGCCGAGGAGATCCAGTCCAACCCCGCCGTCATCGAGGCGTATCTCGGCAAACAGAAGGAGGCGTGACCATGGAACCGATCCTGAAAGTCAGCGACATCAATGTCTACTACGGCGCCATCCACGCCATCAAGGGCGTCTCTTTCCAGGTGAATCCCGGGGAGATCGTCACGTTGATCGGCGCCAACGGCGCCGGCAAATCCACCACTCTGCAGACCGTCTCCGGCCTGCTCCACTCCCGCACCGGCTCCATCGAATTTCTGGGGGAGAACCTGATGGGCGTTCCGGCCCACAAGGTCGTGGCCAAGGGCCTGGCCCAGGTGCCGGAGGGGCGGCGGGTCTTCCTGCAGATGACCGTGGAGGAGAATCTGGAGATGGGCGCCTATACCCGGTCCGGCGGCGGCATCGACGCGGATCTGGAAAAGGTCTACGCCTATTTCCCCCGTCTGATGGAGCGGCGGCGGCAGATCGCCGGCACCCTCTCCGGTGGCGAACAGCAGATGCTGGCCATGGGCCGGGCGCTGATGAGCCGTCCCAAGCTGCTGATGCTGGATGAGCCCTCCATGGGCCTGGCGCCCATCCTGGTGGAGCAGATCTTCGAGATCATCCAGACCCTCCACAAGGCGGGCACCACCATTCTGCTGGTGGAGCAGAATGCCCAGGCGGCCCTGAGCATCGCCGACCGGGGCTATGTGCTGGAGACCGGAAAAATCGTCACCTCCGGCACCGGAGCGGAGCTGCTGGCCTCCCCGGAGATCAAAAAGGCCTATCTGGGCGGCTGAAGCCGCAGAAAAAGGAGAGCATGTGCTCTCCTTTTTTCTTTGCAATCCGCCGGGCATGTGGTATACTGCTGTCATGACAGAAAGGAGGGATCCCATGCGCGCGGAAGAACGGCGGCAGGCCATTCGGGAGCTTCTGCAGCGGGCAAAGCAGCCTGTCAGCGCAACGGCCCTGGCGGCTCAATTCTCCGTCAGCCGGCAGATCATCGTGGGGGATATCGCCCTGCTGCGGGCGGCCGGAGCGGACATCTCCGCCACGCCCCGGGGCTACGTGATCCTGCGGGAGACGGGAGGTCTGGTGCGGCAGGTGGCCGTGCAGCACGATGCCGCCGGGATGGGAGACGAGCTGAACGCCATGGTGGACCAGGGCTGCACGGTACTGGATGTCATTGTGGACCACCCCATTTACGGGCAGCTGACCGGCCCTCTGCAGCTCTCCAGCCGCTATGACGTGGGGCAGTTCCTCGCCCGCTGCGAGCAGTCCGACGCCCGTCCGCTGTCGGAACTGACGGAGGGGATCCATCTCCACACCCTCTCCTGTCCGGATGAGGCGGCATTCGGCCGGGTGTGCCGGGAGCTGCGGCGGCTGGGCGTCCTGCTGGAGGGTTGAACATGGAAAAAAGCAGTTGACAGGGACCGGGATTTTGTGTATGATACGGTTTACAGGTGTCAAGACACCTGTAAACCGTATTTTTGATTCTACATAAAGCAGGTGTCTCCCATGGAACAGGTCAAAGGCTTTCTGAAGCGCAAAAACATCGTGATCTCCGCCAAGCGGTACGGCATCGACGCCTTGGGCGCCATGGCCCAGGGACTCTTCTGTTCCCTGCTGATCGGCACGATCCTCAACACCATCGGCACCCAGTTCCACATCGGCTTCCTCACCGCCCAGGTCATCACCATCAACGGCGTGGGGTATACCATCGGCGGACTGGCGTCGTTCATGAGCGGGTCTGCCATGGCGGTGGCCATCGGCTACGCCCTTCAGGCGCCGCCCATGGTGCTGTTCTCCCTGGTGACGGTAGGCTATGCCTGCAACGCCCTGGGCGGGGCGGGCGGACCGCTGGCAGTGCTGTTCGTGGCCATCATCGCCGCTGAGGTGGGCAAGGCCGTCAGCAAGGAGACGAAGGTGGACATCCTGGTGACGCCCATCGTCACCATCCTCGTGGGCGTGGGAGCGGCCTGGGTCATCGCGCCCCCCATCGGCGGGGCGGCCAGCGCCTTCGGCCAGCTGATCATGCGGACCACGGAGCTGCAGCCCTTCTGGATGGGGATGCTGGTGTCCGTGCTGGTGGGCATCGCCCTGACGCTGCCCATCTCCTCCGCCGCCATCTGCTCCGTGCTGGGGCTGACGGGGCTGGCGGGGGGCGCAGCCGTGGCGGGCTGCTGTGCCAACATGGTGGGCTTCGCCGTCCTCTCCTTCCGGGAAAACCGCTGGGGCGGGCTGGTGAGCCAGGGCATCGGCACCTCCATGCTGCAGATGCCCAACATCGTGAAGAATCCCCGGATCTGGCTGCCGGCCATCCTCACCTCCGCCGTCACCGGGCCCCTGGCCACCTGCTTCTTCCACCTGGAGATGAACGGGGACCCCATCAACTCCGGCATGGGCACCTGCGGACTGTGCGGCCAGCTGGGCGTCTGGACCGGCTGGGTGGCCCCCAGTGAGACAGCCCTGGCCAATGGGGCCGCCGCCATTGCTCCCACCGCCTTTGACTGGGCGGGGCTGATCTTGATCTCCTTCGTCCTCCCCGCCGTCCTCACCTGGCTCTTCGGGCTGTTCTTCCGGCGGATCGGCTGGATCAAGCCGGGAGACCTGACGCTGCCGCAGTAAATGAAATGCCCGGACCGCAATGCGGTCCGGGCAATCTTCATTTGTTCAGGCCAAGGAACAGGAGACAGCCGGAGAGGAACATCGGGCCGTATCGCAGCAAATCATTGCCTACGGTGGCAACCGTAGCCAGCCAGAGCCGGAGGGGACGGCAGTTGCTCATAAAATCCGGCCATAGATTCATGTACGCTGTGACAAACAACAGGTGTGGAATCAGCGCCAGCAGGTCCGACACCAGCAGACAGCGCCGTAGTTTTGGGGAGCGCAGGCGGATGTCACCCCACAGGGAGGTAGCCGATGGTATCAGAACGCCTGCCGCGGCGCAGGCCAGGGGCGGAATAACCAAGATATAGATCAGACCGGGATAGACTACAAATCGCTCGATCCGCAGCCGTGTCAAATACGGCACCAAGGTCAGCTCCAGTACCACCCATATTAGCAGTATCAGGGCACAGACGGCCGTGCAGATAATGTACCTCTGCTGAAACTGGGCGTAGGGCCGGGCCATCTGCTCCGGACCGTAGATCAGCTCCCGGATGTCGGCATGCAACGCCTCTGCCAGGGCAGTCAGTGTTTCGATATCCGGCTGCGTCTTGCCCGTCTCCCAGGAGGACACCGCCTGCCGGGTCACATGGAGCCGCTCCGCCAGGGCGTCCTGGGTCAGCTTTTCCCGCTGGCGCAGCTGCTTCAGATTCTTTCCCACCGCGTTCATGGCCTCGCCTCCCAGGTCCAGCGTACCACAGTTCCGGCTCTTTGTCACGCAACAAAGCGTTGCACACTGCCGCAAGGGCTTGCGGCCGGCCCCAGGATGTGATATCGTTAGAATATCTGACATCAAAACAGGAGGAACCGCCATGGAATACCGTAAATTCGGAGACACCTACATCGTCCGCATGGACCGGGACGAGGAGATCCTGGCCCAGCTGAAGATCTTCGCGGAGAAGGAACAGGTCAAACTGGCCTCCGTCACCGCCCTGGGCGCCGTGAAGGATTTCACCATCGGCGTCTTTGACACCTCTTCCAAGGTCTATCACTCCAACCGCTTCCAGGGAGTCTATGAAATCGTCTCCCTGGTGGGCACCATCAACACCAAGGACGGGGACTTTTACTGCCATCTCCACATGTGCGCCGGTGACCAGGAGGGTCACGCCTTCGGCGGGCACCTGAATGAGGCCGTCATCAGCGCCACCTGCGAGCTGGTGGTCACCTGCCTGCCCGGGGAGACGGACCGGGTGTTCAGCGACGATGTGGGGCTGAATCTGATCTCCTTCTGAAATCCGCACAAAAGAGGCTGGGGAACATTCCTCAGCCTCTCAGCTTGGCGAAAAAGTCTTTTCGCCAAGCTGCCTGCGTTTTCCAGAACTTTAAAAAGTTCTGGAAAACGTCTGATTGAAAACGAAAGACACCCCTCCTGGGTTTCTTTCGTAGCTATCTTCCTTCCCGGTTTCTTGGTTTTCCGGGGTTATCGATAGTCTGAGAGGCTGGGGAACATTCCCCAGCCTCTTTTCCGCTTTTGGGGGACGCCGTCCTCACCCGAAGGGCCCCGCCGCGTGGTCCCGCAGGGGCAGCTCCTGGAAAATGGCGGCCTCCACCGCCTCGTACTCCGCCGATGTGCGGAGACGGCGCATCTTCTTGTCGTGGCGCTCGCCGCCCTCGAACAGATGGATCAGGAAGAACCAGACCTCCTTCATCCGCTGGGCCGCCGGGCCCACCTGGCCGTAGAAGTCCTGGTAGGACTGGTACAGCGTCCGGGTGAAGGTCTGGATCTCCTCCCGGGTGGCGGCGCTGCCGCCGTGGAGCTTTCGCAGCAGGGCCGGGTCCGCCACGGCTCCCCGGCCGATCATCACGGCGCTGATGGCGGGAAAGTCCGCCGCAAAGGCCCCGCAGTCCTCCACCGTCACCAGGTCCCCGTTGTAGCACAGGGGATTCCGGCTGCGCTCCGCCGCCCAGGCGAACCAGTTCCGGTAGACCGTCCCCTTGTAGAACTGCTTCTGCACCCGGGGATGGATGGTGAGGCGGGTGATGGGATAGCGGTTGTATATGTCCAGCAGCCGCTCGAATTCCTCCGGCTCCTTCACCCCCAGCCGGGTCTTGACGGACACCGGCAGCTTCACGGTGGCGAATACCTCGTCAAAAAATCGCTCCAGCTCCTCCGGCCTTGCCAGGAAGCCGGAGCCCTTGCCCTTGGCGGTGACGGTGCCGGAGGGGCAGCCCAGGTTCAGGTTCACCTCGGTGTAGCCCATGTCCGCCACGATCTCCGCCGCCCACAGAAAGTCCGGTGCCCGGCGGGTCATCACCTGGGGCACCACGGGAAGCCCTGCGTTGGCCGCCGGGTCCAGCTCCCGCTGGTCCCGCTTGGTCAGGATGTGCTGGTCCGTGGGGGAGAAAAAGGGGATGAAATACCGGTCCGCGCCGCCGAACATCCGGTGGTACACCTGCCGGAACACCACCTTGGTGATGCCGTCCAGCGGGGCGAAGTCGTACCGCTGGATCATCCCAGTGCCGTCTCCCACTCCGCCTGGCGGAAGCCGGTGAGGACGAAGTCCTCTCCCACCAGGATGGGCCGCTTCACCAGCATCCCGTCGGTGGCCAGCAGGGCCAGCTGCTCGTCCTCGCTCATCCCCGGCAGCTTGTCCTTCAGCCCCAGGGCCTTGTACTGGAGGCCGCTGGTGTTGAAAAACTTCTTCAGGGGCAGACCGCTCTTCTCCCACCAGGCGCGCAGCTCCGCCGCCGTGGGATTTTCCAGCTTGATGTCCCGGGCCTCGTAAGAGACGCCCCGCTCATCCAGAAAGGCCTTGGCCTTCTGGCAGGTGGTGCACTTGGGGTACCACAGAAATAACATGATGCTCTCTCCTTCTTTTTTATGTCCGCTCAGTAGCTGCTGATCTCCAGGCTCTCGTCGTCCCGGCCCTTCTCGATGGCCCGGATCTCCACCCAGTATTTCAGCTCCGGGCTCACCTCCACCTGGACCCGGTCCCCCACCCGGCGGCCCAGCAGGGCCTTTCCCACAGGGGACTCCTTGCTGATGAGTCCCTTCAGCGCATCCTGCCGCAGGGTGGTGACGAGCTGGAGCGTCATCTCCTGCTTCGCCATCTCGTTGAAAATGGTCACCTTGTCAAACAGGCCCACCCGGTCTCCCTGGTCCTTCACCTCGATGACCTTGGCGGTGCGGATCATCCGCTCCAGGTAGCGGATGCGGCTGTCGTTGCGGTTCTTGGCCTGCTTGGCGCACTTGTACTCGTAGTTCTCGCTGAGGTCGCCGAAGGCCCGGGCCGTCTGCACCTCCTCGATCAGCTGGGGGCGCAGGACCCGGGTCCGGTAGTTGATCTCCTCCTGCATCTTTTTGATGTCCACTTCCGTCAGTTCGTCGTACATGACACAGCTCCCTTTCAGGCTGGGGTCGCGGTCCGGGTCCGCTTGCTTTGCAGGCTGCCCGCAGGTGCGGGGGAACCCGGCCCGGGTGAAATGCGGAATCGCCGCTCTGCGGCTATTCTACCACGTCCGGCAGGAAAGCACAACCCCGGCGACTCCCCACTCCGGCACCCTTTCCGCAGCCGGGCATAGAATGAAGTGTATCACGAGTCGAGGAGGCAATTGTAATGGAAAGCAATTCCTGCGCAGCCACCATGTGCGCCACCGTCCTGCGGGTCTGCCCCTGCGAGCTGTGCGTCTGCGACCACGAGAACTGCCAGCAGGTCCTGGTCCATACGGACAACGCCTGCTGCTTCCGGGTGGGCCAGCAGGTCTGCATCGAGTTCAGCGGCGCCATGACCCGGAGCTGTCCGCCCCAGATCACCGCCGACTGTGTCCGGCCGGTGAACTGCTGCTGTTGAGCATTTGAAAAAGCCGCCCGGGGATTCGCCCCCGGGCGGCTTCGGCTTATGGATTGCACTGGCCGCAGGGCGTATAGCCCTGGGCGATCAGGTCCTCCCGGCTGCCGGTATACTCCTGCCGGTTGGCGGCGCTCATGCTGGACACGCCGGAACAGTCCGGGTAGTGGAATTTGTGGCTGTTGGTGTTGAGGATGTACGTGGTCTCGCCGCTCTGCGGCTCCGCTCCCTCCTGCCAGCTCTCGCCGGTGGCGTAGTCGATGGTGATGCCGGGCTGGACGTTGTACACATAGACGTTGAAGCAGACGCCTTCCCCCTCGTCCTCCATGGACCAGGCCTCCATCTGGACGCCGCTGGCCACCAGGTTCTGGCCCTCGAACACCGGGGTCACCCGGTAGAGGACGTGGTTGTCCGTCTCTTTTACATAGTCCGCCACCAGATTTTCAAAGGGCAGCATCCCATCCACGTTCATGTAGCGGGTGCCGGTGATGAGATTTTCCTCGTTGGCGTTCTCTCCGGTGAGCTGGAAGCCGATCAGGTGGCAGCGGTTGTACAGGTACTCCCCGTCGTACTCCCGGTTGATCCAGCCGGAGGGGGTGACGGAGCTGATGCTCTCCCGGTCCTCTGTGGGCATCAGATCCTGTCCCACGTTGGCGTAGGCTACGCCGCAGCGGCCCAGAGTGTCCAGCTCACTGTACGTCTCAAAGGACACAGAGGTCATGTCCTCCTCCGGAAAATCCGGCTGGTTGTCGTCAATGACCACGTAGGGGTCCCCGGACCAGGCGGGGATATCCTCCAGGGAAAAGGAGGTGACGGTGCCCTCCGCCGGGGGCGTCATGCAGCCGGAGAGAAACAGGCACAGGGACAGCAGCGCCGCCGTCAGGGAAATGCGGGTTCGATTCATGGGATATAGACTTCCTTTGCAATGATCTCGTGGGAGAAGCCGGGGAACTCCTCCCGCCGGGCCAGGGTCCAGCCCTCCAGGGGCAGGTCCCAGTAAAGGTCCGCCGGATAGGCCCGGTCCCAGCGGTACAGCACCACCCGCTCCACACGCCCGGCAAAGGGCGCCACAGAGCGGTCCTCCACAAAGCAGGGCTCCCCCGGCCCCGCCTTTTCCAAAAACGACTCGTCCACACAAAGGCGGCTCTGCTCCTCCGCCGGGAACTGACGGGCCGTGGCCCCGCTCACCCAGAGGCGGGCCTCCCCGGCCTCTGCCAGCAGGTCCGCCCGCACCGCCCGGTCCCGGCTCTGCCGGCGGCGGTTGAAGGCCATGCCGTTCCGGCCGTCCACACAGGCCATCAGGATCATGCTGCATCCTCCCTTCGCGCTCTTTCTCTACGATACCCAATTCCCGCTCCAAACGCAAGGAAAATTTTTCGGCTTCTGCCGGGAGAAGGCGCCGTACCGGGGAAGCCCCTCCCGCCTGGGAGGGGCTTCCCCGGTATGAAAGATGTCTTTACGCCTTGTCCGGGCGCTTGTACTCCACATGGAGCAGCTGATGGGTACGGTCCTTCAGCGCTCCCTCCAGGAGCTTTGTGACGATGGGATTCCGCTCAGACCGCTTGATGAGGGCGGTGCGGTCCGCCTCGTAGAGGCCCTCCGCTCGCTGCTGCTTCACCGGGATCAGCCCGTAGGGCTGGCCGGCGCCGCCCACGCAGCCGGTCTTGCAGGTCATGACCTCCACCAGGTCGAAGTACTCCTGGCCGCTCTCGATATCGTCCAGCAGCTTCTGGGCGTTCACCAGGCCGTGGACCACCGCGATCCGCAGCGCCCGGTCCCCCACCGGCAGCGTCACCGCCCGGATGGTCTCGCTGCCCCGGATGCCGGAGAACTGGATGGCCTGCAGGGTGTTCTTGGACTTGTCCTCCACCACCCGCCGGGCCACGGCCTCCGCCACGCCGCCGGTGGTGCCGAAGATGGTGGCCGCGCCGGTGCCCATGCCGAAGGGCAGGTCCGGGGACTCCCCCTCCAGCTCCGTGAAGCGGATGCCGGACTCCTTGATCATGTTGATGATCTCCTGGGTAGTCAGCACCAGATCCACGTCCGGTTTTCCGTCATGCTGGAACTCCGGCCGCCCGGCCTCCATCTTCTTGGCGGTGCAGGGCATGATGGCGATGTGGTAGGTGGTGCGGCCGTCCTCTTCGTCCTTCCTGGCGTACTGGTCCTTCAGCACCGCCGCGAACATCTCCATGGGAGATTTGCAGGTGGAGATATTCTTCAGGAAGTGGGGCCGCTCCTCCTCCACATACTTCACCCACGCCGGGCAGCAGCTGGTGAACATGGGGAAGGGGCCGCCTTTTTTCAGCCGCTCCAGGAACTCGTCCGCCTCCTCCATGACGGTCAGGTCCGCGCCGAAGGTGGTGTCGTACACCTCGTCGGCGCCCATCATCTTCAGGGCGGACACCAGCTTGTTGATGGCGTTGACGCCGGGCTCCAGGCCGAAGGCCTCGCCCACTGCCACCCGGACCGCCGGGGCGATCTGAAACACCACCCGCTTCTTCGGGTCGTGGAGGGCCCGCCAGCCCCGGCCGATCTCGTTGAAGATGGTGATGGCGCCGGTGGGGCAGGCGGCGGCGCACTGGCCGCAGCTGATGCAGTTGGTCTCGCTGAGCTTGCGGTCAAAGGCCGGGCACACCACCAGGTCGCTGCCCCGGTGGGCGAAGTTCAGGATTCCCATGCCCTGCATCTCCTCGCACACCCGGATGCAGTCGCCACAGAGGATGCATTTGTTGGGGTCCCGGACGATGGCCGGAGAGGAGGTGTCGATCTCATAGTGGGGCCGGGTGTCCTGGAAGCGGACGTGCCGCACGCCGAAGCGCAGGGCCAGCTCCTGGAGCCGGCAGCTGCCGCTCTTTTCGCAGGTGGTGCAGTCCCGGCAGTGGGAGGACAGCATCAGCTCCAGGATCATCCGCCGGTGCTTCAGCAGCCGGGCGGTATTGGTGCGGATCACCATGCCGTCCCGGGGCTCCATGGAGCAGGAGGCGTCGATCTTGCCCCGCTCGTCCTCCACCACGCACATCCGGCAGGCGCCGTAAACAGACAGTTCCGAATAGTAGCAGAAGGTGGGCATGTCGATGCCGGCCTTCCGGATCACAGCCAGGACGTTTTTCTCCCCGTCGAAGGGCACCCGCTGGCCGTCGATATACATAATTCCCTTTGCCATGGTACTCCCCTCCTCACTTGCTGGCCGCGATGGCGCCGAAGGGACAGTTGGTCACACAGGCGCCGCAGTTGATGCACTTCTCCGGATCGATGACGTGGACCTGCTTGGCCGCGCCGGTGATGGCCTCCATGGGGCAGCTCTTCCGGCACTTGCCGCAGCCCTTGCACTTTTCCGGGTCGATGGTGGGGTGGGGTTTTTCCTTGTTGCAGATGGGACAGTGATGGTCCACCACGTGAGCCAGATATTCGTCCCGGAAATACTTCAGCGTGCTCTGGACGGGCTTGCAGGCGCTCTGCCCCAGGCCGCACAGGGCCGTCTTGCTGATGGTGTCCGCCAGCTCCTCCAGCAGGTCCAGGTCCTCCAGCGTGCCCTTGTTGTCGATGATCCGGTCCAGGATCTCCAGCATCCGCTTGGTGCCCTCCCGGCAGGGGACGCACTTGCCGCAGGACTCCTTCTGAGTGAACTCCATGAAGAACCGGGCCGTCTCCACCATGCAGGTGTCCTCATCCATGACCACCAGGCCGCCGGAGCCAATCATGGCGCCGATGCTCTTGAGAGAGTCGAAGTCCAGGGGCAGGTCCAGGTGCTCGCGGCTGGCGGTGGTGGCGCCGCCGGAGGGGCCGCCGATCTGGACGGCCTTGAATTTCTTGCCGTCCCGGATGCCGCCGCCGATGTCAAACATCACCTCCCGAATGGTGGTGCCCATGGGCACCTCGATGAGGCCGGTGTTCACCACGTTGCCCGTCAGTGCGAAGGCCTTGGTGCCCGGGCTGGTCTTGGTACCGATAGAGCGGTACCAGTCCACGCCCTTGCGGATGATGAGAGGCACGTTGGCAAAGGTCTCCACATTGTTCAGCACCGTGGGCTCGGCCCAGAGGCCGTGCTCGATGGTCCGGGGCGGCTTGACCCGGGGCATGCCCCGGTTGCCCTCGATGGAGGCCGTCAGGGCGCTGCCCTCGCCGCAGACGAAGGCGCCGGCGCCCATGTTCACATGGATGCGGAAGGAGAAGTCCGTGCCCATGATGTGATCACCCAGAAGGCCGTACGCCTCCGCCTTGGCGATGGCCGCTTTCAATCGGCTCACGGCCAGCGGATACTCCGCCCGGACATAGATATAGCCCTCGTCGCTGCCCACGGCGCGGCCGGCGATCATCATGCCCTCCAGCACGCTGTGGGGATTGCCCTCCATAATGGAGCGGTCCATGAACGCGCCGGGGTCGCCCTCGTCGCCGTTGCAGACGATGTACTTCTTTTGAGAGGGCTGCTTCCGGGCGCCGTCCCACTTCTGGCCTGCAGGGAAGCCTCCGCCGCCGCGGCCACGGAGACCGGAGTCGATGATGGACCGGCAGATCTCCTCGTCCGTCATCTCAAAGAGAGCCTTTTCAAAACCGGCGTAACCGCCCTTGGCGATGTACTCCTCGATGTCCTCGGCATCGCTGCTGCCGCAGTTCTCCAGCACCACCCGGTGCTGCTTCTTGTAGAAGGGGATGTCCTCCTGCCGGGGATAGGCCACGCCGTCCAGGTGGTACACCAGCCGGTCGATGATCTGGCCGCCCAGCACGGTCTTTTCCAGAATCTCATGGCAGTCCTCCGGCTTCACATGGATGTACATGACGCCCATAGGCTCGATGTGGACC
The DNA here is from genome assembly GCA_019118935.1 of Candidatus Oscillibacter pullicola. Lineage (GTDB taxonomy): Bacteria > Bacillota > Clostridia > Oscillospirales > Oscillospiraceae > Oscillibacter > Oscillibacter pullicola. The sequence continues at coordinate 19,253 of DWXY01000149.1, forward strand.
AGCGGGCCCATCTCGCAGAAGCCGTGGCAGCCGCTCATCTTCACATGGAGGCTCTTCTCCGCGTCTGTGTCGTGCTTGAGCCCCACGTAGACCGGCAGGCCCCGTTTTTCACACTCCGTCTTCAAATTGTCATAGATCTTCATGGCGCCGCCGGCGATGCAGCCGGTCCCGGCGCAGATCAGGATGGAGGGCACCTGTTCGCTCTGCTTCAGGGCGTTGCGGGCGTTGGCCTGGAACACATGGAAGCTGTCCCGCGTCATCTTTACCTGTCTCATGCGGTGGCCGCCTCCTTTCTGCGGATATCCTCCACCAGCGCCAGCGCATGCTCCGGCGTCATCTTGGCGTGGACCTCTCCGTCAATGGTCATGACCGGCGCCAGTCCACAGGCGCCCAGGCAGGCCACGGTCTCCAGGGTGAACAAGCCGTCCGCAGAGGTCTTCCGCTTTCCGGTCAGCCCCAAAGCGTCCCGCAGGGCGTCGTAAATGGGTCCGGATTTGCGCACATGGCAGGCCGTGCCGGTGCACACCTTGATGATGTGCCGGCCCTTGGCCTCCAGCGAGAAATTCTCATAGAAAGTGGCCACGCTGTACACCTTTGCCGTGCTGATGCCCAACTTTTCCGCGATCAGGGTCAGCGCCCCCTCGCTCAGGTACTTGTACTCCCCTTGGATCTCCTGCATGATCGCGATCAGGTTCGACTGATCGCAGCCGTAGGCGTCGATGATCGCCTCCGCCCGGTCCAGATTCTGCTCCATAAATTCTCCCCTCATTGATCCGGATGATTGAAAACACGCGGGATCCGCACTTCCCGGCGGATCCCGCGCTTGTGTGCTCTGTTTCCGATATGTGCTTATGCGTCTGTGTCAGAAGACGCCCTGCTCCATCATGGCCTCGGCCACCCGCTTGAAGCCGGCGATGTTGGCGCCTGCCACCAGGTTGTAGCCCAGGCCGTATTCCTCCGCCGCGTCCACACTCATCTGATAGATCGTGTTCATGATCCGGTGCAGCTGCGCGTCCACCTCTTCCGCCGACCACACCAGCCGCTCGCTGTTCTGGGCCATCTCCAGTGCGCTGGTGGCCACGCCTCCGGCGTTCACCGCCTTGCTGGGCGCCACGATCATTCCGGGCTGCTCCATCAGGAACCGCAGCGCGTCGTTGGTGGTGGGCATGTTCGCCACCTCGATGTAGTACTTCACGCCGTTGGCCGCGATCTGCTTCGCCTGCTCCATGTGCACGTCGTTCTGCATGGCCGACGGCATGATCACGTCCGCCTTCACACCCCAGGGCTTCTCACCGGGGAAGAACTCCACGCCGAACTTCTCCGCATAGTCCTGCACCCGGTTGCGGCCGCTGGAGCGCATCTCCACCAGGTACGCGATCTTCTCCTCCGTGGCCACGCCGTCGGGATCGTAAATATATCCGTCCGGGCCAGACAGGGTGATGACCTTCGCCCCCAGCTGCGTGGCCTTCTTGCAGATGCCCCAGGTGACGTTGCCGAAGCCCGCGCACGCGATGGTCTTGCCCGCGATCCGCTCTCCCTCGTGCTCCAGAACGTTCTGGAGGTAGTACACCGCGCCGTAACCCGTGGCCTCCGGCCGGATCAGGCTGCCGCCGTAAGAGAAGCCCTTGCCCGTCAGCACGCCGTTTTCCCAGGCCCCCTTCAGACGCCGGTACTCGCCGAAGAGATACCCGATCTCCCGGCCGCCTACGCCCATGTCCCCGGCGGGCACGTCCACGTCCGGCCCGATGTAGCGGTACAGCGCCTGCATGTACGCCTGGCAGAACCGCATGATCTCCGCGTCCGACTTCCCCGCCGGATCAAAGTCCGCGCCGCCCTT
>DWXY01000019.1 GCA_019118935.1 Candidatus Oscillibacter pullicola
CGGCGAGATCTTCCTGACGCCCCTGGCTGCGTTCCTGGGCTCCTCTCCCACCATCCTGCCCTATGCCAAGGACTACCTGCGCGTGATCCTCATCGGCGCGCCGTGGATGACCGCCTCCCTGGTGCTGAACAACCAGCTGCGCTTCCAGGGCAACGCCATCTACGGCACCATCGGCATCGCCAGCGGCGCCGTGCTGAACATCGGGCTGGACCCCCTGCTGATCTTCGTCTTTGACCTGGGGGTGGCGGGCGCCGCCTGGGCCACCATCATCAGCCAGTTCGCCGGGTTCTGCCTGCTGCTGGCGGGCTGCACCCGGGGCGCCACCCTCCACATCCACATCTCCCGCATCCAGCTGAAATGGTCCTACTTCAAGCTCATCATCCAGGGCGGTCTGCCTTCCCTGGCACGGCAGAGCCTGGCCAGCGTGGCCACCATCTGCCTCAACCACGCCGCCATGCCCTACGGAGACGCGGCCATCGCCGCCATGGGCGTGGTCCAGCGGATCACCACCTTCGGCGCCTCCGCCATGATCGGCTTCGGCCAGGGCTTCCAGCCGGTGTGCGGCTTCAACTACGGCGCCCGGCTGTATCACCGGGTGAAGGAGGGCTTCTGGTTCTGCGTGAAGGTGGCCGCCGTCTTCCTGCTGGTGATCGGGGCGCTGGGGTTCGCCTTTGCCCCGCAGCTCATCGCCCTGTTCCGGGACGACCCGGAGGTCATCGCCATCGGCACGGTGGCCCTGCGGTTCCAGTGCGTGACTTTCTTCTTCCAGGCGTGGATCACCATGAGCAACATGATGCTCCAGACCATTGGGCGGACCGTTCCCGCCACCTTTGTCGCCATGGCCCGGCAGGGCATTTTCTTCATTCCCCTGGTGTGGCTCCTCTCCCTGTCCCCGTTGGGGCTGCTGGGCGTCCAGATGGCCCAGTCCGTCTCCGACCTTCTCACCCTGGCGGCGGCCGTCCCCATTCAACTGTATGTACTGCGGCAGATGTCACAGATGCAGCCTGCCAAGGCTTGAACCCGAAGCAGGAAAAAGCCCCCTGCGGCCAGTGGCCGCGGGGGGCTTTCAGGTTTTCTTACAGTCCTCTCATGCGGGCAGCAGCGCCTCCACCGCGGCGGCCAGCGCCTCGCCCTCCCGAATGGTATAGCTCCAGTCCGGATCCTGATAGGCCGCGAAGAGCCCGTCCTCCATGGAGAGTACCACGTGCAGGGTCTCCTCTCCGCCAGCGACGTTCACCTCCACCATATCCCGGAAGGAGTGCGCCGGGAGCCCGCCCCGGGAAATCAGACCGCGGGAGGCGCCCTCCAGCAGATCCAGCACCTCGTCCTCGTCCACCTGGGACGAGATCTCCTGTCCCCGGTAATAGAGCGAGGTGAGCTGGTACTCCACCTCCTCGTCCAACACGGGAGCCGACAGGGACAGCACCACCGCTCCGGCCGCCACTGCCAGCACCGCAACGATCAGCACCACAATGCTCTTCCGCATCCCATCACCTCCTGTTTTTTCCATTATATCCGGCTCCGCTCCCCGCTGTCAAGCAAGAAAGCGCCGCCGAAGGCAGCGCTCCTCTGTTCGGCTCCGCGGTGCGGACAAGCTGTTATTCCGCAGGTTCTGCCCGGCGCAGGGCCTCGTCCGCCGCCACCAGCTCCGGAAAGACAGGCGACCAGAGGCGGAAACGCCGCTCTTCGATCATGCGCCGGTACGCAACGGAATCCCGCACCCGCTCCGGCAGGAGAACGCCCGCCCGGCACTCGTCACCGTCCTCGTGGGTGTCGGACCCTGCCAGGCGCAGATACTCCGGGTGGCGCTTCGCCAGCTCCAGGGCCCAGTCGTTGTGGTTTTCATGGCGTGGATGGGTGTTGAGGATCTCCGTGCCGTGGACTGCGTCTTCAAACACCGTGGTATTGCCGTCCCGGTAGGGGTGGGCGTGGATGATCAGCACCTGGTCGTGGAATCTCTGATAGAACTCCCGGGCGCTCATGCAGCACAGATATGGGTTCGCCCGCAGCCACGCCTCGTCGATGCCGTAGACCAGATAGTCGTTGTCGTTTTCCGGGAATCGCAGTTCCGCCCCCAGGATCACGTCCAGGCCCAGTTCGTCTCCCCGGGCCTTGGAGGCCCGGTAGCCGGCGAGATAGTGGTCGATCACATGGTCCCAGTTGTGGTCCGTGTCGATCCGGGACAGGTACTCCGGGTGGAGGTGATCTGTCACCACCAGGCCGGAAAATCCGTGCCTGGCATAGCGGTCCACCACCTCCGCCGCCGGCAGATGGCCGCATTTGCTGGTCTCCGCCGTGTGGGTGTGGGGGTCGTAGAGATACTCTTTCATAACTGATCGTCTCTCCTTATCCGTCAAGCAGCGCGCCGCACCGCAGAACGGCAGATGTTTCTCATATCAGCGCCCGGCAGGAGCTGCGTTTCACCAGACTGGGCATCAGGATCTGATGGACATAGCCCTGGGTGCCCCGCTCGATCTTGTCCAGCAGGATCTCCACCGCCTGAAGGGCCATCTCCCGCTTGGACTGCTCCACCGTGGTCAGGTCGATCCGCGGCATGGCGGCGGAGGCGATGTTGTCAAAGCCCATCAGACTCAGCTGCTCCGGCACCCCGATCCCCAGCTCGTCCGCCGCCCGCAGGATCCCCAGGGCGTTGGAGTCCGTGGAGGCCAGGATGGCCGTATAGTCCAGGGGCTTGGTGAACAGCTCCCGGGCCAGCTCATAGCCGCCGGCCACTGAGGAGCGGGGAAAGCTGCTGTCCACGATCCGCGGTGTCAGCCCCATATCCCGGCAGGCCCGCAGGTAGCCCTCTGCCCGCAGCTGGTGGGTGACGGTGTGCCTGCGGCCGAAGTACAGGATCTCCCGGTGCCCCAAGCTCCGCAGGTATTCCATGGCCAGATAGGTGGCCCCGGTGTTGTCCGTGGTCACGCAGCTGAGGGGCTCGTCCCGCAGATCCTCACTGAGAAAGACCGTGGGCACCTGCTCCGTGTAGACCCGGAGTTCCTCACAGCTCTGGTGCTCCTGGGGGACGATCAGCATCCCGTCCACCTGGCGGCCCACCAGCAGCTTTACCACCGCCTTCTCCTGCCGCAGATCCGGCCCGGAGTTGCACAGCATGAGATTATAGCCCCGCGCCCGGGCGCTCATCTCCGCGTGGTACGCCAGTTCTGCCATGAACTGATTGTCGATAGAGGGCACCACCAGGCCGATCAGCTCCGTCCTCCGCATGACCATGGAGCGGGCCACGTAGTTTTTGGTGTAGCCCATCTCGTCGCACAGGCGCAGGATCCGCTCCCGGGTCTCCCGCCCGATCTGGGGGCTGCCCGACAGGGAGCGCGAGACTGTGGAATAAGAGACGCCCGCCGCTCGGGCCACGTCCTTCAGCGTGACGTTCTTCATCTGACTCTTGACTCTGCCTTTCCCGCCGCCGAGGGGCGGCGCCTTCCGCGCAAACGCTTTCCCCGCCGGGCCGAAGCCGGCCGGAAGCGCATGCCGTCCCGTATAGAATACCGAATTTGCCGGGGCTTGTCAATTGCGGAACGATGCCGTCCCTTCCGCCGCAAGCCTTGCCGCTCATGGAATTTCTGGCAAATTTAGGGAAAACCGGAGGCATTTCTTTCCATTATTTCCCTGTCGCCGGACAGCCGCTCCTCCTGCGTCTGTGTATGTTCATATCTGTGGAAGTTATTCTTGTGAAAATTCAAACTCATATTGACTCTGTATAGGAGGATGGGGTAAAATATAGAAAATGTCAGGGCCGATTTTTGGTTAAAACCACTATATTTTTGTGCAGATATTAGAAAAACCGCCGATA
>DWXY01000150.1 GCA_019118935.1 Candidatus Oscillibacter pullicola
GTTGGGCGGAGTTTTCTCTTGACAGGGGGCGGAACGATGTGTTACCGTTTTTGCATACCAAAAATATGATGAAGGGAACAAGTAGCCCGCTTCGCTCCGCTTTCAGAGAATTGCCGGTTGGTGCAAGGCAACAAGCGTCGGATCTGGCGAAATCATCCTGGAGTAGCCTGCTGAAAGAGAACTCTCTGATAGGCAGTGCCGGGCGCACCCGTTACCGTGCAGGGCCTGTTGGGGCCTGCTGAGATGGCGGCGGAAGGATCTTCCACCGTTAACAAGAGTGGTACCGCGAAGGTGTTTCAAAAGCCTTTGCCTCTTGATTGCAAGAGGCAAAGGCTTTTTTCTTTCACTTCGACCGTTCTGTTCAGGGCCCATCGGCAAAACCATTCCCACCCACATCGTCAACAAACAGAAAAGGAGAACACGAACATGGCAATCAAAAAGTATTACGACACCGACTGCAACCTGGGCCTGCTGGACGGCAAGACCGTGGCCGTGATCGGCTTCGGCTCTCAGGGCCACGCCCATTCCGAGAACCTGGCCGAGAGCGGCGTCAACGTGGTGGTGGGCCTGCGGAAGGGCTCCTCCCACTGGGCCAAGGCGGAGGAGTTCGCCGCCACCTGCCCCAACTTCAAGGTGATGGAGGTCGAGGAGGCCGCCAAGGCCGGCGACATCGTGATGATGCTGGTGCCCGACGAGCTGTGCGCCGATATCTACAACAAGCAGATCGCCCCCTACATGACCGAGGGCAAGACCCTGGCCTTCGCCCACGGCTTCAACATCCACTTCAAGACCATCGTGCCCCCCTCTAACGTGGACGTGATCATGGTGGCTCCCAAGGGCCCCGGCCACACGGTCCGCAGCCAGTACCTGGAGGGCAAGGGCGTGCCCAGCCTGATCTGCGTGGAGCAGAACTTCACCGGCAAGGCCAAGGAGGTGGCCCTGGCCTACGCCTCCGGCATCGGCGCCGGCCGCGCCGGCATCCTGGAGACCACCTTCAAGGAGGAGACCGAGACCGACCTGTTCGGTGAGCAGGCCGTTCTGTGCGGCGGCGTCTGCGGCCTGATCCAGGCCGGCTTCGAGACCCTGGTGGAGGCCGGCTACGAGCCGGAGATGGCCTACTTCGAGACCTGCCACGAGATGAAGCTGATCATCGACCTGATCAACCAGGGCGGCTTCGGCATGATGAGCTACTCCATCTCCAACACCGCCGAGTACGGCGACTACCGCACCCGCAGCCGTCTGATCACCGAGGACACCCGCAAGGAGATGCGCCAGATCCTCAAGGAGATCCAGGACGGCACCTTCGCCTCCGAGTTCCTGGCGGAGATGAGCCCCAACGGCGGCCGCAAGACCCACTTCCTGGCCATGCGCCGCATGGCGGCCGAGCACCCCATCGAGAAGGTGGGCGCCCAGCTGCGCAGCATGATGAGCTGGCTGAAGAAGTAACAAGGACCCATGGCACCGGCCCGGAGGCGGAAACACCTCCGGGCCGGGTGGAAAAAGGAGGAAAGCAAGACCTATGCGCAGTGATAATGTGACCAAGGGCGCCGAGCGGGCACCCAACCGGAGCCTTTTCTACGCCCTGGGCTACACGCCGGAGGACCTGGAGAAGCCCCTGATCGCCGTGGTCAGCGCCCACAGCGACATCGTCCCCGGACACATGAACCTGGACAAGCTGACCGACGCGGTGAAGAGCGGCATCGAGGCCGCCGGCGGCACCCCCTTCATGGTGCCCGCCATCGGCGTGTGCGACGGCATCGCCATGGGCCATGTGGGCATGAAGTACTCCCTGGCCAGCCGGGAGCTGATCTGTGACAGCGTGGAGACCATGTTCATGGCCCACCAGTTCGACGGTATGGTGCTGGTGCCCAACTGTGACAAGATCGTCCCCGGCATGGTGATGGCGGCGGTGCGGATGAACGTGCCCGCCGTGGTGTGCAGCGGCGGCCCCATGCTGGCCGGCATCTACGACGGCCAGGAGGTCAGCCTCTCCAAGATGTTCGAGGCTGTGGGCTCCTACAAGGCGGGGCTCATCTCCGACGAACAGCTGGAGGACTGCACCCAGAACTGCTGCCCCGGCTGCGGCAGCTGCTCCGGGATGTACACCGCCAACTCCATGAACTGCCTGTGCGAGGCCATCGGCATCGGCCTGCCGGGCAACGGCACCATCCCCGCGGTGTACAGCAAGCGGCTGCAGCTGGGGCGCCGGGCCGGCGCCGCCATCATGGAGATGGTCCGCCGGAACATCTGCGCACGGGACATCATCAACGCGCGCAGCATCCGCAACGCCCTGACCTGCGACATGGCCCTGGGCTGCTCCACCAACACGGTGCTGCACCTGCTGGCCATCGCCCAGGAGGCGGGCTGCCCGGTGGACCTGGCCCTGTTCAACGAGATCAGCGAGAAGACCCCCAACCTGTGCCACCTGGCCCCGGCGGGCCCCACCCATATGCCGGACCTGTACGCCGCCGGCGGTATTCCCGCCGTCCAGGCGGAGCTGGCCAAGAAGGGCCTGCTGGACCTGGACTGCATGACCGTCACCGGCAAGACCGTGGGAGAGAACATCCGGGGGGCCCAGAACCTCAACCACAACGCCATCCGGCCCATCGAGGATCCCTACTCCCCCACCGGCGGACTGCAGATCCTCTGGGGCAACCTGGCTCCCCACGGCTGCGTGGTGAAGCGCAGCGCTGTGGCGCCGGAGATGCTGACCCACACCGGCCCCGCCCGGGTGTTTGACAGCGAGGACGACGCCATCGCCGCCATCTACGCGGGCAAGATCGTCCCCGGAGACGTGGTGGTCATCCGGTACGAGGGCCCCAAGGGCGGCCCCGGGATGCGGGAGATGCTGAACCCCACCTCCGCTCTGGCGGGCATGGGCCTGGACAAGACCGTGGCCCTCATCACCGACGGCCGGTTCTCCGGCGCCAGCCGGGGCGCGTCCATCGGCCACGTCAGCCCGGAGGCCGCCTCTGGCGGTCCCATCGGCCTGGTAAAGGAAGGGGACGCCATCGCCATCGACATCCCCAACGCCTCCATCACTCTGCAGGTGTCTGACGAGGAGCTGGCCGCCCGGAAGGCCGCCTACGTCCAGCCCGCCCCCAACATCACCACCGGCTGGCTGGGCCGCTACGCCCGGATGGTCACCAGCGCCGACGAGGGCGCGGTCCTCCGCTGAGGACTCCGGACAGGGAGGAATGAAAGTTGCACGTACAAGAGATGTACCGGCGGCTGACGGGCCTTGTGGTGTTCCGCCAGCTGCTGCAGGACCCGGTGGTGGCGGCTTGCGGCGAGATGCTCTCCGCCCGGGTGCGGGGGGACTGCGGCGATTTCTCCGCCGCCTGCGCCGGATTTGAGGCCGCCCTGTTCCAGTCCAGCGACAGCTGGTCCCGCTACCTGCGGGAGGCGGTGCTGGAGAGCGAGAACGTCTGCATCCGGGGCCAGGCGGTGGGCAGGACCCCCGTCCTCCAGGAAAGCCTGCGGCGGGAGCTGGCCTTCTTCGACCAGCTCTCCCAGCTGCGGCTGGAGGACCTGACGGCGGGCCTGCCCGACCCGCCGGCATTCCTGGTGGGGTGGGAGGTCTCCCCCACCGAGATCGCCCGGGAGTACCTCCGCCGGATGGAAGACGTGGGCACCAAGGGCTACGGCATCTTCGCCCGCTACCACGTGTTCACGGTGGAGGACGGGCAGCTGGTGCCGGTGAAGCACCCGGACCCCCAGCGGCTGGAGGAGCTGCCCGGCTACGAGCGGGAGCGGGAGAAGGTCATCGCCAACACCCGGGCCCTGCTGGAGGGCAAGCCCGCCAACAATGTGCTGCTGTACGGCGACGCGGGCACCGGCAAGTCCAGCGCCATCAAGGCCATCGCCAACGCCTTCGCGGACCAGGGCCTGCGGCTGGTGGAGGTCAAGAAGAACCAGCTCTACCAGATCCCGGACCTGATGGACGCCCTGGCGGCCAATCCGCTGAAGTTCATCCTCTTCATCGACGATCTGAGCTTCACCGCCAATGATGATAACTTCGCCGCCCTCAAGGCGATCCTGGAGGGCAGCGTGGGCGGCCGGGCCGGCAACATCGCCGTCTACGCCACCAGCAACCGCCGCCACCTGATCAAGGAGACCCTCACTGACCGGGAGGGCGACGATGTCCACGAGAGCGACACCCGCCAGGAGCTGATGAGCCTGTCCGCCCGGTTCGGACTGACCATCACCTTCGGCAGTCCTGACCGGGAGCGGTATCTCCACATCGTGGAGGAGCTGGCCAAGCAGTACGGGGTGGAGCTGGACCCCAGACAGCTGGCGGTCCGCAGCGAGGCATTCGCGGTCCGCTCCGGCGGACGCAGCGCCCGGGTGGCCAAGCAGTTCATCGAGCTGTGCAAGGCCGGCGTCTTCAACTGACGCCGCGGCTGGACACTACATTATAAAGAGAAAGGGGCAGTTCCCATGACAGCGGTCTATTTACAACTGGCGGCGTATGCCTGTGCCACCACCTTTTCCCCGGGGCCCAACAACATCCTGCTGTTCAGCAGCACCAGCCGGTACGGCATCCGGAAGTGCTGGCCGCTGATTCTCGGGATCTGGGCGGGACTCATCACCGTCATGCTGCTGTGCGGGTTCGGCTGTGCCTGGCTGGGAGAGCTGGTGCCGCAGATCGTCCCCGTCGCCAAGTATGTGGGCGCGGCCTACATCCTCTATCTGGCCTACCGCACGCTGATGCGCAGCCCCGGTGCCAAGAAGGAGGACGGCCCCTCCGGCAAGCCGCTGTCCTATGTGAACGGCTTTCTGCTGCAATTCCTGAACGTCCACATCCTGATGCTGGGGATTGCCGCCTATTCCGGTTACATCCTGCCCCATGGGTACGCGGTGCCAGCCGTGCTGTGCTTCTCTGTCATCATGGCAGCCTGCGCCGCCACCGGAAACCTGATCTGGGCCACGCTGGGCGCGCTGCTGTACCCGCTGTACAACCGGTATTACAAATTTGTCAACGCCGTCATGGCGCTGCTCCTGCTCTGGTGCGCCTGGAAGATCATCTCCGTCTGAATACATGGCCCGAACGCCCTCCCCAAGCCGGGAGGGCGTTTTTTGTGCGGGCTGGGCATCCCCGCACCTCCTTATATTATATATCGAGCAGCAGATCGGCGCGGGCTGCGATGCCATCATCGTCGCTCCCAATGACGCCGGCGCCGCCGCTGGCGCGCTTGCCAGCGCCATCGGCAGCATCCCCGTCCTGTCCGTCGATACCAACGTGGGCATCGAGGGCCAGACCTGCTTCGTGGGCACCTCCAACGTGGACGCCGCGAAGGAAGGCGGCCTGTGGGCCGCTGAGCAGGCCGGTGAGGGCGCCAACGCCGTCATCATCTATGGCCAGGAGGGCGACAACACCTCCAACATGCGCCGCGAGGGCTATCAGGCTGCCTGCGACGAGGCCGGCATCACCGTGCTGGACGCTCTGTCCGGCCAGAACACCACCGACGGCGCCACCAAGACCATGGAGGACCTGCTGAACGCTTATCCCGACCAGATCGACATCGTGCTCTGCCACAATGACGACACTGCCATCGGCGCCATGAACGCCTGCAAGTCCGCTGGCGTCGACGACATGATCATCGTCGGCTTCGACGGCAACGCCTCCGCCGTGGATCTGATCCTGGCCGGCGAGATGGTGAAGGCCACTGTCGCCCAGCAGCCCTATGAGATGGGTTACCAGGCCGTGGAGGCCGCGCTGAAGGCCATCAAGGGCGAGACCGTGGAAGAGGTCATCAACGCTCCCGTCACCGTCGTCACCGCTGAGAACGGCCAGGAGTACCTGGACAGCCTGGCTGCCATGCAGGGCTGATCGGCCTGTGCCTCTCAGATCTAACATCTGAATGAATGGAATATGGCGGCAGGACCTCTGCCGCCATATTCCCGTTCCGCACCTCCCCGCGGGCGGCGGGGACAGCTGAAATCAGGAAACAGAAACGAGGTAATCCCATGAGCGAGTACGTTGTCGAACTGAAGAACATTACCAAACGTTTTCCTGGTGTTGTCGCATTGAAAAATATGTCTATTGGCATCCGGCCCGGAGAGATCCACGGCCTGATCGGCGAAAATGGCGCCGGCAAGTCCACCCTCATCAAGGTGCTCACCGGCGTTCACACTCCTGAGGAGGGGGAGATCTACGTGGACGGCCAGAAGGTCGTCTTCCACAACCCCGTCCAGTCCCGCGAGGCGGGCATTGCCTGCGTGTACCAGGAGCTGAACATCGTCAAGCAGCTGTCTGTCACGGATAACGTTTTCATGGGACGCGCCGTCAAGAAAAACGGCCTTCTGGACTACCCCAGAATGTACGAGGAAGCCAAGCAGGCCCTGACCACTCTGGGCCATCCCGAAATTGATGTTAAAATGGAATGCGGCAAGCTGGGCACCGGCCAGCAGCAGATGGTGGAGATCGCCAAGGCTGTGTCGCTGGACGCCAAGCTGATTATCATGGACGAGCCGACCTCCTCCCTGGGCAAGGAGGAGATCAACCAGCTGATGGAGACGGTCCGGGGCCTGAAGGCCAAGGGCGTGGCCATCCTGTTCGTCTCTCATAAATTGGAAGAGCTGTTCGAGCTCTGCGACCGGGTCACCGTCATGCGGGACGGCGAGCACATCGTCACCGAGGACATCGGCAACATGACGGAGGACTCCCTGATCAACGCCATGGTGGGCCGGACGCTGGACAACCTGTATCCCAAGGAATTCGGCGTCAAGGGCGACGTGTGGCTGGAGGCCAGGAACCTCAACGAGGCCGGCGTCCTCCACGACGTGAGCTTCAAGGCCTACGGCGGCCAGATCACCGGCTTTGCCGGCCTGGTGGGCGCCGGGCGGACGGAGACCATGCGGGCCATCTTCGGCGCCGACAAGCTGGACAGCGGCGAGGTCTACGTCAAGGGAGAGAAGGTACATATCCGGACGCCCAAGGACGCCATCAAGAAGAAGATCGCCTTCCTGACCGAGGACCGCAAGGGCCAGGGCCTGGTGCTGTCCCTGGACGTGCGGACCAACCTCATCCTGGCCAATATGAAGGGCTTCTCCAACGGCCCCTTCCTGAACAAGGCAAAGATCGAGAAGTCCGGTCAGGACAATGTGGAGTCCCTGCGCATCAAGACTCCGTCCCTGGACGAGGTGACGGCCCAGCTCTCCGGCGGCAACCAGCAGAAGGTGGTTATCGGCAAGTGGGTCAACACCGACGCGGACATCTTCATTTTCGACGAGCCCACCCGCGGCATCGACGTGGGCGCCAAGATCGAGGTCTACCATGTCATGAATGACCTGGTCAAGGCCGGCAAGTGTGTGATCATGGTCTCCTCCGAGCTTCCGGAGATCCTGGCCATGAGTGACCACGTGGTGGTCATGCGGGGCGGCCGGGTCATGGCCAATATCGACCGTGATACCCCGCACTTCAACTCTGAGGATATCATGAAAGCGGCCTGGGGAGGAGAGTTAGACTGATATGAAAAAGAAGAATTCCGGAAAAGAGCTTTTGCAAAAGCTCGGCACCCTGATGGCGCTGGCGCTGCTGGTTCTCATTTTCTGCGTGATGATGCCGGATAAGTTCCCGCGGATCAGCAATATCATGAACATCTTCAAGCAGGCTTCCATCAACTGCCTGATCGCCTCCGGCATGCTGTGCGCCCTGATCACCGCCGGCATCGACCTGTCCGTGGGCTCCAACTGCGTGCTGTGCACCTGCACCATCGGCGTGCTGGTCCAGAACTTCGGCATCACCAGCATGCCGCTGCTGATCATCGCCGGCCTGGCGGTGAGCACGCTGGCGGGCTTTGTCAACGGCATCCTGCTGACCCGCCTGGACCTGCCCCATCCCTTCGTGTCCACCATGGGCATGAAGAACGTGCTGTGGGGCCTTGCACTGGTCATCACGGGCTCCAAATCCATCGCCTTTACCAACACCGGCGTGGACAACCTGATGTGGATCGGCGGCGGCTCCGTCTTCAAGACCGAGACCTTCCCCGGCATCCCCTTCAGCTTCATCCTGGTGCTGATCGTGTTCTGCATCTTCCACGTGTTCCTGACCCGGTCCGCCCTGGGCCGCCAGATCTACTGCGTGGGCGGCAACCCCGAGGCGGCGCGCCTCTCCGGCATCCCCTCCAAGAACGTGCTGACCTTCGTCTACTCCCTGTCCGGCTTCATGGCCGGCATGGCGGGCGTGGTGTCTGTGGGCCGTCTGGCTTCCGCCAACGGCAACGCCGGCTCCACCTATGACAACGACGCCATCGCGGCCTGCATCGTGGGCGGCGCCTCCTTCACCGGCGGCAAGGGCACCATCTGGGGCACCCTGATCGGCGCCCTGCTGATGGCGGTCATCCGCAACGGCCTGAACCTGATGGGCGCCTCCAACGACATTCAGTACATCGTCATCGGCGCCGTCATCATCCTGGCGGTCACCATCGACGTGTTCCGGAACAAGGCTGAGGCCAAGGCCCGGAAGATGGCCGCCCAGTAAGCGGACATCCTTTGGAGCGCATCTGAAACATGAACGGCGGGGACAGCGGTCCCCGCCGTTTTTTCTCTCCGCCCCTTTCGGCGTGACAAGACGGCGGAGATGTGCTAAGATAGAGACCCGGCAGGACTGCGGTCCCGCCGGGATCAATCTGAACGAGCGAGGTGTCCCCCATGAACCAAAGAGAGCTGGGTGAGCTGCGCCGCCGGTTCCGGCCGGAGAAGAGCGCCATCAGCCGCGTTTACGGCTGCTATGTGAACAGCAGCCGCGAGATCATCGCCTATATCGACCAGTCCCTGGGCCTCATGCCCCAGGAGGAGGCGGAAAAATACCTGGGCCTGCTGAAAAAGGCCCTGTCCGGTACCCTGGGCCGGAACCTGATCGACATCGTGTTTTCCACCCAGCAGGTGGCGGACAGCGAGGAGCATCGTCTGCTCTCCACCCTGCGGACGTCCGAGCTGAAGGACGCGGAGGCCCGGGATGCCTTTTACCAGAAGGTCATCGGCTCCCTGGACATGGGGGAGAACAACTACCTGATCCTGCTGGGGGCCGACGCCTACGACGTGCCCCACCGGGGCAAGGACGGCGAGGTGGACCGGGACGCCTGCGAAGAGGTGTTCCGCTACTTCGTCTGCTGCGTCTGCCCGGTGAAGGACGGGACGCCGGAGCTGGGATACTTCCACGGGGAGAACGAGTTCCACATCTCCATGGAGAAGCAGATCGTGGGCCAGCCGGAGCTGGGCTTTTTGTTCCCGGCCTTTGACGACCGGACGGCCAACCTCTACAACGCCCTGTTTTACAGCCGGAAGCCGGACGAGCTTCACCAGGAGTTCATTGACGCGGTGTTCCGCACAGAGCCGCCCATGTCCGCCGCTGAGCAGCGAGAGACCTTTCAGTCCGCCCTGTGCGGCGCCCTGGAGGGGGCGTGCAGCATGGAGGTGGTGCAGTCTGTCCACGACTACCTGCGCCAGCGGATCCAGGAACACAAGGAGAGCCGGGACCCGGAGCCGCTGGCTGTCACCGCAGGCGAGGTGAGCGGCGTGCTGCGGAACTGCGGTGTGCCGGAGGAGCGGGTGGAGGCGTTCCAGACCGCCTGCGGACAGTCCTTCGGCGAGGGGGCGCTGACTCCGGCCAACCTAATCGACGCCAAGCACTTTGCGGTCAAGACCGCCGACGCCACCATCCAGGTGGACCCGGAGCGGAGCTATCTGGTGGAGGCCCGGGTCATCGACGGGCGGCGCTACCTGCTGGTGCCGGCGGACGAGAGCGTAGAGGTCAACGGCCTGGGCGTCCGGATCGCCGCCGCCAAAGACGGCGGAGAGACTACATAAACGGGGGGAAGGAATATGCTGAAGCAGATCCTGATCGACGCCGACACCGGCATCGACGATTCCATCGCCATCCTGTTTGCCCTGAAGCGGCCGGATGTCCGGGTGATGGGCATCACCACCGGCTTCGGCAACACCACCGCCCGGCAGGCGGCGGAAAACAGCCTGCGGCTGATCCAGCTGGCAGCGCCCGCCTACGAGGTGCCGGTGGCGGTTGGAGCCACGGAGCCGCTGGCGGGGAACTGGAAGGGACCGGATCCCCACATCCACGGGCCCAACGGCATCGGCGGCGTGGAGCTGCCGCCTTCGCCCCAGCAGCCGCTGGAGGAACCGGCCTGGGCGTTCATCGCCCGAATGGCCCGGGAGCACCCCGGCAAGCTGACCCTGGTGACGCTGGCCCGGATGACGAATCTGGCAAAGGCTCTGGAGATGGAGCCGGACCTGCCCCGCCTGCTGCGGCGGGTGGTGTTCATGGGCGGCACGTTCCACGCGCCGGGAAACGTGTCCCCGGTGGCGGAGGCCAACATCGCCGGGGACCCGGAGGCGGCAGACCGGGTGTTTCAGGCGGGCTTTGACCTGACCATGGTGGGGCTGGATGTGACCCAGAAAGTGCGGCTGACCACGGATCATGTGGCGATCCTGGACAAATACGCCGCGCCGGAGAACCGGCCCATCGTGGATTATCTGAAGCAGGCTCTGCCCTTCTACTTCCGGTTCAACCGGCTGCAGAACAACTGCCTGGACCACTGCCCGGTCCACGATCCGCTGGCCATGCTGGCGGCGGTGGACCCCAGCGTGGTGACGGTGCGGACCATTCCCGCCCGGGTGGAGTGCGGCGGCACCTTCTGCCGGGGCATGGTGGTGGCGGACCTGCGGGAGCATCCCATCGAGGCCCCCGGCGTCTCCATCTGCGTGGATGTGGACAGCCGCCGGGCCCTGGAAGAGCTGCTCACCACTTTTATGGCATGAGGGAGGAGAAGGCCATGCGCGTTGTCAACTTCGGGTCCCTGAACATCGACTACGTCTACCGGGTGGACCACTTCGTCCAGCCGGGCGAGACCATGAGCGCCCTGACCCTGCAGATCCAGTGCGGTGGCAAGGGGCTGAACCAGTCCGTGGCCCTGGCCCGGGCCGGGGTGGAGACCTGGCACGCAGGCCGCATCGGGCCGGAGGGGCGCTTTCTGAAGGAGACGCTGGACCGGGCAGGCGTCCACACCCGGTTCGTGGAGGAGACCGCAGGCAGCACCGGCCACGCCATCATCCAGGTGGACAGCACCGGCCAGAACAGCATCCTGCTCCACGACGGGGCCAACGGCCGCTTGACCCCGGACTTTGTGACGGCGGTGCTGGATCAGTTCTCAGCCGGGGACACGGTGCTGCTGCAGAATGAGACCAGCTGCGTGGAGGAGATCATCCGCCAGGCGGCCCGCCGGGGGATGCGGACGGCCATGAACGCAGCTCCTGCCAATGAGAAGCTGGAGGGCTTGCCGCTGGAGGCGCTGTCCTGGCTGCTGGTGAACGAGGTGGAGGGCGCCTTCCTGGCGGGAACAGAGGCGCCGGAGGCCATTCTGGACACGCTGGCGGCGCGGTATCCGGAGACCACCGTGGTGCTGACCCTGGGAGAACAGGGCGCTGCTGCGGCGCGGGGGACCCAGCGGGCCCGGGTCCCGGCCCGGGAGACGGCGGTGGTGGACACCACCGCGGCGGGAGACACCTTCACCGGCTACTTCCTGCGCCGGGCGCTGGAGGGCGCCACGCTGGAAGAGGCGCTGTCCCTGGCCGCGGCGGCCAGCGCCCTGGCGGTATCCCGGCCCGGCGCGGCGGATGCGGTGCCGGGTTATGAAGAGGTCCTGCGGACCCTGTAAACCGCAAAAACACGGAAGCCCCGGACGAAACTCCGTCCGGGGCTTCCGTTTCTATCCTGCGGGCCTCTGCGGCCGAATAAGCGCTCAGTCCCGCTTCCGGGCGGCGGCGGAGCCCAGGCGGAGCTCCGTCCGGTACTTGGCCACCGTGCGGCGGGCGATGCGGATGCCCTGCTCCGCCAGCAGCTCCGCCAGCTTCTGGTCGCTGAGCGGGCGGCTGTGGTCCTCCTGCCGGATCAGCTCCAGCAGCCGCAGCTTCACCGTCTGCTGGGAGGGACCCTGCTCCCCCAGGGCGCGGCTGAAGAAATAGCGGAGGGGGTACGTCCCCTGCCGGCACTGGAGGTATTTCTCCCGGGTGGCCCGGGAGACGGTGGAGGGATGGAGGTGGAGCCGCTCCGCCAGCGTCACCATGGTCATGGGGGCCAGTTCTGTGGTCTGGCCGGCAAAAAAAGCCTGCTGGACCTCCAGGATCGCCTCCACGCACTGGCGGAGGGTGCTGCCCCGCCGCTCCAGGCTGTTCAGCAGCCACTTGGCCTGCTGCATCTTCTGCTGGAGATAGGCCTGGGTCTCCGGCTCATCGGACTCCTTCAGCAGCCGCACATAGTACTGGCTGATGGACACCCGGGGGAGGTAGTAGTCGTTCAGGATCACCTGGAGCTTTCCGTCCAGCTCCGCGATGAACAGGTCCGGCCGGACATAGAGCGTGGGCTCCGCCGGCTGGAAGGACCGGCCAGGGCAGGGGTCCAGGGCGGAGATCCGCTTCTCCGCCGCCCGGACCTCCTCCAGCGTGGTATGGAGCTCCCGGGCGATGAGACTGTAATGCTTCTTGCCCAGGTCCGGCAGGAAGCGGCGGACGATCTCCATGTCCAGGGGGGAGGGGGCATCCTGCCGGGCCAGCTGCAGCAGCAGGCACTCCGACAGGGACCGGGCGCCCACGCCGGCGGGATCCAGGCTCTGGAGGGTCTCCAGCGCCTGCTGGATCAGGGGCTGGGGGATCTTCAGATCTGCCACGCCGTCCAGATCCTCCTGGCTGAGGCGGCCCTCCTCGTCCACCAGCTCTGCCAGATACCGGGCCAGGGCCAGCAGGGGCTTGGGCAGGCGCCGGCGCTCCAGCTGATCACAGAGAAAGGCGGAGAGGCTCTCCGTCTCCCGGTCCGCGGCGCCCCGGTCCGGCATGGCGCCGTGGCCGTCCTCCGGCAGGCCGCCGTTGATCCAGTGGACCTTCTGCCGCAGGGCCTCATAGGCCTTGTGGAGGGAGGCCAGATCGGTCTGCTCCACCAGGGGATTCTCTTCACTGACCTGGTTCAGATAGTCCAGCAGCTCCTGGGAGTTCATCTGCAGGAGCTCCATGGACTGCAGGAGCTGGGGGGTGAGCTTCAGCTCCTGCCGAAGCTCTGTGCTGAGATGGATCAAACTCATGGACCGGAACCTCCTCTCACGCCCGGGCAGTCACGTATTTGGCGATCTTGCGGGCCGCTGTGGCCTGGGAGATGCCCAGCTCCCGGGCCACGGCCACCGTGGTGCCGCACCGCTGGTAGGAATCCCGGATGATCTGGGCCTCGTAGGCGTCCATCCGCTCCGCCAGCGTGCCGCCGGGAAGCAGCTCCGCAGGGGCCGACGCGTCGGCGGTGTACTCCAGCGGCAGGGCGGGAATGTCCAGAATGGGGTCCTGAGCGGTGATCACCAGCCGCTCCATCAGGTTCTCCAGCTGGCGCACGTTGCCGGGCCAGTCGTACTGCTCCAGAAAGGCCAGAAAGCGGGGGCTGCAGGTGAGGGACTTGTTGTACTCCCCGCAGAACCGGGCCAGGAACTGGTGGGCCATGGGGACGATGTCCTCCTTCCGCTGCCGCAGGGGGGGGATGTGGATGCGGATGACGTTCAGCCGGTAGAAGAGGTCGGACCGGAACAGACCCCGCTGCACCGCCTCCTCCAGATTGCGGTTGGTGGCCACGATCAGCCGGAAGTCCAGCTCGATCTTCTGGGTGCCGGAGAGGCGCTCAATGGTCTTCTCCTGGATCAGCTGCAGCAGCTTGGACTGGATGTGGGCGGGCAGCTCGCCGATCTCGTCCAGGAACAGCGTGCCGTGGTTGGCCAGCTCGATCTTGCCGATCTTGCCGGAGGAGGAGGCCCCGGTGAAGGCGCCCTTCTCGTAGCCGAACAGCTCCGACTCGATGAGGTTCTCGTGGAGGACGGCGCAGTTGACCTCGATAAAGGGGCCGTTGGCCCGGTTGCTCATCTTGTGGATGGCCTTGGCGATGGCGCTTTTGCCCACGCCGGTCTCTCCGGTGATGAGGATGTTGGCCCGGGTGTTGGCGGTGTTCTGCATCAGGGTCCACAGCCGCTGCATGGGGGCGCTTTTGAACAGCAGGTTGGTGGAGGTGGCCCGGGTCCGCAGCTCCGCGATCTCCTGGGAGTAGTGCTGCAGGGAGTCCTGCATCCGGCGGTAGTTCCGCTGGATGGAGTTGATCTGCTCCATGGACACGGTGTTGAAGCAGACGGCGTATTTCAGCTCCCCGTTGGCGTCAAAGAGGGGGATGCCTACGGTCATCACGTTTTTGTGGGTGTGGTTGATGGTCTGGGTGGCGCTGATCTTCTTCCTCCGCCGGATGACCTCCGCCGTGATGCAGGGGGTGAAGGTGCCGTCCGCCTCCAGATCAAAGGCGGACTTGCCCACGATGGAGTCGTGGGCGAAACCGAAGTTCTTCTCATAGGTCTCACTGACCCGCAGGATGATGCCGTTGCCGTCGGAGACCATCATGTCGTCCGCCAGGACCAGGTTGTTTTCCGGGCTGAGGATCTCCAAAAGTCCCTCCAGATTGATCCCCTCGTCATGGAAAGCGGAAAAAGACGGAATCGCCATAGGCGCAGACCTCCTATGCCGGACTGGATGCCGGTTGCTCTATTCAAAAATGA
>DWXY01000151.1 GCA_019118935.1 Candidatus Oscillibacter pullicola
GGTCCAGGAAATCGAAATCTTTTACCGCTTTGTCGGCAATATAGACCAGCTTTCCAAGCCCGTATCTTTAACTGCGTGAACCGGGCCAGACCACGCCGGACGCCGCCACCATCGCCGCCCTGTGCGAAAAGCTCCATGTGTCGGCGGACTATGTGCTGCTGGGAAAGGAGCCGGGGGAGGGACAGAGTGCCGGGCCCGCCTACGAGCCGCCGGACACCTGCCCCTGCTGCGGGCGGAAGGTCTCCGGCAGCATCTGCCCGGGGTGCGGCTATCATGTGCCCAACTATCCGCCGCGGGGCGCCCGGTATGCCGTCACGGCCACCCGGCCCGGCTTTGTGCAGAGTGCGGAGCGGTCGGAGCAGCTGGTGAAATACTGCGGCTTCACCCAGGACGAAGCCGACAATGCCATCGCCCACTATGTGAACGACCAGTCCCGCATCCTGCTGCGGCGGGGGTTGGATGATGGGGCGGCGCAGTATATCGCCGCCCATCTGGACCAGGACTTTTTTGACCCGCTGATCGTGGAGGACTGCGGAGAAGCGGATGAGGATCTGCTGTACAAGCCCAAGGCCTTTGAGACGCCTCCTCCCGCCAGGAGTCAGGAGGGCATCGGCTTCTGGGGCGTGGTGGGCGCCGTCATCGTGGCCCTGCTGATCCTCTCCTTCTTCTGATGATGGACCGGTCCTTCCTGCGGCGCTACGCCGCCTCCGGCGCCGTGATTGCCGGGCTGTATGGGCTGAACCGGTTTGTTCTGCTACCCCTGACCGGCTGCCGCCTGCTGGCCTGGCACGGGGCGGACTTCCTGGCGGGCGGCTTGATGCTATGTCTGCTGAACAGCCTGCTGGTGCTGGCCCACCGGCGGCCGGTGGAACGGCCTCTCCCCGCCTCCGCCTTTCTCCTGGGGTGCGGCCTGTTCTGGGAGGTGGTGACGCCCCTCTACCTCTCCCGGTCCGTAGGGGACTCCTGGGATGTCCTGGCAGTATGGCTGGGCGGCATGGCCCTGATGGCCCTCTGGCGGGCGTGGGACCTTCTGCGGCCTGGAAATTGAATCCATCCAAAAGCCCCCGGCGCGGAAATCCGTGCCGGGGGCTTGTTCTTTGTTTGATTATGCGGAGGCGATGATATCCTTGTTCTTCACGAAGTACTCCACGCCGGAGTACAGGGTCGTGAGTGTGATGACCCACACGCACAGAGTGTTTACCACCGGTGGAATAGGCAGGAACATCAGCACCACGCACACCATGGTGGAGGCGGTCTTCACCTTGCCGGACCACCCGGCGGCGATGACCCGCCCCTTGTCGCTGGCGATCATCCGCAGGCCGCTGACGGCGAACTCCCGGCAGATGACGATCAGCAGCATCCAGGCGGGCATCTGCCCGATCTCCACGAACCACAGCATGGCGGCGGTCACCAGCATCTTGTCCGCCAGGGGGTCGGCAAACTTGCCGAAATCCGTCACCAGGTTGTACTTCCGGGCGATCTTGCCGTCCAGCAGGTCCGTGAGGCTGGCGATGATGAAGATGGCCAGGGCCGCGTAGGTGGCGCCGGGAAAGCCCCAGTACAGCACCACCATGAAGATTGGGATCAATATAATGCGCAGAAGCGTCAATTTATTGGGCAAATTCATGGTTGTTCACTCCTCCACCAGTTCGCCGGTCAGCTCGCCGTCCATGACGCCGGTGAGCCGGACGGTCACGAAGGTGCCCGGCTCCACGTCCCGGTCCGCCTCGAACCAGATGCGGCCGTCGATGTCCGGGGACTCGGCGTAGCTGCGGCCGAAGCACATCTGGGCCTGGCCGTCGAAGCCCTCGCACAGCACCTCCCGCTCCGTGCCCAGGAGGGAGGCGTTGTAGCCGTCGATGATGTCGGACTGGACGTCCACCACCAGCTCCGCCCGACGGCGGGCCTCCTCGGCGTCCACGTGATCCATCCGGGCCGCCCGGGTTCCCTCCTCCGGCGAGAAGGGGAACACGCCGGCCCGCTCGATCTTTGTCTCCCGGAGAAAGACACACAGCTCCTCCAGCTCCGCCTCGTCCTCGCCGGGCAGGCCGGTGATGAGGCTGGTCCGCAGCACCAGGCCGGGGATGCGGGCCCGGAGTTTGGCCAGCAGGTCCAGCAGCTCCGCCTTGGTGTCCCGGCGGTTCATTGCCTTCAGAATGGCGTCGTTGCAGTGCTGGATGGGGATGTCCAGATACTTGACGATCTTGGGCTCCTGGGCGATGGTGTCGATCAGGTCCTCGGTGATCTCGTCCGGGTACAGGTAGTGGAGCCGGATCCAGTGGAAGTCCAGCTTGCACAGCTCCCGCAGGAGAGACGCCAGCTGGTGCTCGCCGTTCAGGTCCGTGCCGTACCGGGTGATGTCCTGGGCGATCACCAGCAGCTCCTGCACCCCGGCGTCCGCCAGCTCCCTGGCCTCCGCCAGCAGGCCCTCCATGGGGCGGCTGCGGTACTTGCCTCGGAGGGAGGGGATCACGCAGTAGGCGCAGTGGTTGTCACACCCCTCGGCGATGCGGAGATAGGCGTACCAGGGGGGCGTGGAGAGGATCCGCTCCCCGTCCTGGGGGGCGGTGTGGATGTTGCCCATGTGGCAGGGCCGCAGACCGGAGTCCCTCATCACCTCGTCGATGGCGGCGCAGATGTCGCCGTAGCTGCCGGTGCCCAGGATGCCGTCCACCTCCGGCAGCTCGCGCAAAACGTCCTGCTTGTACCGCTGGGTCATACAGCCGGTGACCAGAATTTTCTTCACCTGGCCGGCCCGCTTCAGCTCCGCCATCTCCAGGATGTTGTCAATGGCCTCCTCACAGGCGGACTGCAGGAATCCGCAGGTGTTTACCACCACCACGTCGGCCCCCTCCGGCTGGGCCTGGATGGTGTGGCCGGCGGCCTGGACAGCGGCCATCATCTGCTCGCAGTTCACCTGGTTCTTGGCGCAGCCAAGGGAGATAAAGGAAATGTTGTATGGCACGATCGATTCCTCCAATCGATGGATTGTTGCAAAATAGGCCCGGCGGGGCCCTTTTCCGTGTCGGAGCGGCTCCGGCGGTGGCCGTAGGGGCGGCAATCTGCCGCCCGGGGGATTCAGCCATGGGGATGGCTGGTCCATCCCACCCCCCATTCTCTTTTTGCACGGCGGCAAAAAGAGAACGGGCCGTGGACGGTCCAAGAGAAAAAACGCCTCGGCGGGTCGGTCTGCGCAGGCGCAGACCTCCTGCCGCCGGCGGGGGATGGTTGGCTGTCCCGTGTAGAAGTCAGGGACGGAAACGCCCGGCCCTTGGGGAAACCTCCGGCCCGGGGAAGTCAGGGATACATCCTGCGCCGCTTTTCGCTGCCGCTGGCCGGTGGTTGATGAGAGTTGCAGCATGGGCCAACGCAACGACTTCTACGCCCGCCCGGGCAGCGCGTAGCGACTGCGCAGCCGTTGGCGGCTCTGCCGCTTACGGATGCGGCGTGCCCCTTGCGGGCAAGCGGAACGCGCGGAAGGAGGAACCAGTGGAACACTGGTGACGGAAATACTGGGAGCGCCGCAGCGCGAGACAGTAAAAGAGAAGCTGGTCAAATGCGTTCTTGCACCCCGACGAGGTCGGCACCATCCGCCACGGGACAGCAGTTAGGGATTCGCAGAAGATTGTAGCGTGCCCGAAGGCAAGGCAAAATCGGAGCAGGCACCGATACGCCGACCCCCGTCGCGCGCGGAGGGCCACTGCACCAGAGCGCGCCTAGCGCCTTTTTCTCTTCCACCGGGCGCGGCGCATTCTCTTTTTGGGCAAGACCAAAAAGAGAATGGGGGGCGCACCCCCGTGGGAACGGCCCCCTGCGGAAGCAGTTTCCCCCGTGGCCAACCTCCGGCAGCCCATACGCCTCCCGGGATGTCACCTACAAGACATGGCTCATTCTCCGGGAATCTCCGCCCCCAGGCGGTTCCATGCCTCCCGGACATCGCCCCAGGAGAATCCCCTGCGGAGCAGGGCACTGGTGAGCCGCCGCTTCTCCGCCTCCTCCGGGGCCCGGCCCCGGAGCTTGGCCGCGAGAAACCGGTCGATCTGTCCGGCGCTCCCCGGTGCCTGATCCAGAGCCTCGTCCCACAGCTCCCGGGGCACGCCCTTCTCCCGCAGCTTCTCCCGAATGCGGGCCGGGCCGTAGCCAAGCCCCGCGCAGTGGCGCACCAGGATCGCCGCGTAGTCCGCGTCGTTAATGGCGCCGATGGCCTCCAGCCATTCGGCGGCGTACCGGGCCTCCGCCTGGCTGGCTCCCTTCTCCTGGAGCTTCCGCTCCAGGTCGCGGCGGCTCATGGCCCGCTTGCCGATGAGGTCCGCCGCCGCGGCCTTCACGTTGGAGACGCCGGCGGCCTCTTTCAGCTGGCCCAGGTGCTGGGCGTCCAGGTCATCTCCCGGCCGCAGGCCGAAGTCCAGCAGCTCCTGCTCCGTGATCTTCAGGCAGGCGCCGTCCTCCAGGAACACCAGCACCCGGCCCTGTTTGTGGGGGGACGCCTGGATGCGCTCAATCCGCATCTTCGAAGTCGTCGGCGCTCACGTCCACCGCCCGGCCGGCCGCCTTGGCGGCGATGCGGGCCTGGTTGCTCATCAGCTTGTCGAAGTTCTTGCGGATGTCCGCCTCCAGCTTGTCCGCCACCTCCGGGTTCTCCTGGAGGAATCGCTTGGCGGCGTCCCGGCCCTGGCCGATGCGGGTCTCCCCGATGGAGAACCAGGAGCCGGACTTCTGCACCAGCTCCAGCTTCACGCCCAGGTCGATGAGCTCGCCGAAGTGGGAGATGCCCTCGCCGTACATGATGTCGAACTCCGCCTCCCGGAAGGGGGGCGCCACCTTGTTCTTCACCACCTTGGCACGGGTCCGGTTGCCCACGATCTCAGAGCCGTTTTTCAGCGCCTCGATCCGGCGCACGTCGATGCGGACGGAGGCGTAGAACTTCAGCGCCCGGCCGCCGGTGGTCACCTCGGGGTTGCCGTACATGATGCCCACCTTTTCCCGCAGCTGATTGATGAAGATGACGATGCAGTTGGTCTTGCCGATGGCGCCGGTGAGCTTCCGCAATGCCTGGCTCATCAGCCGGGCCTGGAGGCCCACGTAGCTGTCGCCCATCTCGCCCTCGATCTCCGCCCGGGGCACCAGGGCCGCCACGGAGTCCACCACCACCACGTCGATGGCGCCGGAGCGGACCAGGGCCTCGGTGATCTCCAGGGCCTGCTCGCCGGTGTCCGGCTGGGCGATCAGCATGTCTTCCACCTGGACGCCCAGCGCCCGGGCATAGGTGGGATCCAGGGCGTGCTCTGCGTCCACGAAGGCCACCTCGCCGCCCCGCTTCTGGGCTTCCGCCACCACATGGAGGGCCAGCGTGGTCTTGCCGGAGGACTCGGGCCCGTAGATCTCCACGATCCGCCCCTTGGGCAGGCCGCCGATGCCCAGGGCCACGTCCAGGGACAGGGAGCCGGTGGGGATGTAATCCACGTTCAGCTCCGCCTTGTCGCCGAAGCGCATGATGGCACCCTTGCCGTACATCCGCTCGATCTGGGCCATGGCCGTGTCGATGGCCCGCTTCTTATCGTCCGCCGGAGCCGCATTGGGCAGCGGCGCTTTTTCCTTTGCCATTGTGTTCTCCTCCTGCTATCACATTTCTCAAAAACGATGTCAGATCTCCGTGCAAAGCGTCCCAAACACCACCCGAGGGATGTCATGGTGGTCCTTCACCACCTGGATGTCCCCAAAGCCCTGGGCCCGCATGATCCGCAGCACCGCGTCCGCCTGGCCGATGCCCACTTCAAAATACAGCCGTCCGCCGGGAGCCAGGGCCTCCTTCCACTTCTCGGAGATGCTCCGGTAAAAGTCCAGGCCGTCCTCGCCGCCGTCCAGGGCCAGATGGGGCTCGTAGTCCTTGACGGAGGTGTCCAGCGTCTCGATATCCGCCCGGGGGATATAGGGGGGATTGGAGACGATGCACTGGAACTCCCCCAGAGATTTCTCCGGCTTTTCCCGGGCATCCGCCTGCATAGGCACCACCCGGGCGGTGAGACTGTTGCGGCGGACGTTCTGGCGGCAGATCTTCAGGGCGCCGTCGGACCACTCCCCCAGCACCACCCGGGCCTGGGGCACCTGGGCGGCCACTGCCAGCCCGATGCAGCCGCTGCCCGCGCACAGGTCCAGCACCCGGCATTCCCCCAGGGTCTTGATGTATCCGATGGCCTGCTCCGCCAGCACCTCCGTGTCCGGCCGGGGAATCAGCACGTCCCGGGAGATGTCCAGAGGGAGCCCATAGAACTCCCACTCGCCGATGAGGTAGGCCACCGGCTCCCCGGCCAGATGCCGGTCCACCAGGTCCCGGACCCGGTGCTCCAGCTCCGGGGAGGCATACAGCCCCCCGTCCCGGGCCAGCTCCTCCCGGCTCTTGTTGGTGCCGAAGCAAACCAGCTCCCGGGCCTCCAGCGTGGCCTCCTCGATCCCGGCCCGCCGTAGCTGCTGGCGGATATCCAAATACAAATTGTTGTATGTCGTCGCCATAATACGCCTCGTTGTTGAATTTGCCCGGCTTCCGTGCGAATCCGGAAAAAGGGCTAGGAAAAACCTTGGGTTTTTCCAGTTGATTTGTCCGCGGCAAATCAAAAAATTTGAATCATTTTCGCCGCAGCGTGTACGTGGCGAAAATACTTTGACCCAGCCGCCGTGGGCGGCGTTCACCAGTCCGCAGACTGGTGGCGGGGGAGGTCGAGGGGGAGCCTGCTCCCCCTCGAAGGGTTACCACTCGTCCTTCCCCTTCTCCTCCGGGATCACCAGCTCCAGCGACCGGATGGCGCACTCGATCATGGAGTCATCCGGCTCGTTGGTGGTGAAATTCTGCATCCACATGCCGGGCGCAGTGAGGATCTTGGCCAGGCGGCTGTCCTGCACGTGGCGGCCCACCCAGCGGTTGAACTCATAGGTGATGCCCACTACCAGGGGCAGCAGGACCAAATGGGCCAGGGTCCGCAGCCAGACATTGGTGATGGGCCAGATGCCGAACACCACGCTGGACACCAGAATGGACACGAAAATCACCACAAACAGAAAGCTGGTGCCACACCGGGGATGGTGCCGGGGCTGGATGCGGACGTTCTCCACCGTCAGGGGCAGCCCCGCCTCGTAGCAGAAGATGGTCTTGTGCTCCGCTCCGTGGTACTGGAACACCCGGTAGATGTCCTTCTGCTTGGAACAGAAGATCAGGTACAGCAGGAAAATGGCCACCTTCAGGATGCCCTCGATCAGGTTCCGGCCCCACATGGGGAAGTCCGGGAAGAAGTGCAGCAGCCCGCCGGTGAGGAAGGTGGGCAGCACCAGGAACAAAAAAATGGAAAGGCCGATGCCCAGCAACACGGAGAAGCCCACGATCAGCCCCTCCAGCTTCTTGTTGGAAAAGGTCCGGTCCAGCCACTGTTCAAATTTGGAGGGCTCCGTGGTCTCCTCCTCCGGGTAGAAGTCGGCGGAGTACATCAGCGCCTTCACGCCGTTGACCATGGAGGAGAGGAAGTTGACGGTGCCCCGAATCAGGGGCCAGCCCAGAATGGGATGCCGGTCCTTGATGAGCCGCAGCTCCTCCACCTTCTCCACCAGGTTGCCCTCCTGGTCCCGGACCACGATGGCCTGCTTCTCCGGGCCCCGCATCAGAATGCCTTCAATGAGTGCCTGTCCGCCGATGCTGGTGCGGAAGGCGCAGGATTGGGGTTGTTTTGCCATGTGTTTCCTTTCTAATTCCGTACAGTTGAATTCTACCATGTTCTGTACAGAAATGCAAACATTTGTTCGATTTCCAAAAATCATTCCTTGACCGGCAGACAGATGGTGACCACCGCGCCGCCGCCATCGGCGTTGCCGATGGTGAAGATACCGTTGTGAAGGCCGATGATCTCATCGCACACCGCCAGGCCGATGCCGCTGCCCCGGGCCTTGGAAGAGCCCTTGTAGAACTTCTGCTTGATGAAGGGCAGCTCCGCCTCCGGGATGCCGGGGCCGTAGTCCCGGACCCGAACCACCTCGAACTCGCCCTCCCGGCTGATGGAGGTGTCGATCCGCTTGCCGGAGCCGCCGTGCTTGGCGGCGTTGTCCAGCACGTTGCAGAACACCTGCTTCAGCCGCTCGGAGTCGCCGGGGATGGGAGGCAGCTCCTCGTCTCCGCATTCGTAGTTCAGCTTGATGCCCTCCTGCCGGAACAGCTCGCCGTAGGTGAAGATGGCGTCCTCAAACTCCGCCTGCAGGTCCACCTGCTCCATCCGGAGGGTGAAGCGGCCATCCTCCATCTTGGAGAATTCCAGCAGCTCCTCCACCATGGTAGAGAGCCGCCGGGCCTCGTTCAGAATGATGCGGATGCCGCGGCGCATCTGGGCGGGGTCGTCTGTGGTGTCCTCCAGGATCGTCTCGCCCCAGCCGTTGATGGCGGTGAGGGGCGTCCGCAGCTCGTGAGACACGGAGGAAATGAACTCAGATTTCATTTTCTCGTTCTGGCCGATCTTGAGGGACATATCGTTGATGTTGTCCACCAGTTCCCCCAGCTCGTCCGTGTACTTGTTTTCGATCTGGAAGCCGTAGCTCCCGGCGGAGATCCGCTTGGCCGCCTCAGATACCACGGCCACCGGCTCCACCACGTTGTTGATGAACAGCAGGCTGGAGATCAGCACCAGGGCCATGCAGATGCCTCCCACCGCCAGAATGATGAAGACCACCAGGACGATCTGCCGGTCCACCAGCTTCATGGACGTCACCAGCCGCATGACGCCCGCCACCCGGCCGTTGAACAGCAGGGGTGCGGAGACCGCCATGATCTTCTCCCCCGTCTCCGGGTCCCTGCCCCGGAAAGACGTGATCTCCTGATTGGTGATGGCCCTGGTAATGTCGCTGGTACCCGGCGAGCTGCCCGCCGTCAAACCGGAGGTGGACATCTGGATGCGGCCGGTGCTGCCGATGAATTGCAGCTCGATCCGGGACTTGTCCTCATAGGTGTCCACTGCCTGGGTCGCCATCTGGTTGTACTCAGAATAGCTGTTCATGAAGTAGTCGTTGAAGGCGTTGGACATGGCCTCCGCCTGCTTCATCAGGCCGTTTTCCATACTGCTGTAATAGTAGGTGGAAACGCCGGCGGATACCAGCGTCACCAGCAGCACCAGCAGCACCAGCACCGGCAGGATGGTGTTGACGATCCACCGCTTCCGCAGGCCCCGGAGGCGCAGCAGCGTCCACTTTCGATCCCGTTCTTCCTCTGCCATGGGCTGCGCCTCCTTTCCCCGCGTTCCTTACGCCGGCATCACCGGCCGGCCGATTTTCTCAGAACCCCCACTTGTATCCGTATCCCCACACCGTGGTGATATACGTGGGATTCTGCACGTTGCTTCCCATCCCGCGGCGCGGGGTGGGGCCCCTTTCCTTAGCTTGCGCGGCGGAAGTGAATCCCGCCTTGCGCCAAGGTTTTGGCGTTCCGCCAAAACGCTTGTACGGGCCATTCGGCCCGCCCCGCTCCGCGGGGCCCCGGACAACGCCCGAAGCCGCTCAGAACCCCCACTTGTATCCGTATCCCCACACCGTGGTGATATACGTGGGATTCTGCACGTTGTCCTCGATCTTCAGCCGCAGGCGGCGGATGTTCACATCCACGATCTTCAGCTCGCCGAAGTAGTCCCGGCCCCAGACCATATCCAGGATCTCCTCCCGGGAGAGGGCCTTGCCCGGATTCTCCATGAACACCTTCATGATGGAATACTCCACCTGAGTCAGCTTGATCCGCTGACCGTTCTTCTCCAGCGTCCGGTTGCGGGTGTTCAGCAGAAAGGGATCCTGCCGGATCTCCCCGGTCTGGGGGATCTCCTCTCCGCCGGCCCGGCGGAACAGGGCGTCCACACGGGCGGTGAGCTCCGCCGGGGAGAAGGGCTTGGTCACATAGTCGTCGGCGCCGGTCATCAGTCCCGTCACCTTGTCCATCTCCTGGGAGCGGGCGGTGAGCATGATGATGCCGATTTTGGTGTTGGTGGCCCGGATGCGGCGGCAGACCTCAAAGCCGTCGATCCCCGGCAGCATGATATCCAGCAGCGCCACCCGGGTATCGGGGTTCTCCTTCAGCTTGTCCAGCGCCTCTTCGCCGGTCTCCGCCTCAATGACGTCGTACCCGGCCCGGCGCAGGTTGATGACGATAAAGCTGCGGATGCTGGACTCATCCTCCAGCACCAGTACTTTTTTCATACGGCATACCGTCCTTTCTTCTCTGTCAGCTGTCGCCGGCGGACCACTCCGTGGTGATCAGGCTGAACGCCTCCCGCACCTCGTCCTCCGTCAGGCCGTATTCCCAGCTCCCGTTGGCATCCAAAAGCTCTGCCGTGTAGATGATCTCCGGCAGGCGGCGCAGGATGACCCGGCCGCCCCGGGTGGCCCTGGCCTCCCGGCCGGAGCCTGTGAGCTTGGTGATCCGCAGGACGTCCTGGGGCGGCTCCTCGCCGTCTCCCCGGTAGGAGAACGTGACCGTGACCTCCTCCGTCCCGGTCGTGCGGGTAATGAGGATCCGGTCCTTCCACGCGTCCGGCAGGCGCAGGTACCAGCCGTCCTCCACACTGTGATAGGTACTCACCACGGCCGCCCTGGTGCCGTCGCCGGCATAGGCATACCAGTCGATCCGCCGGCAGGGGTCCTCCCCCACGTTCCCCCAGGCCGGGATCGGCTCGGGATGGGGGACCTCTGTGATGCCGTCGCCGTTGATGTCCTCCGGATACAGGGAGCTGAAGGGCGCGATCTCCGAGGACACCCCCGTCACGTCGGACAGCAGGATGTTCACCAGCTCGCCGTTTTTCACGGTCAGGATGTCGGTGGCCATCCAGGCCGACTCCTCCACCCCCGTGACGAACAGGGCCGGCGTGCCGTCCTGCAGGACGCCGCTCTTCACCCGACCCTGCTGGCTCAGCTCCGCCATGGTGCTGGTGATCCGGGCGGAGGTCCGCAGCTGGAATTCATCCTCCTGCCAGCAGTAGTAATCCGCGATGCCGTTGCCCTCCTCGTCGGCCCGGAGCACCACCAGCTCCCACAGGCCGTCCTGATTCAGGTCGTTGACCGCATATTTCACATAGCTGGTGCCCTGCACCAGCTCCTCCGGCTCCCCGGACCGCAGGGTGTAGACGGAGAGGGCCTGGAGGTCCGTATTGACCCGCCAGCCCACCAGCAGCTCCTTCCGGCCGTCCTGGTCCAGATCCTCGTAGGCGATGCTGTAAATGCTGGTGCCGGTGCCCTCAATGACGGCGGCCTGCTCATATCCCTGCTTTCCGGCGGTGAAGATGTAGATCTTCAGGGGCTTCTCATCCGCGGAGTTGCGGAAGAAGGCCAGCGCCTCCTCCTCGCCGTCCCCGTCCAGGTCCTCCAGCTGCACGGGCTGGATGTTGCTGCCGGAGACGGGGGCCGCGTATTCCGCCCCGCTCTCCAGCAGCTGGTTGAGCGAGCTGTTCAGCTCCGTGTACTCCTCCGGCAGCTGCGGCAGGCTGTACAGGTCCGTGGGGGAAAAGGAAAATCCGCAGCCGCTGGAGGACAGAAGCAGAAGCAGGCCGGCCACTGCCGTCAGCATCCGCTGTATTCGCTGTCTCATGGCCTCCTCCTCTCTGCCGGTGGGCTGCCCCCGCCGAAAACCGCATAATTCAACTTATATATGATAGCACGTTTTCTCCCTGATGTGTAGGGGGTGTCGTCATTTTTCCCGCATTTTACGTTCTGTTCATTTTTCCGCCGTCCCCGGCCGGAAGGCCGCGATCAGGGCCAGCTTCCGCACACGGTCCAGCCGTTTGATGGCAGCCTCCCGCCGCAGGGCCGCAGACCGGTCCGGCACCGCCTCCTGGTAGACCAGCTCCACCGGCAGGCGGCTGCGGGTGTACTTGGCGCCCCGCCCGCTTTGGTGGGCCCGGAGGCGGCGGGGCAGGTCGTTGGTGCAGCCTGTGTACAGCGTACCGTCCCCGCAGCGCAGAATGTAGACCAGATAGCCCATGCCGTCCCTCCTCTGTCCGATGAGACCAGTATACCACAGCCCGCCGTCCCGTCAAAGGGCTTTCCGCATGGGGACTTCCCTGCCCGGCATAGGAATGATGGTACAGGGAGGGATTCTATGTTGTCTGCCGCACTGCTGCTCTTCGCCAACACGCTGCTCTTCTCACTCCGCCTGTCCGGCGGCGGGTCGTTTCCAAAGCCGCTGTCCGCCGCGGAGGAGCGGGAATATCTCCGCCGCTACGCCCAGGGAGACCAGGAGGCCCGGGACGTGCTCATCGAGCGGAACCTGCGCCTGGTGGCCCACATCATCAAGAAATACTATACCCAGAGCGCCGACCAGGAGGACCTGATCTCCATCGGCACCATCGGCCTCATCAAGGGCATCTCCAGCTTTGACCCGGAGAAGGGCGCCCGCCTGGCCACCTACGCCGCCCGCTGCATTGAAAATGAAATTCTCATGTACTTCCGCAGCCAGAAAAAGCTCCAGGGGGAGGTCTCCCTGTCGGACTCCATTGAGACGGACAAGGAGGGCAACGCCCTCCAGCTGATGGACGTGGTGGGCGTGGACGACACCATGCTGGACGATATCCACGACCGGGACAGCGCGCTCCGGCTCCATCAGCTCATCCGGGAACGTCTGACCACCCGGGAGGCGGAGATCATCCGCCTGCGGTACGGGCTGGGCGGCACCATCCCCCTGACCCAGCGGGAAATCGCCGCCTCCTTCGGGATTTCCCGGTCCTATGTGTCCCGCATCGAAAAGCGGGCGCTGGAAAAGCTGCGCCAGGAGCTGCAGGACGGTCCTGTGCCCCAGCAGGTCCGGCGGAGGCCCCATTCCGCCGGGACGTGACCGCCGGATTCGGAAAACAGAGGGGCGTGATGGAAAAGCTCCATCACGCCCCTTTCCTTGCGTGCTTCTGCGCCTTTCAATAGCGCCGCACCACGGCGGCCACCTTGCCCAATATCTGGGCATAGGTGCCGTCAATGGGGGAATATGCCTCATTCTCCGGCAGCAGCCACACCTGACCGTTTTTCAGGGACAGGCGCTTGACCGTCGCCTCGTCGTCGATCAGGGCCACCACGATCTCGCCGTGCTGGGCGGTGGGCTGGCGGTGGACCACCACCAGGTCGCCGGGCAGGATGCCCGCGTTCAGCATGGACTCTCCCCGGACCCGCAGGGCGAAATACTCCCCGGGCCGGCCGGCGGTGTCGAAGGTCAGATAATCCTCGATGCACTCCTCCGCCAGGATCGGGCTGCCGGCCGCCACGTTGCCCACCACAGGCACCTGATTTTCAGGCTTGGGAGATTCCCGCAGCGTGATGGCGCGGCCCTTGCCGGCGCCCTTTTCAATGATGCCCGCCTCCTCCAGCCGCTTGAGGTGGAAATGGACCGTGGAGGGTGACTTCAGCCCCACAGCCTCCCCGATCTCCCGCACCGAGGGGGGATAGCCCTGCTCCCGGATACAGGCGGCAATGTACTCGTAGATTTTCTGCTGCATCTTTGAGAGCTCCCGCATACGCGTCCACCTCCGCTGGATTTCTGACCGTATTATACCACAGCACCGCCCGGAAAGCAAACATTTGTTCCATCATTTTCGAACTTTTTTTGCCGTCTGTCCGCTCACTTTTTCACAGCCCTGATTTGCCCGCTTTTTTGCAAAATCCCCTTGAAATACAGAGAAAACTATGGTATCATTAACATCTGTGAAATCATGATCCATGCGCTGCATGGCTGAAAATTTTGGAGGTTATCCTGTATGGACGCTTTAACGCTCGTCTTCACGATCTTGCAGCTGCTCTGCGGTCTGGCGATCATCGTCATCGTGCTCTTCCAGTCCGGCAAGAGCGCCGGCCTCTCCGGCGCCATTGGCGGCGTGGCCGACTCCTTCCTGTCCCGCAACAAGGCCAAGACTCTGGATGCCAAGCTGGCCCGCGCCACCAAATGGGTGGGGGCCATCTTCCTGGTCCTGACGCTGGTCCTGCTGATCCTGCAGGGCTGATCTCGCGCTGAAAGCGCCCGGTGTGTCACCACACCGGGCGTTTTTTTATATGCCGCCGGAACAGTACAGCACACCGGCCTCCGGCTGGATGCCGTTGGCCTCCAGCAGCTCCTGTACCGTCACAAACCGGTACCCCTCCCTCTGGAGTGCATCCACGATCTCCAGCGCCGCGTCCACGGAGGTGTCGTAGATGTCATGGAGCAGGATGATCTGATTGGGGGCGGCATTTTCCAGGACCGCCGCTTTCACCTTCGCCGTGTCCCGCTTTTCCCAGTCCCTGGGGTCGATGGACCATTTGATCATGGGCACCTGGATCAAATCCCGGTCCGCCGCGTCCACGGCTCCGTAGGGCGGGCGGAGCCAATAGGGTCCCCCTCCCAGCAGCGTTTCCAGCGCCTCCTCCGTGCGGCCCACCTCCTGCTGCAGCGTCTCCCGGGAGACTCCCTGAAGCCGCACATGATTCCAAGTGTGGCTGCCCACCTGGTGGCCCTCTGCCTGCATCCGCCGGATCAGGTCCTCATTGCCCTCGATCTGCTTGCCGATCAGGAAAAAGGTGGCGCTGGCGCCCCGCTCCTGTAGGCCGTCCAGCAGCCGCTCCGTAGTATCCCGGCGGGGGCCGTCGTCAAAGGTGATGGCGATCAGCTTGTCCGCCGGGAGCAGGGCGTCCGCCCCAGCTTCCGCCACAGGGCCGCCCGGCGCGCAGCCGGACAGCAGTGCCAGGGCCAGGCACAGAAAAAACAGGCGACCTCTCCGCATCGCGCCCACACCTCCTCATTCATGCAGCGGTAGTTTGCGCGGCGGCTGAGAATTTACACCCGTTAAAATTTTCTCCTGTTTTTCAATGACGCGAAAAAAGGAAGCGGGCGGAGCCCGCTTCCTTCATCTGACATTCCGTCCGGCGCTCCGCATGGGCGGTCAGGAGAACAGGTCGGAGATGGCGTCTCCCACCAGATCCACCGCCAGATCAGACACCACTTCCAGTCCCAGAAGCAGTCCCCCCTCCTTGGCGGCCGAACGCGCTTTCTTTCTCCTGCGCGTTGCGGGCTTCTCCGTCTGCAGAGGTTCCGGTTTCTTCTCGGGCCGCGGCGTGTCTCCCTCCCCTGCAGGCCGATTGAAGGCCCCACACCGGGGACAGAGACCGTCTGCATCGTAATCATACCGTTTGCCGCACGAAGCGCAGGAAATCTTCTTCACAGATGTCCCCTCCTCTGCTCTGCCGCCGGGCGCTCACAGGTCCCCGCCGGGCAGCCGGCGGCCGCGGGACTGCTCCTTCAGCAGCCTGCCCATGGCCATCTCCACCTGGCGGAGATTTTCCCCCAGCTCCCGCTGGAGCGTCCCTGTCCGCTTCTGCTGCGCCGCTGTGGTCTCAGCGGCCGCGGCAGTCCCGCCGCTCCGGACCCGGACAGGCTGGTTGAACGCCCCGCACCGGGGGCAGAAGCCGTCCACATCGTAGTCATACCGCTTTCCGCAGTCCTCACATCGAACCATGCGCATGGAGACACCCCCTTTGACTTTATTGTATCACATTCCGGTCAGGTCCACAAGAACAATCAAAAGCCCTTTGTCATAGGTCCTAGGTTCCCATGACAAAGGGCTTTTTTGATTGCGGGTCTTACTTCACCAGCTCGATGATGGCGGTCTCCGCAGCGTCGCCGCGGCGCACGCCGGTGCGGATCACGCGGGTGTAGCCGCCGTTGCG
This sequence comes from Candidatus Oscillibacter pullicola, assembly GCA_019118935.1. Taxonomy (GTDB): domain Bacteria; phylum Bacillota; class Clostridia; order Oscillospirales; family Oscillospiraceae; genus Oscillibacter; species Oscillibacter pullicola. The sequence continues at coordinate 15,685 of DWXY01000151.1, forward strand.
CTCCGCATAGCTGGGAGCGATCTCCTTGAACAGCTTCTGGCACACATCCTCGCGGGTGATGAAGCTCATGGCCTGCCGGTAGGCGGCCAGGTCGCTCTTCTTGCCGAGGGTGATCATCTTCTCAGCCAGAGGCTTGATCTCCTTGGCGCGGGCAAGCGTGGTCTCCATCTTGCCGTTGTCCAGGAAATCCGTCACCTGCTGACGCAGCATCGCCATGCGCTGGTCAGTGGGCTTGCCAAGTTTCCGAGTTCCGGGCATTTCGGTTTCCTCCTTATCAGGATTTTGGTCAGCCGGGGAACGTCCGCCGGCATTGGAATCAGTTGTTGTTGTCTTCGTCGGCCAGATGGAGCCCCATCATCGCCAGCTTGTTGATGACCTCTTCCAGGGACTTGCGGCCCAGGTTGCGGACCTTCATCATCTCATCTTCCGTCTTGGAGATCAGATCCTCCACGGTGTTGATGTTGGCGCGCTTGAGGCAGTTGAAGCTGCGGACGGAGAGATCCAGCTCTTCGATGGTCAGCTCCAGCACCTTGTCCCGCTGGGCCTCCGCCTTCTCCACCACGGTGGGCTTGCTGCCCACGTTCTCAGAGAGGTCGGTGAACAGCGTGAAGTGATCGCACAGGATCTTCGCACCCAGGGACACGGCGTCCCGAGCGGAGATGGTCCCGTCGGTCCAGACCTCCAGCGTCAGCTTGTCGAAGTCGCTGGAGGCGCCCACGCGGGTGGGCTCTACGGTGTAGTTGACCTTGTACACGGGGGTGTAGATAGAGTCCACGGCGATCACGCCGATCACGTTCTGCTGGGGCTTGTTGCGGTCCGCGGGCACATAGCCGCGGCCATGGGACAGGGTGATCTCCATGTTCAGCGTCGCGCCGTTGTCCAGCGTGGCGATGTGCATGTCGGGATTCAGGACCTCCACCTCGCCGTCGGCCTTGATGTCGCCGGCCTTGACCTCGCAGGGGCCCACCGCCTCGATGTAGACCGTCTTCACCGTCTCGCAGTGGAGCTTGGTGAGCAGGCCCTTCACATTCAGGACGATCTCCGTCACGTCTTCCTTGACACCTGGGATGGTGGAGAACTCATGCTGCACGCCGGCGATCTTGATGGTGGTCGGGGCCGTGCCGGGCAGAGAGGAAAGCATAATGCGGCGAAGCGCATTGCCCAAAGTGGTGCCGTAGCCGCGCTCCAGCGGTTCCACCACATACTTGCCGTATGTTGCGTCCCCCGGCGTCTCGATGCACTCAATCTGGGGCTTTTCAATTTCGATCATGCAGTAGTACCCTCCTTCATCTTCTTGTTGCGGGCACGCATGGCTGCGCGCCGCCGGCAGTTCCTATCATTATTGAGGGTATCCTCCGCTTACTTGGAGTACAACTCAACGATGAGGTGCTCCTCGACGGGAACGTCGATGTCCTCCCGGGCGGGCAGACGGGTCACGGTGCCCTTCAGGGCGTTCTTCTCGCGCTCCATCCAGGCGGGGATCAGGAACACGGGGGCGTCCTGGCCCAGCAGGCGCTTGAACACCTCGGAGGAGCGGCTGGACTCGGCGACCTCGATCACGTCGCCGGCCTTGACCTGATAGGAGGGAATGTCGACCTTCCGGCCGTTGACGGTGAAGTGGGCGTGGTTCACCAGCTGACGAGCCTGACGGCGGGTCATGGCGAAGCCCATGCGGTACACCACGTTGTCCAGACGGCGCTCCACAGCGATCAGCAGGTTGTCGCCGGTCTTGCCGGGGGCCTTGGCGGCCGCCTCGTAGTAGGCGTGGAACTGCTTTTCCAGAATGCCGTAGATGAACTTGACCTTCTGCTTCTCATTCAGCTGGATGCCATACTCGCTCTTTTTCTTTCTCATCTGGCCGCCGGGGTTGCGGTTCGTTTCCTTCTTCGCATAGCCCATCACGGCAGGAGAAATGCCCAGAGCCTTGCAGCGCTTGGCGATCGGCTGCATATTCTTTGCCATATTGCTTGTTACCTCCTCTACAGATTAGACACGGCGGCGCTTGGGGGGACGGCAGCCATTGTGGGGGATGGGGGTGACGTCCTTGATCATGGTCACTTCCAGGCCCACAGCCTGCAGCGCGCGGATGGCGGCCTCACGGCCCTGGCCGGGGCCCTTGACGAAGACCTCGACGGTCTTCAGGCCGTGCTCCATAGCGGCGCGGGCGGCCGTCTCAGCCGCGGTCTGAGCCGCGAAGGGAGTGGACTTCTTGCTGCCGCGGAATCCGAGGCCGCCGGAGGAAGCCCAGGAGATCGCGTTGCCCTGTGTATCGGTAACAGTTACCATGGTGTTGTTGAACGAGGAGCGGATATGGACCTGGCCCCGCTCAATGTTCTTCCGTTCACGCCGGCGGCGAATGACCTTCTTGCCGGCGGATGCCTTTGCAGTTGCCATCTTGGTTCTCCCTCCTTACTTCTTCTTGTTGGCGATGGTCTTCTTGGGACCTTTGCGGGTCCGCGCATTGGTCTTGCTGCGCTGGCCGCGCACGGGCAGACCCTTGCGGTGACGGATGCCGCGGTAGCAGCCGATCTCGGTCAGCCGCTTGATGTCCAGGGCAGTCTGGCGGCGCAGGTCGCCCTCAACGGTATAGCTGTCGATGGCGTCGCGCAGCTTCTGCTCGTCGGCGTCGGTCAGATCCTTCACGCGGGTGTCGGGGTCGACGCCTGTCTGCGCCAGGATGTCCTTGGCGCTCTTTCTGCCAATGCCGTAGATATAAGTGAGGCCGATCTCGATACGCTTATCCTTCGGCAGGTCAATACCGGCAATACGTGCCATACTCTCAAAGCACCTCCAATTAAATGTTAGCCCTGTCTCTGCTTATGCTTGGGGTTCTCGCAAATGACCATGACACGGCCTTTGCGGCGAATGACCTTGCACTTCTCGCACATGGGCTTCACGGACGGTCTTACTTTCATAGTTTTTAACCATTCCTTTCAGCGGTTTGTGTCTTTTCAGCTCAAGTGGCGCTTACTTACTGCGCCAGGTGATCCGGCCGCGGGTCAGGTCATACGGGGACATCTCCACCGTCACCTTGTCGCCGGGCAGAATCCTGATGAAATTCATTCTGAGTTTTCCGGAAATATGTGCCAAAATCTTGTGTCCATTTCCAATGTCTACCTGGAACGTTGTGTTGGGCAGGGCTTCCACCACGACACCCTCCACTTCAATCATGTCGGATTTTGCCAAACGTTATCCCTCCTGGTCCGGATAAACCTCCTCGCGGTAAGCCGCAAGGGTTTTGCGAAGCTCGCTGTTGGTGATCCTGGCTTCGCCTCTGATCTTTTCAGAAAGCCGGTTCTCGTCCGCCGCTACAAACAGCACGTGTCTGCGCTTTTTGCGTTTGGGCGACTCCACCTTCCTGGATTTTCCGTCCGCCAGCAGCAGGTACTCCCCCTCCACCGCCAGAACGATGAAGAGCTTTCCCCGGTCCCGGCCGGCGACGGACCTTACGATGTTGGATGCTGCAATTTCCATGCGTTTCCTCTCAGATGGCGGGAGCCGTCAGGATCTCAGGCTCGCCGTCCGTGATCAGAATGGAATTCTCATAGTGGGCCGCCCACTTGCCGTCCAGTGTCTTGACGGTCCAGCCGTCGCTCATCTGCTGGATGGCCGCCGAGCCGGCGTTCACCATGGGTTCGATTGCAAGCGTCATGCCGCGGAGGAGCCGGGGCCCACGGCCGGGGTGGCCGTAATTGGGGATCTCCGGCGACTCGTGCATCTGGGCGCCGACGCCGTGGCCGACGTATTCCCGGACGATGGAGTAGCCGTGGCTCTCCACATACTGCTGGATGGCTGCCGAGATGTCGAACAGCCGGTAGCCCTCCTTGGCGAACTTGATCCCCTCAAAAAAGCTCTGTCTGGTCACGTCGATCAGATCCTGCGCCTCCGGGGAGATCCTGCCGCAGGGGAAGGTGGCCGCGCAGTCGCCGTGGAACCCTCCAATGTACGCTCCCACATCCACGCTGACGATGTCGCCCTCCTGGAGGACCCGGGGTCCGGGAATTCCGTGGATGATCTCGTCGTTGACGCTGATGCAGGCGCTGGCCGGATAGCCGTTGTAATGCAGGAAGGAGGGGACTGCGCCTTGCTTGCGAATGAAATGCTCCACTGCACGGTCGATCTCATGGGTTGTGACGCCGGGCTTTACCAATTCCCCTGCATAAGCACGGGCAGCCGCGGTAATTTTTCCGGCCCGGCGCATCAATTCGATCTCATGGGGGGATTTGAGTGTGATCATGCGCTTATCTCCCCAGTGCGTGGAGGATGGCCCGGGAGGTCTCTTCCACAGAGGGCTGATTCTCCACAGGCTTCAGAAGACCCCGCTGGGCATAGAAGTCCTTCAGCGGCTCGGTCTCCTTATGATAGACCTCGAGCCGCGCCTTGACGGTCTCGGGGGCATCATCTTTCCGCTGGACCAGCTTGCCGCCGCACTTGTCGCACACGCCCTCCTGCTTGGGGGGCACAGCTACCATGTGGTAGCTGGCCCCGCAGGATTCGCAGACACGGCGGCCGCTCATCCGCTCCATGATGGTCTCGTCAGAGATCTCAATAGAGATCACGTCGTCAAATGTGATCCCGGCCTTTTCCAGGGCCTCGGCCTGGGCGATGGTGCGGGGCACCCCGTCCAGGATATAGCCGTTCTTGCAGTCATCCTCCGCCAGCCGCTCCGTGACAATGCCGATGATGACGTCGTCCGGCACCAGCTGGCCGGCGTCCATATAGGACTTGGCCTTCAGGCCGGTGGGCGTGCCGTTTTTGATGGCCGCCCGGAGGATGTTGCCTGTGGAAATGGTGGGAATGTTCAGTTCTCTGCACAGGATTTCCGCCTGTGTTCCCTTACCGGCGCCAGGGGCGCCCAACAGGATCAGCTTCAATTGAAACGCCTTCTCTCTTATTCCAGGAAGCCCTTGTACTGACGCATCAGCATCTGGGCCTCCAGCGCCTTGACGGTCTCCAGAGCCACGCCGACCACGATGATGACGGAGGTGCCGCCGATCGCCAGGTAAGCGTTTCCGACGGCCTTACCCAGCAGCAGCGGGCAGATAGCCACGATGCCCAGGTAGATGGCGCCGAACAGGGTGATCTTGCTCAGGACCTTCTTGATGAAGTCCACAGTGGGCTTGCCGGGACGGAATCCCGGGATGAAGCCGCCCTGCTTCTTCAGGTTGTTGGCGATCTCCACCGGATTGAACTGGATGGTAGAGTAGAAATAGCTGAAACCGATGATCATGATGAAATACACGATCATATAGATGAAGGACTGGGTGTCGATGGCGTCGTAGATCGCCCGGGAAACCGTCTCCTCCTCGGGGATACCGATGAAGGTCCAGATGGTCACGGGCAGAGACGCGATGCTCTGGGCGAAGATGATGGGCAGAACGCCGGACATGTTCACCTTCATGGGGAGGTGAGAGCTCTGGCCGCCGTACATCTTCCGGCCCACCTGCCGCTTGGCGTACTGGACGGGAATACGGCGCTCCGCGTCGCTGATGAACACAACGAACACAACCAGCGCCAGGACGCCCACCAGCAGCAGTACCACCAGTGCCGGGTGCAGCGCGCCGTCCGCGGCAGCGCCGCCGTTGGCCCAGCTCACCACGCCGCTGTACAGAGAGCTGACAGAGGTGGGGATCCGGGACAGGATGCCGGCGAACAGAATGATGGAAATGCCGTTGCCGATGCCGAACTCCGTCACCTGCTCGCCCATCCACATGACGAAGGAGGAGCCGGCGATGAAGGACACGATGATGACCAGAGCGGGCCAGATGCCGGTGGCATCAGACGCCAGCAGGTTGTAGTTGCGCATCATGAAATAGTATCCAACCGCCTGCAGAATGGCGATGCCGACGGTGGTATAGCGGGTGATGGACTGGATCTTCTTCCGGCCCTCCTCGCCGCCGTCCTTGGCCAGCCGCTCCAGGGCCGGGATGGCCACCGTCAGCAGCTGGATGATGATGGAGCTGTTGATATAGGGCTGGATGCTCAGGGCGAAGACCGTTGCCTGGGCAAAAGCACCGCCGGACATCACGTTGTACAGGCCCAGAATGGTGCCGCCCATCTGATCCAGATAGGTCTCCAGCAGGCCGACATCCACATAGGGCACCGTGATGGCGTTGCCGATCCGGAAGATCAACAGGATGAGGAGTGTAAAAATGATCTTCTTCCGCAGCTCGGGGATGCCCCACGCTTTGCGAATGGTTTGGATCACGTTACATCACCTCGGCCTTTCCGCCAGCTGCCTCGATGGCCTCCTTGGCAGACGCGGAGAAAGCAGAAGCCTGGACAGTGAGCTTCTTGGACAGCTTGCCGCTGCCCAGAACCTTGTAGCCGTACCGGCACTTGGAGAGGATGCCCTTCTCCAGCAGCGCGTGGACCGTGACGGTATCCCCGTCCTGGAACTGGTCCAGAGTGCTGAGATTGACGATCTCCAGGGGCTTTGCGAAGATGTTGTTGAAGCCGCGCTTGGGGATCCGGCGGGCCAGAGGCATCTGGCCGCCTTCGAAACCAACACGGATCTTGCCGCCGGAGCGGGCCTTCTGGCCCTTGTGGCCGCGGCCGCCGGTCTTGCCGTTGCCGGAGCCGGCGCCCCGGCCCTTCCGGTACGGAGCCCGGACGGAGCCCTCGGCGGGAGACAGTTCGCTCAACTTCATAATTCCGTGCCTCCTTATTTCACTTCTGTGACCTGCAGCAGGTAGCCGATCTTGGCGATCTTGCCGCGGGTCTGGTCGTTGTCGGGCTGCACGGTGATGTCACCGATCTTGCGCAGGCCCATGGAATGAGCGGTGGCAACCTGTTTTTCCAGGCGGCCGTTCAGGCTCTTGACGAGCTTAATATTTAAGTTTGCCATTTTTGCGCCTCCTTAACCCACGATCTCTTCGACGCTCTTGCCGCGGATGCGGGCGACCTCCTCGGGACCGCGCATGCTCTTGAGGCCCTGGAAGGCGGCGGCGACAACGTTGTTGGGGTTGTTGGAACGCAGGCACTTGGTCCGGATATCCTTGATGCCTGCGGCCTCGACGACGGCACGGACAGCGCCGCCGGCGATCACGCCGGTACCGGGGGCGGCGGGCTTCATCAGCACGCGGCCGGCGCCGGCCTCACCGATGGTCTCGTGGGGCACGGTGGTGCCGGAGAGGGTCACGGTGATCATGTTCTTCTTGGCGGCTTCGATGCCCTTGCGGATGGCCTCGGGGACCTCAGCGGCCTTGCCCAGGCCGTAGCCCACCTTGCCCTTGCCGTCGCCCACGACGACCAGGGCGGAGAATTTCATCACGCGGCCGCCCTTGACGGTCTTAGAGACGCGGTTCAGGGAAACGACCTTCTCGATATACTCGCTCTGTTCTCTTTCAAATCTAGGCATGTTGTCGTTCCTCCTCCCTTAGAATTTCAGGCCGCCCTCGCGGGCACCCTCAGCCAGAGCCTTCACGCGGCCGTGGTACAGATAGCCGCCGCGGTCAAACACGACAGTCTCGATACCCTTGGCCTTGGCGCGCTCGGCCACCAGCTTGCCAACGGCGGTGGCAGCGGCCACGTTGCCGCCGTAACCTTCGATGGCCTTGTCCAGGGAGGAAGCGGAGGCCAGGGTCACGCCGTTGACATCATCGATGACCTGGGCGTAGATGTTGGCCTCGCTGCGGAACACATTCAGACGCGGCATCTCAGGGGTGCCGGAGATCTTGGCGCGCACTCTCTTGTGGCGCTTCAGGCGCTGGGCGTTGGTATTCGGTCTCTTAATCATATCGGCACACCTCCTTACTTCTTGGCGCCGGTCTTACCGACCTTGCGGCGGATGACTTCATCGGCGTACTTGATGCCCTTGCCCTTGTAAGGCTCGGGAGGACGCTTCTCGCGGACCTCGGCCGCAAACTGGCCGACGGCCTGCTTGTCGCATCCGTTGATGACGATTTTATTGGGAGCGGGGACGTCAATGGTGATGCCCTCGATCTCAGAAACGATCACCTGATGGGAGAAGCCCAGGTTCATGACCAGGTTCTTTCCCTCCTTGGCCACACGGTAGCCCACGCCGTTGACCTCCAGCTCCTTCTTGTAGCCGTCGGTCACGCCGACGATCATGTTATGGAGCAGAGTCCGGGTCAGGCCGTGGAGGCTGCGGTGCAGCTTGTCGTCGGAAGGACGCTCCACGGTGATCGTGCTGCCTTCCTGCTTAATGATCATCTCAGGGCGCAGAGCCTTTGTCAGCTCGCCCTTGGGTCCCTTCACGGTCACCACATTACCATCAGCGACATTCACGGTGACGCCGGCGGGAACGGTAATGGGCATTCTGCCAATTCTAGACATGGTTCAATACCCTCCTTACCACACGAATGCCAGGACCTCGCCGCCGACATGGAGCTCGCGGGCCTTCTTGTCGGTCATGACGCCCTTGGACGTAGAGATGATAGCGATGCCCAGACCGCGGAGCACACGGGGCAGCTCATCGGCGCCCACATAGACGCGCAGGCCGGGCTTGGAGACGCGGCGCAGACCGGAGATAACCTTCTCCTTGCCCGCGTTGTACTTCAGGGAGATGTGGATGACACCCTGGGTTCCGTCGTCCACCACCTGGAAGTTCTTGATATAGCCCTCATCCAGCAGAATCTGAGCAATGCTCTTCTTCATGTTGGAGGCGGGAACATCAACGGTGTCATGCTTGGCGTTGTTGGCGTTGCGGATGCGGGTCAGCATATCCGCAACCGGATCGGTGATATGCATAATAAATCCTCCTATTTTAGAGTTGCGGCTCTCTCGAGACCGCTGCGGCAGCGAGGTATCATGGCGAATGGAGCAGTCCGCTCGCGCGTGGTGCCCAATTCGTCATGACCTTTCGCCATCCGATCTGCCAAGGGCCCCATATCAAAAGCCCGTGGTAACAAAAAACAGTTGTGCGCCGGAACCGGCTTTCTGATAGATTTTCTTCTCAGACAAGGCGCAGGCCCGAAGCTGTACGCGCTGTACAGCGAGGGGCAGCAACGCAGTATGAGGGCAAAAGACTCAGAAAGAAGCCTTCCGCACGCCGGGGATCTCGCCCTTGTAGGCCAGCTCCCGGAAGCAGATACGGCACACGCCGTAGTCACGCAGATAGGCGTGAGGCCGGCCGCACAGCTTGCAGCGGTTGTATCTCCGGGAGGAGAACTTGGGGGCCCGCTGCTGCTTGAGAATCATGGATTTCTTTGCCATCGTTTCTTCCTCCTTAGCGGGCGAAGGGAGCGCCGACCTGCTCCAGCAGGGCGCGGGCCTCTTCATCGGTGTGCGCGGTGGTGCAGATGACCACATCCATGCCGCGGATCTTGTCGATCTTGTCGTACTCGATCTCGGGGAAGATCAGCTGCTCCTTGATGCCCAGGGCATAGTTGCCGCGGCCGTCGAAGGAGTTGGGGTTGATGCCCTGGAAATCGCGGACGCGGGGCAGGGCCACATTGAACAGGCGGTCCAGGAACTCCCACATCTTGTCGCCCCGCAGGGTGACCTTGGCGCCGATGGGCATATCCTCACGCAGCTTGAAGTTTGCGATGGACTTGCGGGCCCGGGTGATGACAGGCTTCTGGCCGGTGATCTGGCTCAGATCGCCCACCACGTTCTCCAGGACCTTGGAGTTTTCACGCGCCTCGCCGCAGCCCACGTTCACGACCACCTTGTCGATCTTGGGGATCTGCATGACGCTCTTGTAGCCGAACTGCTTCATCAGGGCGGGAGCGACTTCGGCAGTGTATTTTTCTTTCAGTCTGGCCATTTGTCAGCTCTCCTTTCTCACAGCTCAGCGCCGCAGTGCTTGCACACGCGGGTCTTCTTGCCGCCCTCGATCTTGTGGGCGACGCGGGTGCCCTTGTTGCACTTGGGGCACACAACCTGCACCTTGCAGGCGGCGATGGCGGCCTCGCGCTTCATGATGCCGCCCTCCTCGCCCTGACGGCGGGGCTTGACGTGGCAGGTCACCATGTTGATGCCCTCCACAACGACCTTCAGGGAGCCGGGAACGGTGCCCAGCACCTTGCCCTGCTTGCCCTTGTCCTTGCCGGACAGGACGACAACGGTATCGCCCTTCTTAATGTTCATAGCCATTTCGCTGCCCTCCTCAAATCACTTCGGGAGCGAGGGACAGGATCTTCATGTAATCCTTGTCGCGCAGCTCACGAGCAACCGGCCCGAAGATACGGGTGCCTCTGGGGTTCTTGTCGTCCTTGATCAGGACGGCGGCATTGTCGTCGAAACGGACATAGGTGCCGTCCGCCCGGCGGACGCCCTTGGCGCTGCGGACGATCACTGCCTTGACGACCTCGCCCTTCTTGACCGTGCCGCCGGGGGTGGACTTGCGGACGGACGCGACGATCACATCGCCGATATTGCCGAACTTCCGCTTGGAGCCGCCCAGGACACGGATGCACTTGATCTCTTTGGCGCCGGTATTATCGGCCACCTTCAGAAAAGTTTCCTGCTGAATCATAACGGCACCTCCTTACTTTGCTTTTTCGATGATCTCGACCACGCGCCACCGCTTGTCCTTGGACAGGGGACGGGTCTCCATCACTTTGACCCAGTCGCCGATGCCGCAGCTGTTCTGCTCGTCATGAGCCTTCAGCTTGTAGGTGCGGCCGACGATCTTCTTGTACAGGGGATGGGCCACGCGGTCCTCGATGGCGACGACCACGGTCTTATCCATCTTGTCGGACACCACTCTGCCGACCCGGGTCTTGCGGGAGGAAGTTCTCTTCATCTCTTCGTTCATGTTCGATTCCCTCCTTCTTACTGCTTGTCAGAAGCTCCAGAGAGCTCCTTCTGACGCAACATGGTCTTGACTCGGGCAATGTCATGCTTGGTCTCCCGGATCTTCAGGGGATTGTCCAGCTGATTGGTGGCGTGCTGCATACGCAGATAGAAAAGATCCTTCTTCAGACCCGCCAGCTTCTCGTTCAGCTGCTCGGGGGTCATGCTACGAATTTCACTTGCCTTCATCTTCACTCACCTGCTTCCTCGGTGCGGGCGACGATCTTCGTCTTGATGGGCAGCTTGTGGCTGGCCAGACGGAGCGCCTCGCGGGCAACTTCTTCAGACACGCCGGCGATCTCGAACATGATGCGGCCGGGCTTCACGACGGCAACCCAGAACTCGGGAGAGCCCTTACCGGAACCCATACGGGTCTCGGCAGGCTTCTTGGTCACGGGCTTGTCGGGGAAAATCTTGATCCAAACCTGACCGCCACGCTTGGTGTAGCGGGTCATGGCGATACGGGCCGCCTCGATCTGATTGCTGGTGATCCAGGCGGGCTCCAGGGCCTGCAGGCCGAACTCACCGTAGGCAATGGTGTTGCCGCGGGTGGCCTTGCCGGTCATACGGCCGCGGTGGACGCGGCGATACTTGACTCTCTTCGGCAGAAGCATTACTGGGCTCCTCCTTCCTTAGCGGGTGCCGCGGGCGCCGCGGGGGCAGCCGGACGGCTGGGATTGGTGGTGCGGTTGAAACCGCCCTGGGGACGGCCCTGGCCGCGGTTGAAACCGCCCTGACGGTCACGGTTGAACCCGCCGCCCTGGCGCCGGTCGCCGAAACCGCCGCGGCGGTCGCCATCCCGGCGGGGACGACGCTCACGACGCTCCTGATAGGGCTTGGAGGTGTCCATGGTGCGGGGGGTGGTGCGCAGGGTCTGAGAGAGGACCTCGCCCTTGTAGATCCACACCTTCACGCCGATGCGGCCGAAGGTGGTGGCAGCCTCCGCGAAGCCGTACTCAATGTCGGCGCGGATGGTCTGCAGGGGGATGGTGCCCTCATGATAGTGCTCCACGCCGGCGATCTCGCGTCCGCCCAGACGGCCGGAGCAGCAGACCTTGATGCCCTTGGCGCCGGCGCGCATGGCGCGGGCCATGGCATTCTTCATGGCGCGGCGGTGGGAGATGCGCTTCTCCAGCTGCTGGGCGATGTTCTCCGCCACCAGCTGGGCGTCCATGTCGGGGTTCTTGACCTCGACGATGTTCAGGCGCACCTTCTTGCCGATCAGCTTCTCCACAGCGAGGCGATACTGCTCGATCTGCTCGCCGCCCTTGCCGATGACCATGCCCGGCCGGGCGCAGTGGAGGAAAATGGTGACGACTTCGTTGCTCCGCTCGATCTCGATCTTGGGAACACCGGCGCCGTACAGGGTCTTCTTCAGGTACTTGCGGATCTTCTGATCCTCGACGATCAGATCGCCGACCTTCTCATCACTGGCATACCAACGGGAATCCCAGTCTTTGATGACGCCCACGCGCAGGCCGTGGGGATTTACTTTCTGTCCCATAAAACTGTTCTCCTCCCTCTTATGCCTTTTCCGTCACAGCCAGGGTGACGTGAGAAGTCTTCTTGTTGATCCGATAGGCGCGGCCCTGAGCCCGGGGCATCATCCGCTTCAGGATGGGGCCGGGAGTGGCGAACACCTCGGACACCACCAGCTTGGCGGGGTCCATGCCGAAGTTGTTCTCGGCATTGGCGCAGGCGGACTTCAGGAGCTTCATCAGAGGCTCGGAAGCGGCCTTGGGGGTCTGCATCAGGATCGCCATGGCGGTGCCGGCGTCCTTGCCGCGGATCAGATCACACACGATCTGGACCTTGCGGGGAGCGATGCGGACATAGCGCAGATACGCTTTGGCAATCTTCATCTCTTCCATGTTCTGCATCCTCCTTCATTAAGAATCTTTCCGATGGCCGCGGAAGGTGCGGGTGGGCGCGAACTCACCCAGCTTGTGGCCGACCATATCCTCCTGGATATAGACGGGCACGTGCTTGCGGCCGTCGTGAACGGCGATGGTGTGGCCCACGAAGGCGGGGAAGATGGTGGAGCTGCGGCTCCAGGTCTTGAGGACCTTCTTCTCGTTCTTCGCGTTCATTTCCTCGACCCGCTTCAGAAGCTCCGGGGCAACATACGGGCCTTTTTTAATGGATCTGCTCATATTGACTTGCCTCCTTACTTCTCGTTGCGGCGCTTGACGATGAATTTATTGGTGGGGTTCTTGCCCTTGCGGGTCTTGTAACCCATAGCGGGCTTGCCCCAGGGGGTCACCGGGCCGGGACGGCCGACGGGCGCGCGGCCCTCGCCGCCGCCGTGGGGGTGGTCATTGGGGTTCATGACGGAGCCGCGGACGGTGGGACGCCAGCCCATGTGACGCTTGCGGCCGGCCTTGCCGATGTTGATGTTCTCGTGCTCGATGTTGCCCACCTGGCCGATGGTGGCGTAGCAGTTGGTGCGCACGATGCGGACCTCGCCGGAAGGCAGACGGACCTGGGCATCGCTGCCCTCCTTGGCCATCAGCTGAGCAGCGGTGCCGGCGGAGCGCACCAGCTGGGCGCCGTTGCCGGGATGCAGCTCAATGTTATGGATCACGGTACCAACGGGGATGTTGGCCAGGGGCAGAGCGTTGCCGGGCAGGATGTCCGCCTCGGGACCGGTCATGATCTTGTGGCCGGCCTTCAGGCCCAGGGGGGCCAGGATATAGCGCTTCTCGCCGTCCTCATACTGGATCAGGGCGATGTTGGCGCTGCGGTTGGGATCGTACTCCAGGCGCAGCACGGTGGCGGAGCCGATCTTGTCCCGCTTGAAGTCGATGATGCGGTACTTGCGCTTGTTGCCGCCGCCGCGGTGGCGGACGGTGATGCGGCCATAGCTGTTGCGGCCGGAGCTCTTCTTCAGGGGCTCGGTCAGGCTGGGCTCGGGCTTTGCCTTCTTGTCAATGCCGTCGAACCCGGAGACCGTCATCTGCCGTCTGGAGGGAGTCGTCGGCTTAAAAGTTTTGATAGACATGTCGCGTTACACTCCTTCCGTTTATCAGACCATACCTTCGAAGAACTCGATGGTCTTGGAATCCGCCGCCAGCTGGACATAGGCCTTTTTCCAGGTCTTGGTCATGCCGGGACGGCCGGCGCCCATGCGCTTTTCCTTGCCGGGCACCGTCAGGGTGTTGACGGAGGCAACCTTCACGCCGAAGATCTCCTCCACCGCCTTCTTGATCTCGATCTTGCCGGCGTCCTTGGCCACCTCGAAGACGTACTTCTTGTCGGCGGCACCGGACATGGCGCGCTCGGTGATGATGGGGCGGATGATAATATCGTAAGCGGTAGCCATTACGCGTACACCTCCTCGATTTTTGCGAGGGCGTCCTTGTCCACGACCAGATACTTGGCGTTCAGGATATCATAGACGCTCAGGATGGAAGCGGGAGTGGTCACAACGCCGGGGATGTTCCGCGCGCTCTTGACGATGGTCTGGTCCACCTCAGGGGTGACGACCATGGCCTTGCCGTCCACGCCGACGGCGGTGAGGAACTTGCGGAAGTCAGCGGTCTTGATGGCGTCCATCTTGATGGAGTCGATGACCACCATCTGGCCCTCGGCCACCTTGGCGGAGAGGACGGACTTCAGCGCCAGGCGCTTGACCTTCTTATTCAGCACATAGCTGTAATCCCGGGGCTTGGGGGCAAACACGATGCCGCCGTGAGTCCACTGGGGAGCACGGGTGCTGCCCTGCCGGGCGTGGCCGGTGCCCTTCTGACGCCAGGGCTTCTTGCCGCCGCCGGAGACTTCGGCGCGGGTGAGGGCGCTCTGGGTGCCCTGTCTGCAGTTGGCGAGGTGGTTCTTGACGACCTCGTGCACGACGGTCTGGTTGGGCTCGATGCCGAAGATGGCGTCGTTCAGTTCCACAGTGCCGACTTCTGCGCCGGCCATGTTCAACACTTTCATAGTAGACATTGATCAAGCACCCCTTTCTTACTTGTTTCTGGCGGAGGCCTTCTGCGGGTTGCGGCCGGAAGCCTTCTGCGGGTTCTTGCTGATGTCAGCGCCGGCCTGCTTGACCTTGTGGACCTTGACGGTGGACTTGATGGTCACGAGGCCGCCCTTGGGGCCAGGGATGGCGCCGCAGACCACCAGCATGTTCAGCTCGGGGTCGACCTTGACGACGCTCAGGTTCTGGACAGTCACCTGCTCCACGCCCATGTGGCCGGCGCCGATGGTGCCCTTGATGATCTTGGACATGTGGCTGGTGGCGCCCAGAGAACCGATCTGACGGGCCACAGGGCCAGAGCCGTGGGTCTCCTTCAGGCGGTGGGCACCGTGGCGCTTGATGACGCCCTGATAGCCGTGGCCCTTGCTGATGCCGGTGACGTCCACGAAGTCGCCCTCTTTGAAGGTGTCGGCCTTCACGATGTCGCCCACGTTCAGCTCGGCGGCGTTCTCCAGGTCGAACTCCCGCAGGTACTTCTTGGGAGCCACGCCGGCCTTGTCCAGATGGCCCTTCTCGGGCTTGGTGAGCTTGCGCTCAGAGATATCCTCAAAGCCCAGCTGGACCGCCTCATAGCCTTCCTTTTCGGAAGTCTTCTTCTGCACGACCACGCAGGGGCCCGCCTCGATCACGGTGACGGGGATCACATGGCCGTTCTCGTCAAAAATCTGGGACATGCCCACTTTTTTGCCGATGATCGCTTTCATGGTTGTTCCTCCTTAAAGGTTATTGGTCGGCTTAGATACGTGCGGGTTGGGTCCCGCCGCATTGCTCTGCCGACATGACCCGTCTGCCTCGCAAGACGGCAGACATGGACAGCAAACATACTTCGTTTCAAAAAAGTGACAAGCACTTTTTTGAGCTGGGATTCAGTCCGCCGCAGCGCACTCGCTTGCGCTCGCACGTTTGCGGACTGCGAGGTGTTTTTGTCCACGCACAGGTCGCGGCCAAAAACGGATCTCACATTCTTTCGCGTCTCCGGACGCGAAATGCGAGGACCTGTTCCCTCTTTCAGATTTTACAGTTTAATTTCAATTTCCACGCCGGCAGGCAGCTCCAGGGCCATCAGGGCCTCCACCGTCTTGGGGGTGGACTTGGTGATGTCGATGAGGCGCTTGTGGGTGCGGCGCTCAAACTGCTCGCGGCTGTCCTTGTACTTGTGGACGGCCCGCAGGATGGTGACGACTTCCTTCTTGGTGGGCAGAGGGATGGGGCCGGACACGGAAGCGCCGGTGCGCTTGGCGGTCTCCACGATCTTCTCTGCGCTCTGGTCGATGACCTGGTGGTCATAGGCCTTCAGCCGGATGCGGATCATTTCTTTCTGAGCCATGGTTGTTTCCTCCTGATTTCGTAGGTAGTTTCACGAGTCTCGACGACCTACGGCGAGAGAATTTTTCTATACGCTTAACCGTGCGTATCATTCCAGCTCATGAAAAATACCGGCGCATGATACGGCCGGTATCCTGTCATGGCGCAGCGATCTACGCAACGTACAGATCCTTCTCAGCCGCCCGATTATCGGACATACTCCCCGGAAGTTACCTCTTTCGAGCAATCTCCCGGTTCATCGCAGTACTCGCTAGGCACAGTTCTGCCCTCCACGCGAGCTTTATTATCATAAAAGAAAATCTTGCTAATGTCAAGCCTATTTTCTCTGTTTTTTATGAAAATATGAAGATTTTTTTGGAGGGCTGGATCTTTTTCCAGTTCTTCCGAAATTTTGGAGGAAAACCGCCGGTTTCCAGCCCTTTCGGACCGCCGAAAAAGAGAGGAGGGGCGCTCCCCTCCTCCCTCTTCGTTCTCAATAAGCCACGCCCCAGTAGATGTCTGTGGTGCACTTCCTGCCGCACACGGGGCAGGTGCCCTCAGCGCCGCTCTGGACCAGGGGCATACAGCGGGAGCTGACGCCGGCCCGCTCCTTCATGGCCAGCTCGCACTCCAGGCTGCCGCACCACTTGGACCGGAGGAAGCCGCCCTTCCCCTCCACGATGGTCTTGGCCTCTTCGGGGGTCTTGATGTCGAAGGTGTTGTCCTCCCGGTTCTTCAGGGCCATGGCGTACAGGTTGTCGTGGATCTGGTCCAGCAGGGCCTTCACAGCGCTCTCCAGCTCCGCCAGGGCCACGGTGATCTTCTCACCGGTGTCCCGCCGGGCGACGACGCACTGCTCCTTCTCCATGTCCTTGGGGCCGATCTCCACCCGGACGGGCACGCCCTTCATCTCGTACTCCGCGAACTTCCAGCCGGGAGAGTTGTCGGAGTCGTCCATCTTGGTCCGCACGCCGGCGGCATTCAGCCGGTCCCGCAGAGAAGCCGCCGCCTCCAGCACGCCGGGCTTGTGGGCCGCCACGGGGATCACCACCGCCTGGGTGGGGGCGATCCGGGGCGGCAGCACCAGGCCGTTGTCGTCGCCGTGGGTCATGATGATGCCGCCGATCATCCGGGTGCTGACGCCCCAGCTGGTCTGGTGGGGGTAGTGGGGCTGGTTGTCCTTGCCAGTGTATGTGATGTCAAAGGCCTTGGCGAAGCCGTCGCCGAAGTAGTGGCTGGTGCCGGCCTGGAGGGCCTTGTGGTCGTGCATCATGCACTCCACGGTGTAGGTCTCCTCCGCGCCGTTGAACTTCTCCTTGTCGGTCTTGCGGCCCTTGATGACAGGCATGGCCAGCACGTTCTCCATGAAGTCCGCGTAGATGTTCAGCATCTGCATGGTCTCTTCCCGGGCCTCTTCGGCGGTGGCGTGCATGGTGTGGCCCTCCTGCCACAGGAATTCCCGATGGCGCAGGAAGGGGCGGGAGGTCTTCTCCCACCGCAGCACGCTGCACCACTGGTTGTACAGCTTGGGCAGGTCCCGCCAGGAGTGGATGATGTTGGCGTAGTGCTCGCAGAACAGGGTCTCGGAGGTGGGGCGGATGCAGAGGCGGTCCTCCAGCTTCTCGCTGCCGCCCACGGTGACCCAGGCGCACTCCGGCGCGAAGCCCTCCACGTGGTCCTTCTCCTTCTGCAGCAGGGACTCCGGGATCAGCACCGGCAGATACACATTTTCATGTCCCGTCTCCTTAAAGCGCCGGTCCAGCTCCGCCTGGATATTCTCCCAAAGGGCGTAGCCATAGGGCCGGTAGATGAACATGCCCTTTACGGAGGTGTAGTCGATCAGCTCCGCCTTCTTGCAGACGTCCGTGTACCACTGGGCGAAATCCACGTCCCGGGGGGTGATGGCGTCCACCTGTCTTTTATCCTGTGCCATAGTCTCTCAAATCCTTTATCTTTAATATATGAAACGCACACGCGATTTTCACTGGATATTTATTGTATCCACTCTGGGAGGAAAAGTCAACTGTAACCGTCCTGTAAAGGCTTTTTAACCATGCTGTAAGGACTTTTCCCCTGCCGGATGGTATGTTTGGGAAAAGGAGGGATCTCTATGCGGCGATGGATTTGGGTGTTTCTTTGCCTGTTGCTGCTGGCCGGGTGCGGGGCCGGGCCCCAGGACTCCCCCGCCGGCGGGGAGGATGGGGCATCGGACGCCGTCTCTCTGCCGGTGACAGAAGAGGCCATCCGGGCCGCCTACGAGGCGGAGGGCGCGGCCGTCCTGGCGGTCACCCCCTACGAGGGGGATTTTCTGGTGGAGCTGGGCCCGGAGGAACGCCCCGCGCTGGACTGGGTTTTCGGCTCCACCGGCATCCGCCGGCGGCTGTATACCGGCTATGCAGGTATCCGGGACTATGAGATCCTCTATGCAGGCTGTGTCCGCTTCATCACGGACGGCATCCTGTTCGACACGGCATACCGCGACTTCCCCCAAAGCGGCACCGTTTCCTTTGACGGGGCCTGGGACGAAAACGGCCAGGCATCCGCCTATGATCCCTACGGCTCCGGTATGACGGCCAACACAGAGCCCTACTGGGCCCCGCTGGAGGAGCCCGCCTCCTTCGGCATGGCGGGCCGCTCGGAGGCCCTGCTGGATGCCCGGGTGACGGTCTCCGGCCTGGAGCTGCTGTTCGGCCCCATGTCCGGCCAGGATTTTGACGCCGCCTTCTGTGCCCCGCCCCTGGTGGAGGTGGCCTGCGAGGGGAATGTGATGACCCTCACCTGCCGGGACACCTATCTGGACTGCATGGCGCTGGCCCAGGGGGAGCCGGAGGACCTGGAGCTTCTCCAGCAGCAGGGAACCCTTTACCCCGGCAGCTTTCCGGAGGGGCCGCTGGACGGCTCCAACCGCTTCATCTCCCGGGCGGAGGTCTCCCAGGAAGGCAGCGGCGTGGCGGTGCGGCTGACACTGACGGAGGATGCCGGCCAATACACCGTGTCGAGGGAATATCTGGGTCCCGCCGACAGCGGCCCTTATCTCCGTCTCTCCCTGCGGGAAACGTGGTAGCCGGAAGGCGGGCGGCAGATCGCCGCATCTACGGCGCGGTTCGGGGGTGTTCCGTCATCGGGGGACGCGGGCCGCCGGAGGAGCGGGGTAGATAGGAGATCAATTAGGAATTAGGAATGAAATTAGAAATTTTGCTGTCCGGCGGAGCCGGACCCATTCCAATCGTTCCGCCTGCGGCGGAACCCATCAACTCCTAACTCCTAATTCCCAACTCCACTCTCTACGCGTGCCTCCTCCAGGCGGCAGATTGCCGCCCCCACGGCGTGGTTCGGAAGCGTCCCCTCTGGGCCATATAAACGAACAGGCGGCGGGCCGATGGCCCGCCGCCTTGCTGCGTTTTCTTATTTCGCGTACTCGATGACCTTGGTCTCCCGCAGGACGTGGACCTTGATCTGACCGGGGTACTCCATTTCCTCCTCGATCTTCTTGGCCAGGTCCCGGGCCAGGATAACCATCTGGTCCTCGCTGACCTGCTCGGGCTTTACCATGACCCGCACCTCGCGGCCGGCCTGGATGGCGTAGGCCTTGTCCACGCCGGGATAGGAGCCGGTGATGGTCTCCAGCTGCTCCAGACGCTTGATGTAGTTCTCCAGGTTCTCCCGCCGGGCGCCGGGCCGGGCGGCGGAGATGGCGTCTGCCGCCTGCACCAGGCAGGCCACCACGGTCCGGGGCTCCACATCGTTGTGGTGGGCCTCGATGGCGTGGATGATGTCCTCCCGCTCCTTGTACTTCCGGGCGAACTCCACACCCAGGGACACGTGGGTGCCCTCCAGCTCGTGATCCACGGCCTTGCCCAGGTCGTGGAGCAGGCCTGCCCGCTTGGCGGCCTGGACATCAGCGCCCAGCTCGGAGGCCATCATGCCGGCGATGTGGCTGACCTCGATGGAGTGCTGCAGGACGTTCTGGCCGTAGCTGGTCCGGTAGTGGAGGCGGCCCAGCATCTTCACCAGCTCCGGGTGCAGGTTCCGCACGCCGCACTCGAACACAGCGCGCTCGCCCTCGGCCTTGATGGTGTTCTCTACTTCCCGGCGGGCCTTCTCCACCATCTCCTCGATGTGGGTGGGATGGATGCGGCCGTCGGCGATCAGCTTCTCCAGCGCCAGGCGGGCGATCTCCCGCCGCACCGGCTCGAAGCAGGAGACGGTGATGGCCTCCGGCGTGTCGTCGATGATGAGATCCACACCCGTCAGGGTCTCGATGGTGCGGATGTTGCGGCCCTCGCGGCCGATGATGCGGCCCTTCATCTCGTCATTGGGCAGGGGAACCACACTGACGGTCATTTCGGCCACCTGGTCGGCGGCGCACCGCTGGATGGCCTGGGCCACCACTTCCCGGGCGCGTGCCTCGCACTCTTCCTTCATCCGGGACTCGACCTCTTTGATCTTGAGGGCGGTCTCGTGGGTCACCTCGGCCTCCACCTGAGCGATCAGATAGGCCTTGGCCTCCTCGGCGGTGAAGCCGGAAATCCGCTCCAGCATCTCCGTCTGGCTGCGCTTGATGACTTTGATCTCCTCGTTTTCCTTGTCGATGGCCGCGTGCTTCTGGGCCAGGGACTCCTCTCTCTTCTCCAGAGCCTCGGTCTTGCGGTCGAGGTTCTCTTCCTTCTGCTGCAGGCGGTTTTCCTGCCGCTGCAGGTCGGCTCTGCGCGACTTCTCTTCCTTCTCGTACTCGCTGCGGTTCTTCAAAATCTCTTCTTTGGCTTCCAGCAGTGCCTCTTTTTTCTTGGTCTCGGCGCTCTTGATGGCCTCGTTGATGATGCGCTTTCCCTCTTCTTCCGCGCTTGAGATTTCCTTTTCAGAAACGGTTTTCCGGTAGCGAATACCGAGGAAGAAGCAGATCACGCCGCCGACTGCCAGCCCGATCAGGGCGGCAACGACGTTTCCAATCACGGTATCTTCTCCTCCTGTGTCCGGTATCCTGTGCGCTTTGGGTTTTATATGCAGGCCGCATGGGCCGCATGGTCAGAAAACAATCGGAAGGCCCCCCTGTCGCCTGCCGACAATTATCCGTTTTTAGTTTAATCGTTCTGCCCTCTTCTGTCAAGGCAAATCTGTATATTTACCCAAATTCCGCCGAACGCTTTTGGAGTTTTTTACGAGGTCTGTCAGGTGTACCCCCGTATCTGGCCCGCCAGCTTTCCGCTGCAGCGGGAAGCTGGCGGATCCTCACGTATCGATGTATGCCGCGGCGGCGTAGCCCACCTGATCCCCGTAGTGCACCACGTACCAGCCGTTCCATTCGCCGTAGATGGTGACGGTGGCGCCGTTGGGGAGGTTGGCGATCACCTTGCCGGTGGAGGACGGATAGTCCCGCAGGTTCAGCGTGCCGTTGTTCACAGACACAGCGCCCTGTACCGGGTCCATGGGGTAGATGAAGGGCAGGCCGAAATACTCCGTCAGGCCCCGGGCGATCTGCTGGGCGATGGCGTCCCAGTGGCCCTCCAGCCAGGTGGCGTCGCTGTAATTGTCGTGGTAGCCGATCTCCAGCAGCACAGAGGGAAACCGGGGCTGGCGGACCTCTCCCAGCGAGGTGGTGGGGCGGGTGGTGACCTTGTTGGGCAGCGGGTAAATTTTCCGCAGCTCCTGGGCGATGAGCTCCGCGGCCCGTTGGCCGTTGACGCTGCCGGGGTAATAGAAGGCGATGATGCCCCGCTCCTCGCCGTAATGCCCCTCCGGGGCGGCGTTGGAGTGGAGCGCCAGATACAGGTCATACTCCCCCTGGTTGGCCTCCCGGATGGAGCTGCCGGCGGTCATCTCCGGCCGGTTGCGCTGGTACTGGATGCCGTTGGACAGCAGATAGGGCACCAGAGCATCTGCCAGCAGGTTCATGTTGTACTCTTCGGAGCCGCTTCCGGTGACGTACATGTTCCAGTCCTGAGTGGACGGGCTTAGATAGATCTTGGGCATGGAATTGTCCCTCCTTTTTCCCAGTCTATGGCGTTTCCGGGAAAAATGTGATACAATCGCTGCAAAGCAGCGATTGTATCACTGGCATGGCGACCGGTTCCGCCGCGGTGCGGCGGGAGGACGCCCGCCATCACCGGGATCACGTCCCGGCTTGTCCACAGAGGATAATCACCAGAATCTATCAAAGTACCATGTCCGCTTGCGGGCATGGTACACTGGCCTGGAAATATCAGAGGGAAAGGAATCATGCCATGAAAGCGGAACGGAATTACCCCAGGTACACCGTCACGGCCAAAGCGGAGGCCGCCATCCTCCGGGGCCATCCCTGGGTCTATGACGCGGAAATTACAGCCACAGAGGGACAGGCGGAAAACGGCGGCCTGGTGGACGTGGTCAGCAAAAAGGGCCGGTATCTGGGCACGGGCTTTTTGTCGGAGCGGTCCAAGATCCGGGTGCGGCTGGTGTCCCGCAACGCCAACGACCAGTTTGACGCCGCCTTCTGGCGCCGGAAGCTCCAGTGGGCCTGGGAGTACCGGAAGAGCGTCATGGCGCCGGAGGACCTGGACGCCTGCCGCATCATCTTCGGGGAGGCGGACGCCTTTCCCGGGCTGACGGTGGACAAGTTCCACAACCTGCTGTCCGTCCAGGTGCTGCCGTGGGCATGGAGCGGATCCAGGACATCCTGCTGCCGGCGCTGGCGGAGATCCTCCGGGCGGACGGGTTCCCGATCCGCGGGATCTTTCTCCGGAACGACGTGGCCCTGCGGGAGAAGGAGGGGCTGCCCCAGGGCAAGGGGTGGTTCCCTCTCCCCGGCGAGGCGGCGCCGGATTCTGCGGTGACGGAGATCACGGAGAACGGCGTGAAATATCTGGTGGACGTGGAGAACGGCCAGAAGACCGGGTTCTTCCTGGACCAGAAGTACAACCGCCGGGCGGTGGGGCGCATCGCCCGGGGCAAGACGGTGCTGGACTGCTTCACCCACACCGGATCCTTCGCTCTGAACGCCGCGGCGGGCGGGGCGAAGCACGTCACCGCCGTGGATGTGTCGGAGTCCGCTGTGGAGATGGCCCGGGCCAACGCGGAGCGCAACGGCCTCACCGACGTGGTGGACTGCGTGGCCGCCAACGTGTTCGACCTGCTGCCCGCGCTGGAGAAGGAGCCAAAGCGGTACGACTTCATCATCCTGGACCCGCCGGCCTTCACCAAGTCCCGCAGGACCGTGGCCAACGCCATCAGCGGGTACAAGGAGATCAACTACCGGGCCATGCGCCTGCTGCCCCGGGGCGGTATTCTCGCCACCTGCTCCTGCTCCCACTTCGCCACGGAGGAGAAGTTCGTGGCCATGCTCCACAGCGCCGCCCGGGACGCCGGCGTGCAGCTGCGGCAGATCGAGGCCCGGCAGCAGTCCTGCGACCACCCCATCCTCTGGGGCGTGGAGGAGACGAATTATCTGAAGTTCTATCTGTTCCAGGTGGTATGAGGAGGGATCACTACGAAAGGCCAAATTCCATTTCAACTGCCGGACCCACTGCCGCCCCGGATTTGTCTGGATCTGCCCGAGTGGACCGGCAATGGGACCGGCGTCTTCGGCTGGGGCGGAAAAGCGCCGCAGCCTTCCCGGATCGAATGGGGTGGTATCGCCTTCTGGCCCTCTCCCCGGTCAGACCGGGCATAGCTGGAGCAGCTGGGCGCCCCCTGGGGCCTGTCCTTCTACATCGACGGCGATCCGGTGCCGGAGGTGCCCCTCTATCCCGTGCCCGGTCTGGAGGTCTTTGCCTGGGACGAGGGCGGCTGGCTGGGCTCCCTGGCCCGGAACGGCAGCCACCCCATGGTCTATCTCCGGCGGGACGGCGCCGTTTTCCAGGCGGCGGAGGATGTCTATGCCTTTGTCCAGCTGCTGCGGGATGGGACCGACTGGCGGGCTGGACTGGTCCCGGAGTCCGGCATTCAGGTCTACGCCTCCCGGGAGGACGCCGCCCGGGAGTGGTTTTTCCTGCGGCGGAAAGCATCGCCGCGGTAACCGTATCCTACCGGCGCAAACGGGCCGCCCCTTGCGGGGCGGCCCGTTTTTTCATGGGACATATACCGTTTTCAGAGGAGGCTCTGTCCCGGATTTCAGCCGGTTCGCTCAGCCCACTTCCAGGAAGCGGACCACGCCCTGATACACATACAGCGTGGCGCTGTCTGCATAGGCTCTGGCCTCGGTGAGGGTGACCCAGCTCTTGGTCTGCGTGTTGTAGCAGGGGACGCTGGCGGGGACCGTGTAGGTCCGGCCGTTCACCGTGACGGCGCCCTTGCCGCTCCAGGCGGTGTTGGGCACGTTCCGCAGCTCGTCGGGATAGACCAGGCTGCCGATCCGCTGGGTGTTTCCGGAGGTGACGATGGTGATGCCCACGATGTCGCCGTTGCGGACCACATAACCGGTCTCAAAGGTGGCCGTGGTCTTGCCCGCGCCGTACTCCACGGAGAGCTGGGCATTGCCTTCCCGGTCGCCCTCTTCGTCATAGTTGGCGGTGTAGTGGGCGCGGCCGAAGATGTAGTCGCCGCCGATGGCGGAATTCAGCACGATGACCTTCACCCGGTCCGCCCAGTCGGTGCCGGCGTAGGTGATCTGGGAAGCGGGCACCCTGCCGTCCGTGATCTGAGACAGGCTGATGGCGGTGAGGCCGCTGCCGTCGTTCTGGAAGATGACCACATTGTCCGCCAGGTTCCGGCTGCCCAGCTTGCGCTCCGCCACATTCAGCTCGCCGGAGACACCGCCCGTCAGGCGGGTCAGGGACAGGCCGCCCTTCCGGCTGGAGGAGACCCGCACCAGCTGGCCGTTCAGCCGCTCCACATCGCTGGCAGAGAGGCTGACCGAGCCCTTCACCTGGATGCCGCAGAGCAGGTCCACCGTGGCGCTGCCGCTGGAGACCTCGGCGATGCCGATGGCGTTGCCGGTGGCAGTGTTGCCGCTGGCCGCCACCGCGCCGGCCACCTGATTGTCCTCAGTCAGAAGCAGGGTGATCTGGTCGCCGGGCTTGAACTGGGAGACCGTCTGCATAGCGGTGGGCAGCACGTTGAACTCATAGCCCAGGACCGTGATCTTCGTGGGCTCCTTGGGATTGGGATAGCAGTCCTCATAGTAGCCGGTGATCCGGGTGTCGCACACGCGGATGGAGTTGGTGGTGCTGGAATAGGTGGCCACGTCGTACTTGCGCATATCCCCGGCGGTGGCGGGCAGGCCGTTCTTGTAGATGGCGTATCCGCTGGCCCCGCCGGCCAGAGAGCTGAAGCCCGAGGTGGACCCCTTCTCGTAGACGATGACCGCCTCGTTGGACGTGGTCCCGCCGCCGCCGACGAACACATAGTCCACACCGCCGCCTGCATCCAGGTACAGTGTCAGGGAGGTGCCCGCGTTCAGCCAGGAGTAGACCTCGCTCCACACGGACTCCTTGCCGTTGTAGTAGACGCCGGTGTCGTTGTCCATAACGTACTTAGTGCCGGTGGTATCCGTCAGCTCCGTGGCCTTGGCCGTGGAGAGGACCACGACCTTGCTGCTGCCCACGGAATCCGGCACAAAGGTCAGAGCCTCATTGCCGCCCTTGCTGAGCAGCAGTGTCCCCTTGGTTCCGTTGAGCATGCCGTTGGAGACCTTGCCGTCCGCCAGGGAGTAAACCGCGCCGGAGGCCATCTGCAGCGCCGTTCCGGCGCCGCGCGGTCCGTCCGCCGTGGAGGAGACCAGCATCTGCCCCGTCCGGGTCTCGCCCAGTGTGGCGAGATAGCTGCCGCCCTCTTTCTTGTCCGCCCGCAGCAGATTCAAAAAGAGCTTGGCCGCCTGCCCGCGGGTCAGGCCCTCGTTTCCAGTGCCGCTGACACCGTCGGTCAGGCCGATGACAGCGGCTTCCGCCATATAGCTGTCCGGCCAGATGCCGCCGACGTCCTCGTCCTTGTAGCCCAGCATCCGCAGCAGGATGGTCACAGCCTGGCCCACGGTCACCGTGCGGTCAGGGTGGAATTTCCCGTCTGCGTAGCCAGAGATGATGTTTTTGCCCTTGGCGGCCATGTTGATATAGGGTGCCGCCCAATAGGAGGGCTTCACGTCTGAAAATACCGTGACGGTCCGGTAGCGTCCCAGCTCATTGCTGCCGTTCATGGCGTAGACCGCCATCTTGCAGAACTGCGCCCGGGTGAGGACGGTGCCGGGGCGGAAGGTCCCGTCCCCATAGCCGTCCAGCACGCCGAGCAGGCGCAGGGATTCCACCGCCACCGCCGTGCTCTTGTCCCCGATGTCGGAGAATGTGACCGCTGCGGTATTGGCCGCCCCTGCCGGCACCGCCAGCAGGGAAACCGCCATGCACACGGCCAGCAGGAATGTCATGATTCGTCTCTTCATCAGTCTCTCCCTCTCATTCTGCCCGCAGCGCTTCCACGGGCTGGAGCCTGGCGGCCTTTGCCGCCGGATAAATGCCGAACAAAATTCCCAGCGCCACCGACAGCGTGAAGGCGCACAGGGTGATCCACGCCGCCGGGTAGATGGTCATCTGGAACATCAGCCGTCCCACCAGCAGGCTGCCGCCGGTGCCGATGAGGATGCCGATGATGCCGCCGATGCCGCAGAGCATGGCCGCCTCGATGAGGAACTGGATGACGATGCTGCTCCGCTCGGCGCCGATGGCCCGACGGATGCCGATCTCCCGGGTCCGTTCGGTGACGGTCACCAGCATGATGTTCATGATGCCGATACCGCCCACCAGCAGGCTGATGGCGGCGATGCCGCCCAGGATCAGGGAGATCATGCCCATCTGCTTGTTCTGCTCCTGCTGCCAGGAGTTCTCCTGGTCCACACTATAACCGGCCGCATTGGGGTTGATCAGTCCCTTCAAAAAGCCGCCGATGCGGGAGCTGGCCTCCACCATGTCCTCGCTGCTGCGGGTCTTCACGATGAACTGCTCCGGAGCGGCGCCGCCCAGCGCCCGCCGGGCGGTGTAGGGCAGGATAATGACATTGTCGATCTGGCTGGAGGCCGCCGTCTCTCCGGACAACCGGGGCGCGTAGACCCCCACTACCTCGAACCCCTGCCCGTTGAGCTGCAGGGTTTTGCCCACCGGGTCCGCGGCATCGAAGAAGATCCTGGCGGCCTGTGCCCCCAGGACGCACACCTGTTTATACCCCCGGATATCCAGCACAGACAGGTCCCGGCCCTTGGCCAGCGTCAGGTTGTTGCAGACGCTGTACTGGTCGCTGCCATAGTAGATGCTGGGCGGTGCGTCGCCGGTCAGATTGCCCTTGTCGTCATAGTTCCAGGTCATATTGGCGCTGCTCTTGGTGCCGTAGACCACCGTAGCATTGCAGTTGGCCTGGGGCGTCACGCCCAGCACATATTCACTGATGCTGTTGCAGTAGTCGTACAGTGCCGGAAAGTAGTCCTTTCCCACGCTGTTGCCCTCCTCGTCATACATATAGTTCCAGATGTTGACGGTGAGCTTGTTGCTGCCCATGGCCTCATACTGCTCCATGGTCTTTTCCGTATAGCCGTTGATGGCGGACACGATGGTCATCACCGCCGCGATGCCGATGATGATGCCCAGCATGGTCAGGGCGGACCGGCCCTTTTTGCCCCAGATGGACTTCCACGCCATCTTCACGGCCTGTTGGATATTCAAAGCCAGTCCACCTCCTGTTCCCGGTCCTCGATGATTCTGCCGTCGGCCAGGCGGACGACCCGCCGGGCCGTGGCGGCAATGCCGTTGTCATGGGTGATGAGAATGACTGTGCTGCCCTCCTTGTTCAGCTCCTGGAGGAATTTCAGCACCTCCTGGCCGGTGTGGGAGTCCAGTGCGCCGGTGGGCTCGTCGGCCATGATGATGGGAGGCTTGGTGGCGATGGCCCGGGCGAT
The DNA here is from genome assembly GCA_019118935.1 of Candidatus Oscillibacter pullicola. Taxonomy (GTDB): domain Bacteria; phylum Bacillota; class Clostridia; order Oscillospirales; family Oscillospiraceae; genus Oscillibacter; species Oscillibacter pullicola. Next base: position 43,578 of record DWXY01000151.1, read on the forward strand.
GGCTACCCGCTGCT
>DWXY01000152.1 GCA_019118935.1 Candidatus Oscillibacter pullicola
GGAGCTGCGGCTCTCCGGGAGCTATCCCATCCCGCTGACGGTGGCGGTGGGCCTGATCGTGGCGGGCCTGGGCGTCAAGAGCGCCATGTTCCCCTTCCACCTGTGGCTGCCGGACGCCCACGGCGGCGCCACCACGGCGTCCTCCGCCATCTTGTCCGGCCTGGTGCTGAAGGGGTACATCGTGCTGCTGCTGGTGATGATCCTGCGGGTCTTCTCCATGGAGCTGATGGTGGAACTGGGGGTCACCGACGTGATCCTGGCCTTCGGACTGCTGGGGATGATCCTGGGCTCCCTGGCCGCCATGCGGGAGAACCACATCAAGCGGATGCTGGCGTATTCCTCGGTGGCGCAGGTGGGGTATATCTTCATGGGCGTGGGCCTGGGGAGCATCGAGGGGCTGATCGCCTCCTGCTTCCATATCCTGGTCCATGCCTGCTGCAAGCCGCTGCTGTTTCTCTGCGCCGGCAGGCTCTCCGCCGTCAGCGGCCATCACAAGAGCCTGAAGAACCTGCGGGGCAGCGCCTATCGGGACATTGGGGCGGGCCTGGGCTTCACCGTGGGGGCCCTGTCCATGATCGGCATCCCCCTGTTCGGCGGCTTTGTCTCCAAGCTGTACTTTGCCAGCGCGGCCGTGCCCACCGGCATGACGGCGATGATCCTGCTGACCATCGCCCTGTCCACGGTGCTGAACGCGCTGTACTATGTTCCGGCGCTGCTGGCCATCTGGGTGAAGCCCCCGGCGGAGGACGAGGCGCTGGTCCTGGCCGACGTGCATCCGGGGGATCTGGCTGCGGACCGGACCTTCACCGCGGCTGCCGTCATCCTGATCCTGGGAATTTTCGTGCTGGGCATTTTCTACCACCCGATCACAGACCTGATCGAGGCGGGCGTCCGGCTGATTTGAGATTTGTTGTTTGTGAGGGAGTGCGCCCATGCTGTTGCTGCTGCCTATCCTGGTGCCGCTGATCGGCGGGATCTTCGTATTCCGGCAGAAAAATGAGACTTACCGTGACTGGCTGGTGGTGACGCTGATCGTGATCACCGCCGTGATGGTGCTGGCCAACTGCACGATGCCCACCCAGCGGCTGTGGCTGCTGACCATCCAGGGGGACCTGGGCCTGGTGCTGAACAGCGACTGGCTGTCCAAGTTCTTTATGGTGCTGGCGGTGTGCATCTGGGCGCCGGTGGTGGTCTTCACCAAGCCCTACATCCGCCATGCGGGGCAGGGCAACCAGTTCATGGGGTTTTATACCATGACGCTGGGGGTGCTGATGGGCCTTGCCCAGGCGGCCAACTTCGTGACCATGTATATGTTCTTCGAGATGATGTCCCTGATCACGGTGCCGCTGGTGCTGCACAACGCCACGCCGGCGGCCCGCCGGGCGGGCTTCAAATACCTGGGGTATTCCGTATTCGGCGCCGGCATGGCCCTGGCGGGCTACTTCTTCATCGCCTATTACCTGACGGTGCCGGATTTTCAGCCGGGCGGGGCCATCGACTTTTCCCGGGCTGCGGAGCACCAGCCGCTGCTGCTGGCGGCGTACTGCCTGATGATCGTGGGCTTCGGGGCCAAGGCGGGCATGATGCCCATGCAGTCCTGGCTTCCCGCCGCCCATCCGGTGGCGCCGGCCCCGGCCTCCGCTGTCCTCTCCGGCGTCATCACCAAGGGCGGCGTGGTGGCCGTGATCCGGGTCACCTATTATATGTTCGGGCCGGAGTTCCTGGCGGGCAGCTGGCCCCAGTATGTGCTGCTGACGCTGACGCTGGCCACGGTGTTCGTGGGGTCCATGCTGGCCTACCGGGAAAAGCAGCTGAAGCGGCGGCTGGCCTATTCCACGGTGAGCCAGGTGTCCTATGTGCTGTTCGGCCTGATGCTGCTGACGCCGGAGGGCGTCCAGGCTTCCCTGCTGCAGATGGTCTTCCACGCCCTGGCAAAGGATACGCTCTTCCTGGCGGCGGGCGCCATTATCTTCTCCACCAACTGCACCCGGGTGGATCAGCTGCGGGGCATCGGCCGGCGGATGCCGGTGACCATGTGGTGCTTCACCCTGGCGGCCCTCTCCCTGATCGGGATTCCGCCCATGGCGGGATTTGTGAGCAAGTGGTACCTGCTCACCGCCAGCCTGGAGGCGCCGCTCCAGGCCTTCGGCATCGCAGGGCTGGTGGTGCTGGTGGTCTCCGCCCTGCTGACGGCGGGATACCTGCTGCCGGTGGTGACGGAGGGATTCTTCCCCGGCCGGGATTTTATTACGGAGCGGCGGGAGGTGGGCCTCCAGATGACGTGGCCCATGATCGCCTTTGCCGCGGCTGTGGTGCTGCTGGGCCTGCTGCCCGGCGGGCTGCTGCATTGGCTGGGCCTTCTGGCGGCCCGGCTGTTCCCCTGACCGCGGGGAAGCGCTGAGAAGGGAGGTGTGCCTGTGCGCCAATTTCTGACATTGCCCATTCTGGTCCCCATTGTGCTGGGGATCGCGCTGCTGATTCTGCAGCCCAGGGACCGGAGGGTGCGCAGCATCTATATCATGGCGGCGTCCCTGGTGACGACGGCGCTGTCTCTGGCCTGCATCGTGCTGACCTATCTCCATGGGAGCAGCTTTCTGGCCTGCATCATGGTGAGCTTCAACGAGGTGTTCTCCATCTCTTTGCGGATCGACGGGGCATCCATGGTCTATGGGGCCATCGTGTCGGTGCTGTGGCCGCTGGTGACGGCGTATTCGCTGGACTATATGTCCCACGAGGGGCACGAGAACCGGTTCTTCGCCTTCTGGCTGATGGCCTACGGTGTGGTGCTGGGCGTCGCCTATTCCGAGGACTTCCTGACGCTGTATTTCTTCTATGAGGTCCTGACGCTGACCACGCTGCCTCTGGTGATGCACGCCATGGACGAGAAGGCCCGGTATGCCGGGCGGAAGTATCTGGTGTACTCCCTCTCCGGCGCGGCGTTTGCCTTCATCGGGATCGTCTTTTTGCTGAATTACGGCGTGGGACACCTGAACTTCACCTATGGCGGCATTCTGGACCAGAGTCTGGCGGCCGGAAACGAGCGGACGCTGGAGCTGGTGTTTGTGGCGGCCTTCTTCGGCTTCGGCGTGAAGGCGGCGGTGTTCCCCTTCCACGGCTGGCTGCCGGATGCCTCAGTGGCGCCCACGCCGGTGTCCGCACTGCTCCATGCGGTGGCGGTGGTGAAGGCCGGTGCCTTTGCGGTGCTGCGGCTGATCTACTACGGCTTCGGGGCGGACTTCCTGCGGGGAAGCTGGGCCCAGACGGTGGTGATGACGGCGGCCATTGTGACCATCGTCTACGGCTCTGCCCGGGCGCTGCGGACGCCCCATCTGAAGCGGCGGCTGGCGTTTTCCACGGTGAGCAACCTCTCCTACATCCTCTTTGCCCTGACGCTGATGACCCCGGCGGGGATGGTGGGCGGCATGACCCACATGGTCTACCACGCCTTTACCAAGATCACCATGTTCTGCTGCGCCGGCGCCATCATCCTCAAGAGCGGGAAGGAGTACATCTATGAGATGGAGGACTTCGGCCGGGCTATGCCGGTGGTGTTCGCCACATTCACCGTCTCCTCCTTCGCGCTGATCGGAATGCCGCCGCTGGGAGGCTTCGCAGGCAAGTGGATGATCGCGGAGGCGGCAGTGGCCTCGGTGAACCCGCTGGCCTACGCGGGCATCGCCGCGCTGATTCTGTCCACGCTGCTGACGACACTGTACATGCTGACCATTGTGGTGCGGGCCTATTTCCCGGTGGGAGAGCTGGACCGGGCGGCGCTGGCCCGGGTGCACGACCCGGCCAGGACCATGTGGATCCCGCTGGTGCTGCTGACCGCCTCCGGTGTGATTCTGGCGCTGCTGTCCAACGAAGTGATCGGCTTTTTGTGGAACGCGGTTCCGCGGAACTGGTAAGGGAGGAAGACGATGGGAGACATCCTGCTGCTGTTTCTGGTTCTGTTCCCCATGCTGGCCTCCGCCTGGGTGTTCCCGCTGCGGCGGCGGGACAGGAGATACCGGAACTGGCTGATCCAGATCATCCCCGCAGTGGAGCTGGCCGCCGCGCTGCTGTTTCTGCTGTGGCCCGGGGCGGCCCTGGAGCTGCCGGGAGTCTGCGGCTTTGGCCTGCGGCTCCAGGCCGGGAGCCTGGGAAGCCTGCTGGCGCTGGTGAGCGCCTTCCTGTGGGCGGCCACCGGCCTCAACTGCCCCAGCTACTTTGCCGCCGCCGAGGGCTGCAACCGCTTCTACTTCTTCTGGCTGCTGACACTGGGCGCCCTGATGGGGGTCTTTTTGGCAGCGGACCTGTTCACGCTGTTCATATTCTTTGAGATGATGTCCTTCACCTCCTATGTGTGGGTGGTGCAGAACGAGACGGAGGAGGCGCGGCAGGCCGGACAGACGTATTTGGCTGTGGCCGTGATCGGCGGCATGGCACTGCTGGCGGGTCTGCTGCTCCTCCAGCATCTGCTGGGGACGCTGGAGTTTTCCGCTATGGCAGAGGCGGTATCCGCGCTGCCTGCGGAGAAGAGGGGGGCCCTGTACGTGGCCGGCGGATGCGCACTGGTGGGATTCGGCGCCAAGGCCGGTATGTTTCCCCTGCACATCTGGCTGCCAAAGGCCCATCCCGTGGCGCCGGCACCGGCGTCTGCCCTGCTGTCCGGCATCCTGACCAAGAGCGGCGTTTTCGGTGTGCTCATTCTCTGCCGGTATCTGTTCTGGACAGAGCTTCCCTGGAATACAGTGGTACTGGCCCTGGGCGTGGTGACCATGGTGCTGGGGGCTGTGCTGGCGCTGTTCTCCATTGACCTGAAGCGGACGCTGGCCTGCTCCTCCATGTCCCAGATCGGCTTTATTCTGGTGGGCACGGCCATGCAGGGCTTCCTGAACGGCGAGAACGCCCTGGCGGCCTGGGGCACGGTGCTGCACATGCTGAACCACTCCCTCATCAAGCTGGTGCTGTTCGTGGCGGCAGGTGTGGTGTATCTGGGAACCCACTCGCTGAATCTCAATGACATCCGGGGTTGGGGGCGGAACAAGCCGGTTTTGAAGATCCTGTTTTTCGTGGGGGCGGCCTCCATTGCGGGTGTGCCGGGCTTTTCCGGCTATGTGAGCAAGACCTTACTCCACGAGAGCATTGTGGAGTACATCCATGTGCTGGAGCACGCGGGGGCCGCCACGGGCTGGTTCACGGCGGTGGAGTGGCTGTTCCTGATCTCCGGCGGACTGACGGCGGCGTACATGACGAAGCTGTTTGTGGCGATCTTTGTCTCCAGCCGTGCTGTTGGCCAGCGGCCGGCCCTGCGGGACTATATGTCCCCGGGCACCCATGCGGCGCTGAGCGTCGGCGCGGCCCTGCTGCTGGTGCTGGGCCTGACTCCGGGACTGACCATGGAGCCCCTGGCCCAGTGGGCGGGGCAGTTCCTGCGGGCGGATCCGGGCCACAGCGTCCACTATTTCACCTGGGTGAACCTGGAGGGAGCCTGCATCTCCCTGGCCATCGGCGCAGCGGTCTATCTCCTGGTGGTCCGGGGCCTGCTGATGCGGCGGGAGGCGGACGGCATGGTTTATCTGGACCGCTGGCCCGCCCGGCTGGATCTGGAGAATCTGGTATACCGCCCGTTGCTGTCGGCCCTGACCTTTGTGGGGGCCCTCTGCGCCCGGGTGGCCGCCTCCGTAGGCGACTGGCTGGTGTTGCTGGGAGAACGGATCCTCTTTACTAAGGCGCCCGGCATCTTTGTGCCGAAGCGCGACGAGAACTTCGGCACATACGGGCGTAAGCCCCTCCATTTCCTGACGGAAGAGACCTTCTCCTTTGATCTCATGCTGGCAGGCGGAGGGCTGATCTTCCTGCTGCTGTATATGCTGCTGTGAGTGCGACAACGGATACAGAAGAGCGCGAAAGGCCAGGAATGCCGCTTGTGCGGCGTTCCTGGCCCATCTTTATGGGAGGGGGAGAGGACTGTGGGTACGATCATAGCTGTCACGGCCGCGGCAGGCATGGGAGGGACCGGGCTGGGGGGCCTGTCCGCCTATCTGTTCCGCAGAGGTACGGACAGGACCGTGAGTGTGCTGCTGAGCTTTGCGGCGGGCATGATGCTTGCCGTGGTGTGCGCGGACCTGCTGACCGACGCCATTCAGGCGGGGCCGGGGCTGTCCGCGCTTCCTGCGGCGTCCGCCAGCGTACTGGCGGGCTGCGGGGGGATCTGGCTCCTGGAAGAGCTGGTGAGCGGGCTGCAGGCAGGTGCGAAGTGGAGAGGGCTCTTTCTGGCAGGTGTGGTGATGGCGGCCGCCATTGCCCTGCACAACCTGCCGGAGGGTATGGTGATCGGGGCCTCCTACGCTGCGGATCTGGCCGAAGCGGGACAGGACGGGCGAATGATGGCGCTGGTGATCGGACTCCACAACATTCCGGAGGGCATGGCCATTGCAGTTCCCCTGGCGGCGGGCGGCGCCGCCAGAGGGCGGGCGGTCCTGACCACGGCGGCGGCCGGCGCGCCCACGGTGCTGGGGGCGGTTTTGGGCTTCTGCCTGGGAACGATGGGGCCGGGCCTGCAGATGCTCACACTGGGCGGGGCCTCCGGAGCAATGCTGTACGTGGTGTTTGGCGAGCTACTGCCGGAGTCGTTCCGCCTGTGCCGCTCTTCAGCGCCCGCGATGGCGGCTGTTCTGGGCGTACTGACGGGCATGGGCGTGGTTCTGGGATAGAAAGAACCCGTCCCGCCAAAAGGCGGGACGGGTTTTGCTTTTGGTGGCACCAAAGGCAACCCCCGGCTATGCCGGGGTAAAAAAATAGCTTATAGCGAGGAGAAAAGTAGAAAAAGAAAGAGCTCCCTGATAAGGTAGAAGAGGTTTGCCGACCACACAACTACGATAACAGGGAGGTCCTCATCGTGAAGGACAAAGACATCAGTAGTTTTGAGCACAGAAGTTGGAGATGTCAATATCACATCGTATTTGCACCCAAATATCGGAGGATGGAGATATATGGACAGATAAAACAGGATATAGGAGTGATATTAAGAAAGCTTTGTCAGCAAAAGAGTGTAGAAATCATAGAAGCCAGAGCGTGCCCAAA
>DWXY01000153.1 GCA_019118935.1 Candidatus Oscillibacter pullicola
GGTGCTGCGGGAGGAGGCTGTCGCCTGGCAGACCTACTCCGGCGCGGTGAATGCGGTGCTCCGGGCCTGCCCGGGGCTGGGGCTGGCGTGACATGGACAGGCGGCAGTACACGGAGCAGGTGCTCTCGTCCCTGCGCCGCGTGACGGCGAAAGAGCGGGAGGCCATCCGGCAGGAGCTGGACGGCCACATGGAGGACCATATGGAATCCCTGCGGGAGCTGGGGTATGATGAGCAGGAGGCGGAAGCGCGGACCCTGGCCGCCATGGGCGACCCGGCGGAGGTGGGCCGGGAGCTGAACCGGCAGTACACCGGCTGGGGCTGGGTGCTGCTGAGCCGGGCGGCGGTACTGCTGACGGTGGTGCTGTGCGTCCAGACCCTGCTGGCTCTGGGAATATTGGGGATGGTTATTGATAGCATCTCCGCCCGTATTTATCCGAATGAACCATCTGTATATACCGCTGTGGCAGCAACGGAGCGGCTGGATATCCGCATTCCAGTTGGAAATGACATCCTGCGGGTTTACCGGATCAGCATAGGGCAGGCGGATAATGCCCCGGGTGTGTGGGAGGCGGAAGTTCAGCTATGTGCGTATGATCGAATTCCCGGCGGCATTGTGTCCAGACGGCTGATGGGGCAAACCTGGCTGGAAACGCCGGGAGGAAGGAGAGACCCTCCGAAGGGAAGCGGACGGGGAAACTGGCGGGTGGAATATGGCTCCTGCTATGTGCGCCTCTCCCCGGAGGATACATACGTCGTACTGCGCTTTGAGGCCTTTGACGAGCAGATCCGTCTGGAACTGCCCCTGCCGGAACAGGAGGGATTATGAGACGGAAAAAGCTGCCCTCCCGGAAACGGCAGGCCCTGCGGCGGGTGCTGCTGGCACTGGTGAGTTTGCTGCTTGTGGATCATATTTTTGGTATCGCCCTGCTCCCGATTCAGGCTGTCCGTCGGGAGGCGGAACATGAGGGGATTGGCAGGGCCTGGGTCGTTGAGCGGAAGTGGGAGCCGTCGCTCTATAAAACACATCTTTTCTACCTGATGGAAAACGAGCGCGCTGTGATGCTGGGAGATACCTATCTCAGTCCGCTGGGCTGGGAGACGATGTTCGGAGCTACGGTGGACTGCACCGGCGAGGAACCCATATATGCGGGCTATCATCAGATCAGCCATGATGACAAGGTACTGGGGTGCTATTTTGGACAGATCAATGACCCTGCAATCGAGACAGTGGTGATCAGCATTCAGCAGGAGGAATACGATCAGGGAAAAGCGGTACGCAGTGAGCTTTGCCGCTTGACCGTGGAGCGGGAGGACTTTCTCTCCCGGCGGGACCGGACATTTTTCTGGATCATGGAGCCCCTGACATTGGAACAGTCGCCGGAAGCGGTTCGCTATCCGGTCATGATTGCCTATGACGCAGAAGGAAGGATTGCGGCAGAGTTCGACATTGAATGGTGTACATACAGCGGTTACGGCTGAGAAGAAGGCACGCCGAAAGGCGTGCCTTCTTCTAGTATACAAGTTGACATAACATACTCTCTGCAAACCGCTCCGCCCGGTCCTGAATCCCCGGCAGGGCCAGGGCCTCGCCCTTGTCGTTGGCGGTCTCCAGCAGGCAGAAGTTCGCCGGCAGCCAGAAGCCCTTGTTCATGCTCATGGCCCCCGCCGCCTGACAGGCCACAATGTCCCCGCCGGAGTAGCCGGACACCACGATGGCGAACACCGCCTTGTCCGCGAAGGAGGTGGTGCGGTACAGGGCCGTCAGCCGGTTGATGGCCGCCGTCAGGTTGGCGGACAGAGCGTCGTTATAATTGGGGCACAGCAGCACCACCGCGTCCGCCTCCCGGATGGCGGGGTAGACCTCCTGGACCATAACGCCGCCGTAGAAGCACCCGCCCCGTTCCCCGTAGTGGAGGCAGGTGGTGTAAGGGCAGCCGGCGCAGTCCTCCAGCGTGCCGTTCCGCAGGCCGATCTCCGTGATGTCACAGCGCTCCTCCAGCCGGGTCCGCACCAGCCCCCACAGGGCCAGGGTGTTGGAGGTGGCCCGGCTGGAGGCGTGGAGGGCCAGCAGCTTCGGCCGCTGCAGCCGGGGGCGGGAGAAGGCCAGCACCCGGTCCGCCAGCTCCGCCGCCGCCAGGCGGTACGCCGCCTCCAGCGTGCAGCCGGCGTTCCGGGCCTGGACAGTGAAGTTCCGCAGATCGCCGGTGCCCTCCACCAGAGGGCGGCCCACAAAGGCGCAGCCCGCAAGACTGGCGGCCAGCACCAGGTCCCGGCCCGCCGCCTTGGTGTACAGATCGCCGGGGGCGTCCACCAGTACGCCCCCCACGCAGCGGTCCAGGCAGTTTGGATGGGTGCGGAGATGGGCCAGCAGGTCATAGAACCCGCGGTTCACGCCGCCCTCATCCAGAGAGACGACAAACAGGAGCCGCCGTCCCGTCAGCGGCCCCTCCAGGCGGGACAGCATCTCCGCCCGCCGCCCCGCCAGGGCCGCCTCCAGCACCCCGGCGCACCGGGGGGAGAGCGCCCCGCCGGGGCCGATCACCGTCAGTTCTTCAGATATGCCGATCATCTCCTTCCAGCGTCCGGCTGCATTCCGGCCGAGAACCCGCCCGGTGCGCGGGGTGAAGCGGCGTGCAGCGGCCGGTATGATAAACGCGGCGGCAGCCGCCTGCTAAATGATCTCCCGCAGAAGCGTCTGGGTCTCCCGCAGCCGCTCGAACAGCGGTGTGGGCAGAGAGGCAGTCTCGATTTCCAGACCGGCGGCGGTCAAACGGTTGCGGACGCCGAACCAGATCCCCCCCAGAGCCACGGAGCTGCAGTGCCAGCTCCGGCGGAGCGTCAGCAGCAGCTGCATGGCGCCGGAGGAAATGGCGGGGGCCACATAGGGCTTGAAGCCCAGCTCCCGGATCCGCAGATTGGCGGTGGCCACCAGCTCCGTCAGCTCCCGGGAGAGGCCGTCATCATAGTGGGAGAGGGAGTTGGCGATCACCAGCCCCTGGCCGTGGGGGCCGTAGCTGCGGCCATCCACCAGGAAGCTGCGGAACCGGGGATCCTGCTTGGCAAAATAGGCCGCCCGGGCGTTCATGACCCCCAGCCCGAAGCCCTGGATCTGTTCCGCCCGAAGCCCCAGCCCGTCCCACTGGCCGTCGGGGCCCTGGTTGGAGGCCAGGTACGCCGCCTTGCACAGGGGATCCACCGGATCGGACAGCACAATGAAGAGTCCCCGGAATCCCGCCTGCCGGGCCTGCCGGGCGTAGTCCTCCACCAGCGGCCGGTTGGCGCCGAACTGGGCCATCCGCACGTCCCGGACGCCGCCCCCCACCGGGGGGACACCGCGGGTGGCGGCGAAGAGGAACACGTCACAGCGGAACAGGTCCCCGGCCGCCACCGGTTCCACCGCCGGAAGGGCGTCGTAGTCCCAGGGCCAGGACACCTGCTCCATCTCCGTGACCCAGCGGGCCACGGTCTTCTGATTCAGGTCGCAGATGCCGATGCTCTCGATACAGTCGCTCCCCAGGAGCTTCAGCGCCGTCAGCAGGGTGCTGCCCACATCCCCCACCGCCAGCAGATTCACCCGCAGATGGCTTGGCAGCTGCATGGCGGGCACCTTGGCAAAGTCGGCCCAGCGGGGGTGGCGGATGTTGACCGCCCGCAGCAGCCGGGCGTCGATGGTGTGCTGGAGGCGTTTGGGCAGGGAGGGGACCGGGACGCCCATCCGGGAGGGGTCCAGCCAGGTCACATCCTCCGTCTCCGCAGTGAGCTGCCGGGGGTCCGAGACGCAGAAGGAGGAACGGCCGCGGACCGGGTCCCGGTCGATGAGGAAGAGGCTGGGCGTCCCCGCAGAGGGGCGCTCCGCCGGCTCCAGAGGGAGGTCCGGCAGCAGAGAGGCGAAGATGGCCTCCCCGTGGCGGTAGTAATACATAAGGGCTCCTTTCGCCTGGATGGCGCGCCAGGCCCGCGGTCAGGATTGGAGGACGTTCCGCATCCGCAGCAGCATCTCCAGGTCGTTCTGCAGAAATACGGAGGCAGGAAGGCTGGGGTCGTAGTGCATGCAGCTGCCCTTGTCCGGGGAGAGGGGCAGGATCACCGCCTCGCTGAGGCGGGAGAGGGTGAGGTTGCGGGCGTACCGCTCCCGGAAGGTGGTCTCCAGGGCCAGCAGGATGTCCCGGGCGTTTTCCAGACAGGCGCAGGAGAAGTGGAACACCGCCTCCCGGCCGCACTCCCGGTAGAAGCGGGGGAAGGCGTAGGGCAGGATCAGGTTCACCGCCGGGGTCAGGCCGGGGACGGAGGGCTCCTCATGCCCCACAGTGTCGCCGCCGATGAAGGGGTACATGGTGGACTCCACAAACCAGGAACGCATATTCGGAATGAAATAGACGCTGTCCACACTGCGGCCCTTGGCGGCCATCAGATCCCGCCCCCGGCCGGACAGCAGGCCCACCAGCACCCGGTCGATGACCACGCCCTCCTGCCGGAAGAGGGGATCCAGCGCCCGGATGCGGTTGCCGGAGTGGAGCAGGTCGTCCACCAGGATCACCGGCCGGCGGAAGGAGTGGATGGTGCGGATCTGGCTCTCCAGCGGCGCGTAGCCGGGGAAGTTCTCAATGTCGAAGGAGGTGAGGTCCCTGGCGAAGACCTTGTCGGTGTGGATGGTCTTGGTGACGGTGTTGGGGATGGCGTTGCCCCGCAGGATCTTGCCGAAGGGCACGCACATCTTGGGGCCCAGCACCCGGGGCACCGTGGGCTCCGCCGGGACGCCGTTCAGGTCCACGATCTTCCGCACCAGCCGGTGGTAGATGACCTCCGCGTTCAGCGACAGGATCAGAGAGCCCGGATACAGGCCGGTGAGGGCCCGCTGCATCCGGCAGTGGGCGGCGCGGACCGCCGCCAGCACGGTGCGGTCGGAGGAGAAGGGCTCCTTCAGCGTGGTGGGGATATTCTGCAGCAGCACGGAGGGGGAGCGCATATCCACCAGCAGCAGAGGCTTTGCGCTGGGCAGCTCCGCCGGGACAAAACCCTGCCGCTCCAGCAGGTCCAGCGTCTCCGCCGACGCGGGGGCGTGCCACACGGCGTAGCCGCAGTCCTCTACCAGGGAGCGGGAGAGGGCCTCCGTCATCAGCAGCTGGCCCACGTCGTAGCTTCCGCCGGGGCTGCGGGCGGTATAAAGCCCGGTGAGCAGCTGGACCCGCCCCGCCGTGTGCTTGCGGACATAGTCCGCCAGCTCCGCGTCCTCCAGGGCCTCATACAGCCCGCCGGAGTTCACGGCCCGCAGGGTCAGAAAGCCCAGCACCCGGGGACGGGACCCCGCGTCCCGCAGGACGCAGACGCCGTCCCTGGGGTCGATTTCCGGCGGCTGCTCCCGGTCCTGGAGCGGTACATCCGTCAGCTCTTCCCACAGGTGCCGGTCCGGCTGGGAGATGTGGGAGAACTCCAGATCCCCCGCCCGGAGGATCCGCTTGTACTGGGGCTCCCGGAGATAGAGGCTGTTGCGGTAGATGAAGTCCTGCACCACCGGGTCGATGAGGTTGGAGATGTCCCGCCCCAGGTCGATGTTCTCCCGGATGCGGGTGGAGCTGATGTCCTCCAGATGGGTGGGCAGCTGCAGCTGGATGATGCGGCCGGAGATGCAGCCCAGATCCGCGTCGATCTCCCGTCCCTCCGCGTCGCTGGAGCGGCGGAAGACGATGTGGTTCATGGAGTGGACGGACCCCGGCACCGGCGCCGCCTTGTAGGAGGAGGCGTTGGCCACCACGTCCGAGCCCACCGCCAGATACAGCTCCCGGCCGGCAAAGACCTCCCGCAGGCGGTCCAGGTCCTCCGGCGTGGCCAGGTTCACCGGGATGTCGTGGGGGAAGAGATACACGTCGAACTCGTCCGCCACGGACATGCTGACGATCTGCCTCCGCACCAGGGAGGGCTGCGCCTTCTTGGACCAGGAGAACTCGTCGATGGCCAGATACACCTCCATCCCCAGGTCCCGGATCTCTTGGACGATGCCCTTGTGGCTCAGGGAGAAGGGGTCGAATGTGCCGGGGAAGAAGGCGGCCCTCGCCGGCGTGTAGAAGGGGAAGTCTCCGCTTTCGATCTGATAGGAGACGATGAAGCGGTAGATGTGGGAGAGGGCCGCGGCGGTGTAGAAGAAGCTCAGCTCCTGTTCCGGCTGCTCCCCCAGCAGGAAGAGGATCTTCTTGGCCATCAGGGTGAAGAGGGCGGCCTTCCCCTCGTAGGAGAGAGCCTGAGAGGCGAAGATCCGCTCACCCAGGATCTGCAGCGCCTCCTGCCGCACGCTCTGGCGATAGGAGGCCAGGCCCTTCAGCAGCAGGCCCGCCAGCCGCCGCCAGCGGCGCTCCAGCACCTTCCGGGACTCGTGGAACCGCTGGGCGTAGACGGCGTAATGCTCCAGCATGGCGCCCACAGTGGCCAGGGCGGCGGCCACCACCACCGTGTTGGCGGAGGAGAGGAGGAGCTGCATCTGGTCCACGATCTCGTCCAACTCCCTGGGCGTCAGCCACAGGGCGAACTGGCCCAGGTACTGGGGGATGTACTGGGAGATCTCCGTCTGCCCCGTCTCCAGCACCTTGGAAAGCTCCACGGCCACCTCGTTCCGGCGGTCCGGCGTCAGGGCGGGGGCGATGGCCAGCAGGGAGGCACCCGCCATCCGGCGGACCACGATGTTCTCGCTGACCTTCATCAGGTTGGAGAAGTGGGTGGCGATGTGGAGCACATTGGCGTGGTCCCCCTGTTCCACCTGGTCCAGCAGGTACTCCACGCCCACGGCCTTCAAAACCCAGTGGGTCGCAGTCTTCAGGTTGTCCAGAAACACATTGCTCACAACGTCCTGCCGGTCCAGCAGGGACCGCTGGTTGGAGACATCCAGGCCCAGCCGCTCCCCCAGGCGGGCCTGGAGAAACAGCAGCGGCGTGCTTCCACGGCAGTCCGCGGCCTCCACGGCGGCGGTGATGGCCGCGGCGTCCCGGCCATTGGGATCCAGGGCCGTCAGCAGGTGGCGGAACAGCCGCAGGGCGGCGGCCTTCTGGGGCAGGCCGCCCCGCTCCAGCCACCAGACGGAAAAGCCGGTCAGCACGTGCAGGTCCTCGGCGGACACCCGGTCCAGCGGCAGGCTCAGCACCGTGTCCAGCAGGGCGAAAGCCGCGTCGGCGTCCACCAGCTCCGGGCGGCGGTAGTGGCGGAACAGCTCCCCGGCGAAACGGGGGGCGTCGGCGTCGGAGCAGTTCATCAGCAGCGCGTCCGCCGCGGTCTTGGCCTGATAGCGGATCATGCTGATCTGCCGGGGCGTCAGCCGCCGGTCCGGGTCGATGAGCTTTTCCAGGTACTCCGCCCACAGCTGGAAGGGCAGGTCCTCCTCCGGGTCCGGCGGTGCGTCGGCCGGGGGCTCCTTCTGATAGCCCAGGCGGAAGGCAGCCAGGATGCGGCCGATGAGGGCGGCAGCCCGGCGGCGGATGTCTCCGTCCGGGATCAGCAGCAGCTCGTACAGAAAGTCCAGGGTCTGCTGCTTCTGGGAGGCGTTCCAGTAGGTGAAATACTCCTCAAAAATGGAGACGTACGCCTGGAGCCGGGCGGGGTTCTTTTCACCCCGGGCGGCCTCCAGAGTGTTGCCGAAGAGCTGCTCATGGCCCAGTCGGTGCATCAGGCGGATATTGTGGTCCACGGCGGTGCGCCGCAGGGCGGCCACCACCTCGTCCGTGTTCAGCAGGGCGGCGTTTTTGGCCGGGCGGGCGGGGCCACCGGCGGTGCGGAGGGTGGTGTCCACCCCAAAGGAGATCAGGTAGTCCTCAAAATCCCGGAGCTTGGCGTAGACATAGCGGTAGCGCAGGCGCTTGGCGTCGTCCACATTGTCCAGCTTGCTGAGGATGACGTCAAAGGCCTCCTGCAGGGAGTAGAGGCAGGGGATCTCCCGGCGGTCCTCCCCATAGGTCTGCTTCACCCGGAAGTCCGCGTACACCAGCGCCAGGGACTCCGAGGACAGGTTCTCGATCTCCAGGTCCCAGACGGAGTGGTTGGCCGCGATGTGGCCCAGGGCCGTCAGTCCCCGGCGGGTGAACCACTGGTCGGTATAGTAGTAGTGAAGGTAGGGCACCCGTTCCCCGGGCTTGCAGCCGAATTTGCCCAGGTCGTGGCCCAGGGCGGCGCCGGAGATCAGTCCCAGGTCGATGAGCCCGCCGGAGGCGCAGAAGGCCCGGGCCACCCGCATGGCCACGTAGTGGACGCCGGCGATGTGCTCCAGGGTGCGGAAGGGCGTGACCTCCCGGCTCAGACGGAGCATCTCATAGATGTACTCCTCCCGGAACCGGCGGCAGAAGCGGCGGTACTCCTCAGCCACACCGCTGTGGGAGAGCTCCTCCTCCGTGCAGAATTCAAAGTCCAGCCAGAAGTCAAAGGGCAGGCAGGCCCGCTCCGCGTCAAACAGGACCTGGAGCAGCTGCAGAAAGCACAGCGCCCCGTCCCACTGGGCGGAGGTGTGTCCGGGGTCCGGCGCCGGATACAGCAGCGCCCGGGCCACCTGGTAGGCGTAGGGCAGCCATCCCTCAGCGGGCTCCGGTGCCACCTGGTCCAGCAGGGGGCGGAAGGCCGCCAGGGCGTCGGCGCAAGAGATCCGGCCCCGGATGGGCGCCAGATCCCGGAGCAGCTGGTGCCAGTCGGCACCGCCGAAGATGCGGTCCGCGTCGGCGCGGGCCATCCCCAGCTTCTGAAGAAACGCAGGCGCCTCAAAGGCCTCCGCCGCCTGGATGTGCAGGGGCTTTCCCAGTTGTCGTTCCATGGGCATCGTCTCCCTTTTCCTCTGGTGTCGTTTTTTTCAGTATATCGCATTTGCGGGCCGGAAGGAAGAGAAATCTCAGGGGCCGTGTCAAAAAAGCGGTCCCCGCCCCGATGGGCGGAGACCGCGGAAACGCTCACTCCGTAAAATGCGTGTGGTTGAAGATGTGGTCCTCGCAGAAGCAGTGGTAGCCCGCGCACTTGGAGCAATAGCGGAACTGCAGGTCCGGGAAGTCCGCGTCCGTGCGGCCGCAGACCTCGCACTTGTGGCGGTAGCCCTGCTGCTGGGCCTTCTTCCGCTGCTGCTTCACCGCGGACTTGAACTGGATGGTCTGGTGGGAGTTCTGATGGCGGACGGCAAAGCCGAACTCCCGCAGAAGGTCCCCGATCCTGTCCCAGAAGAACACCAGATACACCAGCCAGACGGCCAGCAGCTGGGGCAGCGTGAACAGCGCCGCCCACATGCCGGAGCGGAGCAGGTCATACAGGGTCAGCACCACGTACAGCGCCGCCAGCCACTTGGCCTTGACCGGCAGGATCAGATAGATGCGGATCAGTGCGTCGGGGTACAGGGTGGCAAAGGCCAGGAACAGGATCTGGTTGAGATTGCCGCTGCTGACGATGGGAAGCGGCGACCACAGCATGCTGATCATGCCGAACACCACCATCAGCACGGCGCAGGCCAGATAGAACAGGGTGAACTTGGCGGTGCCCCAGTACTCCTCGATGGAGGTGCCGATAAAGTAGTAGAAGGACAGGCTGATGAAGATCCAGAACAGAGAGCCGTTGGTGGGCAGGAACATCCAGGTGACCAGCCGCCACAGCTCTCCCTGCAGAATGAGCTCTGCGTTGAAATACAGCATATAGCTGGCGTAGTCGTTGGAGAACAGGTCCAGCACAAATACCACGGCCATGATCCCCACCAGAAACTTCATCAGGTTCGGAATGCCGAAGCGGGGATGCTGCAGGCAAAAGCGGTCCACGCTGTCGCAGAGTTT
>DWXY01000154.1 GCA_019118935.1 Candidatus Oscillibacter pullicola
TTCTGGAACACGACTGCGTGGTGGTCTCCTACCGGGGCTATGTGGATCTGCCCGACTCCCGGCTGAACGACTGGATCAACGACTATTACAGCTTTGACGGGGACGGAAATCCCATTCTGCTGGCCCGGGCTTACGGCGACACCGCCCAGATCGACCTGGACGGGGACGGGGTGGATGAGCTGTGCGCCTCTTCCGCAAACACCGCCCAGATCTTCTTCCAGCGGGAGGACCGGCTCTATGAGGCGGACGTGGACCAGGCTCTGGAGAACGCCTGGCCGGAGGCGAGGTCCCTGGGCTACGAGCACTGGGACGTGAGCCGCCGGAATCTGACCCTCTATGGCCAAATCCCCCTGTCCGGTCAGGCGTTCGGGGCCGCCCTCCGCCGGGCATACTTCGATGGTGAGAACCTGCTGATCTACCAGGACCATACCACCTATACGGATCACGTGGCCGACGGGATCGACGTGCCGGACACGGTGCTCTCCGCGGCGAAGGACGCGGTCCTCTCCGCCCTGGACTACTGGCGCGGCCACACCGGTGCCATGGGCTATGCGGATGGCCAGTGGCAGCAGGTGGGCACCCAGGCGGAGTGGGACGACTGGCGGATCACGGAACTGGTGCTGACGGACACGGTGCCCGCCTATCCGGAGCTGGGGCTGCGGGTATACGGCCTGGGCTATGAGCTCCACACCACTACGCCGGAGAACATCATGCTGGCCGGCGGCATGTACATGGACGAAGGCGGCTGGGTGGGCGGCCTCAGCACCCTGCCCCCGGTGCTGGTGTTCCACACCATGGCCGACAGCGGCCCCGTCCTGCTTCAGAGTTCCATCCCCAATGACGTGGGCCGGACCAGCGACAACCCCATGTTCGCCGGGTGCATGGCCCAGGTGGCCCTGGAAAACGGCCTGCTGACCCCGTCGGAGGTGCGGCCGGTGGACCTCTACTACCTGTTCTACAACAATCAGGGCGTGTTTTTGAATCTGATGGGCGCTTTCCCCGTGGAGGAGCAGAACACGGCCTTTGATGCCCTGGCCACGTATGCCGCCGGCGTGGATGAACCGGGTGTAAATCTTCTGGAGGAAAGCCTGCAGCGGCTGGAAGAATCTGACTATGGCCTGACGGAAGAGGGCGAGATGGCAGAACTCCGCCTGCGAAACGCCTGGACCCGGGCCAAGGCGGAGGCGGAACGGCAATCGCTCCTCTCCAGCCAGACTCAGGGGGAGGGCATGTCCTATACGGGCGGCGGCCTCTCCCTGTGGGTGCCGGAGGGCTGGGCGGATATGGCGGTGGTCACCGCTGAGGACGCTGTCTGGTCCGGAGGATCCGTGCCGGGGTTCGACGTCTATGAGCGACTTGCCCACACATCAAATCCCGATACAGGTCTGGTCTGGAATCTCCGGGCCCTCACCCGTGCCCAGTTCCAGGCCGCCTTCGGGGACGCGGACTGGTCGGAGATTTTAGGGGCTTCCAGCTACGTGATCGGGTCCGACGACACCTACATCTACCTGCTCTCCACCCCCACGGACGTGCAGTTCCTGGTGGAGGATCCCACCAGCATGGCCCAGTATGAGCTGCTGCGGAATCAGTCCCAGACGGTGCTGGAGGACTTCCTCTCCCGCAACGGCATCACTCCCAACCCGGACTGCCCGGACGCGGACGGGTGCTATGTGAGCTCCGCCTCTGCGGAATCCAGCCCCGCCCGGCCCACGGAGGCGGACATCCATGCGGCCATCCTGAACCATCGGGTGAACGCCACCGCCTGGCAGTCCGACTATGCCGCAGAGGCCCACCGGGTGCTGGACGCCGTCAAGTCCGGCGATACCTATACGGTGTATCTGATGGTGTGGTACAGCGCCTATGAGCGCACCGCCACTGGCTGGCAGAACGGCACCGACGGCCAGTTCCCCACCGCCGTCACCTTCACTTGGCAAAATGGCGGCTGGGAGGTCACGGAATACCGGGAGCCCGCCTCCTACGCCACAGACCTGCGGACGATTTTTCCGGATGAACTGGTGGACATGGTGGTGAACGATGACGAGGCCTGGGCAGCCCTTCAGGAGGAGTGCCGGGTCAAGGCGGACGCCTATTTCGCCGAGCACCCAGTCACCGCGGAACCGCTGCGGACGAGCGGCACTTCCGTATTCTCCGCTGCGGATGAAAACTTCTCTGGCCAGGCCCTGACCGCCGCCCCGGACGAGATGACATACGACGAGCGGCTGGCCTGGGTTCAGGCGGCGGAGCTGGACACCAATGTATCGTTTGCCCTCATCTCCTTGGGGCAGTATGCGGAGAGCAGCAGAGCCATCGCCTGGCTGGGTCAATGGGTGGGCACGCCCCATGTGGACCAGTTTGTTTTGACCCTCCGCTTTGCAGACGGCACCGCCGCCGTCCTGCCCCTGCCCAGTGACAGCATGATGTCCATTGCGCCGCCGGAGAGCATGGCGTTTCAGGACGGGCAGTTTCTCTACACGGTCACCTTCCCCACCACGGAGACCGCCGGCGGACAGCTGGTCCACCTGGCGGGCACCTACCACTATACCGTGGACTTGGCCGCTAAAACCGTATCTCTGGCGGTCACGGAGAATTGAGGCATAAACAAGAACGCCCCCAGTTGGGGGCGTTCTTTTCTGCGCTCACTGGCCCAGGAACACCAGGTTCCGGTCCGTGATGAAGTTGGGGACGCTGTACACGACGCAGATGGCGTCGATGCCGTTTTCCGCCGCGTACTGGGCGGGGGGCATCCGGTAGTACCGCGGGTCCAGCAGGTGGACCTCGGCAAAGCTCTGGGCCAGGAAGGGCGCCAGGGCGTCGGAGTAGGAGTCTCGGATCAGCAGGAGCTTGCCGCCGTCCCGGGCGTTCTCGTTCCGGATGACGCACAGGGGCTGGTTGCCGCCCAGGAAGGAGGCGTATTTGTCCTTCTCGGTCAGATAGCTCCGGTCGTACAGTGCGCCGGGCTCCGGGGAGCCGGTGCGCCAGGAGGTGACCGTGAGGCCGTCCTCCTTTACCCAGAATTCCATGGTGTCCGGCGTCAGCCAGTGAATGCCGGACTGGGAGTACAGCGTGCCATTGAAGCTGGTACTGGCGATTTCAGGTGTAAAGCTTTCTCGCTTTAACGGCTCTCTCCCCAAAGCCTCCAGCAGGGCGTTGGCTCCGTAAAAGGCCCCGAGGGACGTCCAGTGGTGGTCCGTGCGGTAGAAGATGGGCTCTCCGGCGTGGGCCGTCAGGGCGGCGGAAAAGTCGATCAGGGGCAGGCCCGTGTCCGCCGCCTGCCGGAGATAGGCGTTCTGGTCCCAGGACTCCGCGCCCTCCGGCAGTTTGTCCCGCCACACCTTCGCCGCGGAGGGGATCAGCCCCAGGTACACAGGGATGTCCGTCTTCTCCGCCAGCTGGGAGACGTCATTCAGATTCGCCTTCTCCAGGCCGTCCGCGGGGGCGTCCACCTTGGAGATCAAAGTTTCGCCTTCACAGAGATAGATGTTGTTGAACAGCCGTTTGCCGATCAGCTGCTCCGTCCGGGCCTTCAGGCCCGTCCACTGGTCCCGCAGGGGGAACTGGTCCTGGACGTAGGACTCCACGTCCTCCATGTAGCTGCCGTCCAGCACGCCGGACAGGGTCAGTGCCGGCCGCTGCTGGAGGGTGCGGTTTTCCACGTCGGACCGCTCCCGGTCCGGCAGGAACAGCTGCCAGACCATCAGGCCCCCCAGGAAGAGGCAGAACAAGACCGTCAGAAACCGGGCATATCCTTTTGTCATGGTTGCTGCCTCCTCTCAGAACCGGAAATACAGGAAGGGGTTGTAGCTGCCGTCCACCAGATAGGCCGTGCACACCACCAGGGAAAGGCCCATGAGCACCGGGGTGGCCAGCTGTTCCGCCCGCCGGGGCAGCTTCGCCCACAGCCGCTGTCCCAGGGCCGTGGAGGCCAGCACCAGCACCGCCAGCGTCACGGCGTAGCTCCGCAGCCGGAACAAGTCCGCCCCGCTCCAGAGCGGCGCGCCGCCGAAACAGGCGGCAAGGTAGTCCCCGCACACGCCCAGGTCCACCATGGCGAAGAGGCCCCAGCCCACGAACACCACGATGAGGGTGTAGAGGTGCTTGATCACTGCCGGGGTCTTTTCCAGCACGCCCCGGAGGACATAGCGCTCCAAAATCAGCCAGGCGGCGAAGTACAGTCCCCACAGGATGAAGTTCCAGCTGGCCCCGTGCCAGAAGCCGGTGCAGAACCAGACGATCAGGAGGTTCCGGATGGTCCTGGCGGTGCCGCCCCGGTTGCCCCCCAGGGGGATATACAGATAGTCCCGGAACCAGGAGGTCAGGGACATGTGCCACCGCCGCCAGAAGGTGCCCACAGAGTCGGCGCAGTAGGGGTGGTCGAAGTTCTCGTTGAACCGGAAGCCGAAGATCCGCCCCAGGCCGATGGCCATGTCGGAGTAGCCGGAGAAGTCGAAGTAGATCTGGAAGCCGTAGGCGGCGAGGCCCAGCCAGCCCCCCAGCACCGTCAGCGTCCCGGCTCCCTGGGCCGCCAGGCACTCCTCCCACAGGGCGCCGATGGAGTTGGCCAGCAGCACCTTCTTGGCAAGACCCACGCAGAACCGCCGGGCACCCAGGGCGAAGTTCTCCGACGTGTGGAGCCGGTGCCGCAGGTCCGCCGCCACCGTCTTGTACTGGACGATGGGTCCGGCGATCAGCTGGGGGAACATGGTGACGAAGGTGCCGAACTCCACCATGTTCCGCTGGACCGGCGCATCCTTCCGGTACACGTCGATGGTGTAGCTCATGGTCTGGAAGGTATAGAAGGAGATGCCGATGGGCAGGGGCACGCCCCACAGGGGGATGGTGACTCCCAAAAGCTCCACGCTCTTGGGGATCAGGATGCCCGTCAGGGCGTACAGGTTCTCGGCGAAGAAGGTGCCGTACTTGAAGAAGAACAGCAGCGCCAGGTTGAAGATCACCGACTGGGCCACGAACCACCGGGCCTTTTTGTCGTTGCTGCGGTACTTCTCCACCAGCAGGCCGTGGGTGTAGTCGATGATGATGGAGAGGAACATGATGACGATGTACACCGGCTCTCCCCAGCCGTAGAAGAGCAGGCTCACCACCAGCAGCACGAAGTTCCGCCACCTCAGCGGCGAGAGAAAGTACACCAGCAGCGTCAGCGGCAGGTAGAGAAATAAAAATGTCAGGCTGCTGAAGACCACCGGCGTCCCTCCCCCCTTCTCCGTTTCACGCAGCCGGCCGCGGCGCCGCCGCGGCTGGCTGCCTTCTTATGCAAAGAGCGCATTGAACTGCTCCGTGATCTCCTCCTGATGGTCTGCCGTGGCGATCATGGCCACATAGGTCCCGTTCTGGACCACCTGGGCGTTGGACCAGGTCTCCATGGACGCGGGATACCAGGCGCCGCCCTCCGCCTGGGCGTCCACCCGGTCCTGCAGGATGGACGCGGCGGTGGCGGCGTCCTCCTCCGTCTCGCACTCCGCCAGCACGATCTCATTCACCACGGCGCTGATCATGGGGGCCTTGGCGATCAGCTGCTTGGTGGCCACGTCCGCCAGGCCGGGATAGGAGCCCTCCAGCATGTCGCCCTCCAAGCTCATCATCATGATGTCCTCTTCGCCGCTGGAGGCGGCGTCCTCCGCCCAGCCGTACTCCTCCGCCAGGGTGTCGTAAAAGGCTGTCAGATCCACAGTCGTGTCCGCAGTCCTGCCGCCGCAGGCGGTCAGCAGGCCCATGGTCAGCAGCGCCGACAGCGCCAGGGTCAAAAATCTCTTCATGGTGTATTGATTTCCTTTCTGAATGTTCTCGGGGAATACAGACGGGCTCCCCCGCTGAAAAGTTCCCTCTCACCGCCAGTATTTCCAGTTTTTTTTCTTTTACCATCGCATCCGCCTCCACCCTTGCAATTCTCCGCCGGAGGCGGTATCATGGCTCTATCACAAAGAAAAAGGCGGGAGATCACAATGTACAGTTTCCGAAACGATTACAGCGAGGGCGCCCATCCCAAGGTCCTCCAGGCCCTGGCGGACACCAACCTCCGGCAGACCGTGGGCTACGGCATGGATCCCTGCTGCCAGGCCGCGGCGGCCACCATCCGCCGCCTCTGCGCGGCGCCGGACGCGGCGGTCCACTTCCTGGTGGGCGGGACGCAGGTGAACCTCGTCACCATCGACGCGTTTCTGCAGTCCTATGAGGCGGTGGTCGCCGCCCAGACCGGCCACGTCAGCACCCACGAGACCGGCGCCATCGAGGCCACCGGCCACAAGGTCTGCACCGTGGAGAGCCCTGACGGCAAGCTGACCCCGGCCCTGGTCGAGTCCGTCCTGGCGGGCCACAACGGCACGGAGCACATGGTGCTGCCCCGAATGGTGTACATCTCCGACACCACGGAGATCGGCACGGTCTACACCCGGGCGGAGCTGGCCGCCCTGCGGCAGTGCTGCGATGCCCACGGCCTGTTCCTCTATCTGGACGGTGCCCGGCTGGGCTCCGCCCTCACCTCCCCCGGCAGCGACCTGACACTGCCGGACCTGGCCGCCCTCACCGACGCCTTCACCATCGGCGGCACGAAAAACGGCGCCCTCTTCGGGGAGGCGCTGGTGCTCACCCGTCCCCTGCCCCACTTCCGCTGGCACATGAAGCAGCGGGGCGCCGTGCTGGCCAAGGGACGGCTGCTGGGACTCCAGTTCCAGGCCCTGCTGGAGGACGGGCTCTACTTCGACCTGGCCCGCCGCGCCAACGAGCTGGCCTTCCGGCTCCGGGACGGCGTCGCGGCCCTGGGATATCCCTTCCCGGTGGCCTCCCCCTCCAACCAGCAGTTCCCGGTGCTGCCCAATGAGACGGTGGCAAAGCTCCAGGAGATGG
The DNA here is from genome assembly GCA_019118935.1 of Candidatus Oscillibacter pullicola. Lineage (GTDB taxonomy): Bacteria > Bacillota > Clostridia > Oscillospirales > Oscillospiraceae > Oscillibacter > Oscillibacter pullicola. Next base: position 6,859 of record DWXY01000154.1, read on the forward strand.
GCTATGAATTTGAGACCGACCACCCGGTGGATGACAGCCACACCTGCATCCGCCTGGTGACCAGCTGGGCCACGCCGGAGACGGCGGTGGAGGACTTCCTCCGGGACCTGGCCGGGTGCTGAACATCCAAGGGACCGCCGAACAGGCGGTCCCTTTTTGTGTGGTGCTTTCCGATCTGCCGGCCCATGGGCTCTGTCAAACTCTTGCTCGTACTTTTGTTCGATTTTTACTTGACAGAAACATTTGTTCGAGTTACAATACACTTAGAACAAAAGTTCGATCAAGGAGGTTTTTTCCATGAGCGGCTGGACTTTCTTTTTCATTCTGGTAGGCGTGGTCTTTCTGACCTCCCAGCTCTTCCGAGTCATCGACGCCATCGAGCGCCCCACCCGGCGGCATGACCGGCGGCGGACAGCCCTGCGGTGAGATGGACGTTCTGGAAAAGCTCACCATCCTGACGGACGCGGCCAAATACGATGCGGCCTGCACCTCCAGCGGCGGGAACCGGAAGGCCAAGGCGGGGTATATCGGAAATACCACCTCCTCTATCGCCGGGTGCTGCCACTCCTTCTCCGCCGACGGGCGGTGCGTGACCCTTTTGAAGGTGCTGATGACCAACCGGTGCGTGTATGACTGCAAATACTGCGTCAACCGCCGCAGCAACGAGACGAAGCGGGCCATGTTCACCCCGGAGGAGCTGGCGGACCTCACCATCCAGTTCTACCGCCGGAACTACATCGAGGGGCTGTTCCTCTCCTCCGGCGTGTACCGCTCCCCGGACTACACCACGGAGCTGATGATCCGGGCGCTGCGCATTTTGCGGGAGCAGTACCGGTTCAACGGCTACATCCACGCCAAGGCCATCCCCGGCACGGCGCCGGAGCTGGTGGAGCAGCTGGGATTTCTGGCGGACCGGCTCAGCGTCAACATCGAGCTGCCGTCGGAGGCGGGCCTTCGGGCCCTGGCTCCGGACAAGACGAAGCAGGCCATCCTGGCTCCCATGGGGCAGATTCGGGTGCGGGGCCAGCAGAGCCGGGAGGAGCTGGTGAAGTACCGCCACGCCCCCAAGTTCGCCCCCGCCGGCCAGAGCACCCAGCTGATCGTGGGGGCCACGGCGGACACGGACTACCACATCCTGCGGCTGACCCAGGGACTGTACGACCGCTACCGGCTGAAACGGGTGTTCTACTCCGCCTATGTGCCGGTGGTGGAGCACGCCCTGCTGCCCGCCAAGGACACGAAGCCGCCCCTGCTGCGGGAACACCGGCTGTATCAGGCGGACTGGCTGCTGCGGTTTTACGGCTTCCGGGCGGAGGAGCTGCTGGATGCAAGCCATCCGGACTTCAACCCCCAGGTGGACCCCAAGTGCAGCTGGGCCCTCCGGCACCTGGACTTCTTCCCGGTGGAGGTGAACCGGGCGGACTACGAGACGTTGCTGCGGATCCCCGGCGTGGGCGTGGTCTCCGCCAAGCGCATTCTGGTGTCCCGCCGGACCCGAAAGCTGCGGATCGAGGACCTGCCCAAGCTGGGGGTGGTGATGAAGCGGGCCCAGTATTTTCTCACCGCCTCCGGCCGCATGGCGGACGGCCTGCGGTTCACGCCGGACAGCCTGCTGCGAAACCTGATCGCGGCGGAGCGGCCCTCCCTGCCCCGGCCGGAGCTGGAGCAGCTGTCCCTGTTTGCCCCTGTGTAAGGGAGGTACCCCATGACCGAGATGATCTATGAATATGACGGCAGCTTCGAGGGGTTCCTCACCTGCGTCTTTGAGCGCTATGCCCAAAAAGAAGTCCTCACCGCCATCAGCTGCGGTGAGGACATTCCATTCACGCTGTTCCCTGTGCGGACCGTCCTGACGGACCGGGACCACGCCGCCCGGGTGTACCGGAAGGTGGCCGAGCTCTCCCCGGAGGCGGCGGATCTGCTGCGCCGCGGCTTTCTCACCTGCCTGCCGGACCGGGAGATGCACCTGTACCGTCTGGTGGTGAAGCTGCTGGAGGAGGGGCCCCGGTTCCTCCGGGACCTGTCCGACGAGACGCTGTACCCCATTCTGCGGGCGGTGCGCCACCTGAACGGTGAGGTCCACCAGTACAAGGGCTTCGTCCGCTTCTCCGATCTGGGGGGCGTGCTGGGGGGCGAGATCGAGCCGAAAAACCGGGTCCTGCCCCTGCTGCGCCGCCACTTCTGCGACCGCTACCGGAACGAGCGGTTCTTTCTCTACGACCGCACCCACCAGGAGGCCCTGTTCTACGCCGAGGGCCGCTCCGCCATCCGGCCCCTGGAGCACTTCCAGATGGCCCCGCCGGATGAGGCGGAGGCCCGCTACCGCCTGCTGTGGAAGCGCTTCTACGACACCATCGCCATCCGGGAGCGGGAAAACCCCCGCTGCCGCATGACCCACATGCCCAAGCGGTACTGGAACACCATGACGGAGTTCCAGGGGGAGGCGCATTTCAGAGCGAGAGAGACTCCCGCAGCCGTTTCAGGCCCCGGCGCTCCAGCCGGGATACCTGCACCTGGGACACCCCCAGGATCCGGGCGGTCTGCTCCTGGGTCAGCCCCTTGAAGTAGCGGAGGAGAATGGTCATCCGCTCCTTCTCCGGCAGCTGGTCGATGGACTCCCGCAGGGCGATCCGCTCCACCATGCCCTCCTCCGGGGCGTCCGTGCCCAGCATCCCCTCCAGGGTGAGGCCGTCCGCCGTCTCCTTCTGGAGGGACTCCGGCGTGTCCGTGGCGATCTCCACCTGGGCGATCTCCTCCGGCGTCAGGCCGGAGGCCTCGGAGAGCTCGCTGAGCACCGGCTCCCGGCCCAGCTCCTGCCGCAGCCGCTCCCGAATGCTGTAAAGTGTTTGTGCCTGCTCCCGCATGGTGCGGCCCACTTTCACCGCGCCGTCGTCCCGGAGAAAGCGGCGAATCTCCCCGGCGATCTTGGGCACGGCGTAGGTGGAGAAGCAGGTGCCGTAGTCAAAGTCGAACCCCTGCACCGCCTTCAAAAAGCCCAGGCACCCCAGCTGGTACAGGTCCTCCGGGTCCACGCCCCGGCCGTAATACCGCCGCACCACGCTCCAGATCAGGCCGTTGTTCTCGATCACCGCCTGCTCGCAGGCGTCCCGGTCCCCCTCCTGGGCCGCCCGCAGCAGCTCCAGCGTGGCGCTCATTTTGTGCCCTGCATCCGGGGTGCCAGCCGCTTGCGCATCACCACGGTGGTGCCCCGGCCCGGCGTGGAGCGGACCACCAGCTTGTCCATAAAGCTCTCCATGATGGTGAATCCCATGCCGCTGCGCTCCTCCCCGCCGGTGGTGAACATGGGCTGGCGGGCCTTCTCAATATCCGGGATGCCCCGGCCGTGGTCCCGCACCGTCACCTCCAGCACCTGGTCCGGGCAGATGCGGACTTTCACCACCACCTGGCCGATGGAATCCGGGTAGGCGTGAACGATGGCGTTGGTCACCGCCTCGCTGACGGCGGTCTTGATGTCCTCCAGCTCGTTGAGGGTGGGATCCATCTGGGCGGCGAAGCAGGACACCGCCGCCCGGGCGAATCCCTCGTTGCTGCTGCGGCTGGGAAATGCCAGCGTGACTTCATTGTTGGCCTTGGTCTTCATGGTATGTACTCCCCCTTTTATCGTATCGTCACCAGCCGGCCGATGCCGGCGGCATCCAGGACCCGCCGTGCCTGCTGAGGCACGTTCCGCACCAGCAGGCTCCCGTCCAGCAGCTGCATCCGCTGCTGGGCCCGCAGGATCAGCGCGATGCCGGAGCTATCCATGAACGTTACGCCCGCCAGATCCAGCACCAGTTTTTTGGGCAGCGCCGCGTCGATGGACAGCTCCAGCTCCCGGAGGGCGTTCCGGGCCCCGTGGTGGTCCAGCTCTCCCTTCATCTCCAGCAGCAGATTCCGGTCCGCGCTTGTGGCTTCGATCTCCATAAAGTTCCCTTCTTCCTTGTCGTTTGTATACCAAGATACAGGGTACCCCGTTTTTCCTCCCATTATAAGGAAACGGCCCTTTCTTTTTTGTCGGAATCACGCCCCGCCGCAAAATCTTCCCATTTCTCCGCTTGCATCGGCACCTGCGGCGGGGTATCATGGAGGTATCTCAAGGGAAAGGCAGGCACATACATGAAAATTTTGCTGATCAACGGCAGCTCCCGGCCCAACGGCTGCACCTACACGGCCCTGCGGGAGATCGCCGATACGCTGGAAGCCGGCGGTGCGGAGACGGAAATCCTCTTTCTGGGCAGCGGTCCCGTCCGGGACTGCACCGCCTGCAGGACCTGTCAGAAGACGCCGGGCCGCTGCGTGTTCGACGACGACATGGTGAACCGGATCATTGAGAAGGCCCGGGAGGCGGACGGCTTCGTGTTCGGTACGCCGGTCTATTACGCCCATCCCTCCGGCCGCATCCTCTCCGTGCTGGACCGGGTGTTCTACGCCGGAAAAGACGCCTTCGCCCACAAGCCCGGCGCGGCTGTCGCCTCCGCCCGCCGGGCGGGCACCACGGCCTCCGTGGATGTGCTGAACAAATATTTCACCATCTCTCAGATGCCTGTGGTCTCCTCCACCTACTGGAACATGGTCCACGGCAACACGCCGGAGGAGGTGCGCCAGGACGCGGAGGGGATGCAGACCATGCGGAATCTGGCCAGAAACCTGCTCTGGGTGGTCCAGTGCATCCAGGCGGGAAAGGCCGCGGGACTCCAGCCACCCCAGGCGGAGAGCGGGGCCCGGACCAACTTCATCCGCTGAAATGCCAAAAGCCCCCGGAGGGGATTTCCCTCCGGGGGCTTTGCCGCGTCCGTTACAATTCTGTTTTCTGTTCCCAGATCATCGGGGTATAGCGGATGCCGTCCGGCGACAGCTGCTCCTCCGCCGTGGGAGAAAACCCCAGATGGCGGTAGACCTCCACCGCGTAGGGGGAGCTGTGGACCGTGACCCGCCCCCGGCCGCCCTCCGCCAGATACGCCTGGAACAGGCGGCGGCCGATGCCCTGACGGTGAAACGCCGGGTCCACGAAAAACAGGGCGATGTGGCTCCCCTCCGCCGCCAGGACACCCAGAGGCCGGCTCCCCTCCCAGGCGCCAAATGCTGTCAAGGAATTTACCTGTTCAGCATCTGCAAGATAGGCGTCAAAGGCCTCCACGCCCTCCGGCGGATACTCCGGCGCCTCAAATTCAAGGAACACCCGCCGGCAGAGGTCCATGGCGGGCGGAAGCTCGCCCCTCTGTATGCGCCGAATCTCCATCGCACACCTCATTCTCCCAAAAGGGACCGCACCCGGTCCAGTGCCTCCGGCGCCGACGGCTTGACGCCGATCACCGGCACGGTCAGCCCTGCCGACTCCAGCGCCGCCTGGAGAGATGCGATGAACACGCCCCGGCCGGGCAGCTCCCGGTCCTGGTCCGAGGTGGTGTTCACCCCGCAGCAGGGGGAGCGGTCCACGCCTACGATGCCCAGCACAGCAAAGCCGTGCCTCTGATACTCCCGGATCTGCCAGACCACTTGATCCGTCAGCTCCCGCAGCCGGGCAGCTGCCTCCGGCTGGCCCATGGCCCGGCGGATGCGGGTGTTCTCCACCACCACCGGCCGCTCCCCGCCTTTGGGGTCTCCCCGGTCCAGCCCCAGGCAGCACAGCTCCGGGCAGGGCATCTGCACCACACCCGCCCGGGCGTCCAGGACCGTCCGCAGAATCTCCCGGTGGGCGGCGGGCACCTCCGCCGTGCCGTCGGAAATGGCGTTCTGATTCAGCAGGCAGTGGGCCAGAAACACCACGCGCCTGCTCCTTCCGTCGGTAAACATCACGTCTCTCCTTTCATCTGTGGGACTTCCCGCTTCCCTGCCTCCTAGGCATCTCAGCGCAGGCAGCCGGTGACGAACTTCAAAGGCACCTCCATCCGCCCGGCGATCTGCTCCGGCGTCATGCCCTGGTCCCGAAACCGGCGGCAGACGGACTTCATATTCTCGCCCACCTCAATGATGTGGCGGTCCGGGTCGTAAAGCCGCACCGCCCGCTGGCCCCAGCGGTGCTCCAGAGGCGGGTGGACGTACACCACATCCGCGCACCCAGTCAGGTGCGCCAGGAAGCCATCGAAGTCGTCCTCCTCGAAGTAGACCTCGCTGTCATTTCCGCCGAAGCGGATGTCCTCCGCCTCTTTTCCCAGGAAATCTGCCCAGGTGTCCAGCGTCTGGAGGCAGAGACCTCCGGTGAGGGTCACATTGGCTCCAAAGTCCATCACCACGTGCAGTCCCAGGACCTCCCGGTAAAAGGCCTTGGACCGCTCCATGTCCCGGACTGCCAACAGGGGATTTTTCAGCTTCACAAGATCAGCCCTTTCTTGAAACGGATGGTGCTGTCGGGCCTGCCGGCCGTCTGGACAGCACCTTCGCTCTATGATAAAATTGAAAAAAACCATACAGGGAGGATTCTGCGATGGCGATCACAGTCAATATCTATTACACAGGCAGCGGCGGAGCTGCCCGGAAATTCGCGGAGGAGATGACCGCCAGCGGCGTCGTGGATGCGATCCGGGCAGAGGCAGGGAACCTGCGGTACGCCTATTTCTTCCCCATGGAGGACCCGGAGACCGTACTGCTGATCGACAGCTGGAGAGATCAGCAGGCTCTGGACGCCCACCACGCCTCCCCGATGATGGCGCAGATCGCCCGGCTTCGGGAGCAGTACGATCTGCACATGCGAGTGGAGCGCTATCTGTCCGACGAGACGCCAACAACCTCCCAGGATGAGGCGTTTATCCGCAGATAACCGCAACCTCCGATTGCAAGAAAAGGGCGGCGGTCAGAGCCGGGCCTTTGGTCCGGGCTCTGACCGCCGCCCCTGCATTCTGTTTTGGAACGTGCGGTTTTACGGTCTCCTTCGGCCGGGGCTTACGCCTGCATGGCCTTGGCGGATTCCTCCAGTTTGGCGATCAGCTCTTTGTACTTGGCGGCCTTCTCCCGCTCGGCGTTCACCACCGCCTCCGGGGCCCGGGAGACGAACTTCTCGTTGGAGAGCTTCTGCTCCACACTCCGCAGGCCGTTCCGGGCCTTTTCGATCTCCTTGCGGATCCGCTCCAGCTCGGCGGCGATGTCCACCAGCTCCCGCAGGGGCAGATAGGCCGTGGCGTTGTGGGTGACGGCGGTCACCATGCCGGACACATCCGCCGGGGCGGCGTCGGCGAACTTCACCTCACTGGCGTAGGCCAGCCGCTGGATGAAGTGGCTGCCCTGGGCGTAGACGTCCGGGGTGGCGGTGACGATCAGCACCTCCGCCTTCTTGGAGGGGGGCACGTTCATCTCCGCCCGGCGGCCCCGGATGGCCTTGATGGTGTCCATGACGGCCTCCATGGCAGCCTCCTCCGCCGGGAAGGACAGGTCGGCGCGGTACTCCGGCCACCGGGAGGTCATGATGAACTGATCCTCGTGGGGCAGGGCCTGATAAATCTCCTCGGTGATGAAGGGCATGAAGGGATGCAGCAGCTTCAAAAGCTCCGTCAGCACGTAGCAGAGCACGTTCTGGGCCGCCAGCTTGGCCCCCTCGTCCTCCCCCTGGAGGCGGGTCTTGGTCAGCTCGATATACCAGTCGCAGTACGTGTCCCACAGGAAGTCGTAGACCTTGGCGGAGGCCACGCCGATCTCGTAGGCATCCAGGTTCTCCGTGACCTCCTTCACCAGGGTGTTCAGCTTGGAGAGGACCCACTTGTCCTCCGGCGCCAGAGCGTCCGCCGCAGGCAGCTCACACTTGTCGATGGTGAGATTCATCATCACGAACCGGCTGGCGTTCCAGATCTTGTTGGCGAAGTTCCGCATGGCCTCGCACTTCTCGGTATAGAATCGGGTGTCGTTGCCCGGGGAGTTGCCGGTGATCAGGTTGAAGCGCAGCGCGTCGGCGCCGTACTTCTCCGCCATCTCCAGCGGATCGATGCCGTTGCCCAGGGACTTGGACATCTTGCGGCCCTTGTCGTCCCGCACCAGGCCGTGGATCAGCACGGTGTGGAAGGGGATCTTGTGCATCTGCTCACAGCCGGAGAAGATCATCCGGGCCACCCAGAAGAAGATGATGTCGTAGCCGGTGACCATGACGCTGGTGGGATAGTAGAAGTCCAGGTCCGCCGTCTTCTCCGGCCAGCCAAGGGTGGAGAAGGGCCACAGGGCGCTGGAGAACCAGGTGTCCAGCACGTCCGGGTCCCGGGTCAGATGGGTGGAGCCGCACTTTTCGCACTTCGTCGGGTCCTCCCGGGAGACGTTGATGTGGCCGCAGTCGTCGCAGGTCCAGGCGGGGATCTGGTGGCCCCACCACAGCTGCCGGGAGATGCACCAGTCATGGACGTTCTCCATCCAGTTGGTGTAGGTCTTGGCGAACCGCTCGGGGACGAACTTCACCTCGCCCTCCCGGACCACCCGCAACGCCTCCTTGGCCAGGGGCTCCATCTTCACGAACCACTGGGCGGAGATCAGGGGCTCCACGTCGTTGTGGCAACGGTAGCAGGTGCCCACGTTGTGGTTGTAGGGCTCGGTCTTCACCAGATACCCCTGCTCCTCCAGATCCTTCACGATCTGCTTGCGGCACTCGTACCGGTCCATCCCGTTGTAGGGGCCGCCGTTCTCGTTGATCTTGCCGTCGTCGCCGATGCAGCGGATGACCTCCAGGTTGTGGCGCAGGCCTACCTCAAAGTCGTTGGGATCGTGGGCGGGGGTCATCTTCACGGCGCCGGTGCCGAAGCCCAGCTCCACGTAGTCATCCGCCACGATGGGGATCTCCCGGTTCATGATGGGCAGGATGCAGGTCTTTCCAACCAAGTCTTTGAACCGCTCGTCCTCCGGGTTCACGGCCACGCCGGTGTCGCCCATCATGGTCTCGGGACGGGTGGTGGCGATGACCAGATCGCCGCTGCCGTCGGTCAGGGGGTAGCGGACATACCACAGGTGGCCGGGCTTGTCCACGTACTCCACCTCCGCGTCAGACAGGGCGGTGATGCAGTGGGGACACCAGTTGATGATGCGGCTGCCCTTGTAGATCAGGCCCTTGTCGTACAGCTCGCAGAAGGTCTCCCGCACGGCCTTGGAGCAGCCCTCGTCCATGGTGAAGCGGGAGCGGCTCCAGTCGCAGGAGACGCCCATCTTCTTCTGCTGCTCCACGATGCGGTTGCCGTACTCCTCCTTCCACTTCCACACCCGCTGGAGGAACTTCTCCCGGCCCAGGTCGTAGCGGGTCAGGCCCTCCTTGGTGCGCAGCTCCTCCTCCACCTTGATCTGGGTGGCGATGCCGGCGTGGTCCGTGCCGGGGACCCACAGCGTGGAGTAGCCCTGCATCCGCTTGAAGCGGGTCAGGATGTCCTGCAATGTGCAGTCCAGGGCGTGACCCATGTGGAGTTGGCCCGTGACGTTGGGGGGCGGCATGACGATGGAAAAGGGCTTTTTCTTGGGATCCGGATCCCCGTTGAAGCAGTCGTTGTCCTCCCACATCTGATAGATGCGGGACTCCACCTGCTGGGGTTCATACACCTTGGGCAGTTCTTTGTTCATACGTTCGATCTCTCCTATTCTCTGAACTTTCGTCCTTTTTGTCATGACTGGGGCGCCGGTCCGCGCCGCCTTCCGCCGTTCGCCAGATCGTAGCTCAGATCCAGCAGAGGCATCAAGTCCTCCATGGAGACGGAGCCGTCCAGCAAAACCGTGATCCAGTTGGCCTTATTCATGTGATAGGCCGGCAGGAATCCCGGGCTCTCCCGAAGCGTTCCGATGAGCCTGGGATCGCACTTGAGATCCAGAATGTCCACCATCTCCGCTCCCTCCAGGCCCAGCTGCTTCCGGGAGACCTCCATCAGCGCCGCGAACCATTTGCGGTTGTTCTGTCTTCGGAAAACCGCATAGGTCGGATACTTCCTCCACAGATACTCCGGTTCCGCCCCATAGCGGTCCCCGATCCATTGCAGGACCGCGTCCCGGCATGCCGTCGGCATATCGAATTCCCTCCCGCAGTTAGAATGCTTCATGCGCGCTTGCACAGCAAAAACGCCCTGGGCCTTTCGGCTCAGGGCGAACAAATGTCCGTGGTACCACCTGGATTCGGGAAAACCCGCACTCTGCGGCGCGTTTGCGCCTGCCCCGTTAACGGTGGGCCTCCGCCGGGGCTTACTGACACTTCAGCTCCGGTGCTCCGGGACGACTTCTCCGGCGGCTTTGGGAGAACTCACACCAGCCGTTCTCTCTCTTGGCCGCTGCCCACCGGGTACTGCTTCCCTTCCTCGCAGTTTGCCATATCTTGTTTCAGTATAGTATACCCCGGTTCGATTGTCAAGCGTCAGCTCAGCCGCAGGATCTCCTTCTTCAGCCGGGAGATGATGCGCTTTTCCAGCCGGGAGATGTAGCTCTGCGAGATGCCCAGCTGGTCCGCCACCTCTTTCTGGGTCTGCTCCTTTCCGCCCCCCAGGCCGAACCGCAGCGTGATGATCTGCTTTTCCCGGGGCGAGAGAACGTTGATGGCCGCCGCCAGCAGGTCCCGCTCCACATCCTCCTCGATGGGGCGCATCACCACGTCCGCCTCAGTCCCCAGCACGTCGGAGAGCAGCAGCTCATTGCCGTCCCAGTCGGTGTTCAGCGGCTCGTCGAAGGACACCTCCCCCTTCCGCCCGGCATTTTTCCGCAGGTACATCAAAATCTCATTTTCAATGCACCGGGAGGCATAGGTGGCCAGCTTGATGTTCTTGTCCGTCCGGTAGGTTCCCACCGCCTTGATGAGGCCGATGGTGCCAATGGAGATCAGGTCCTCGATCCCCACTCCCGTGTTCTCGAACCGCCGGGCGATGTACACCACCAGCCGCAGATTATGTTCGATCAGCTCCTTGCGGGCGTCCTCCTCCCCGATGCGCTCCAGCAGCTCCGCCTCCCGCTCCCGGCTCAGGGGCGGGGGCAGGGTGTCGCTGCCGCCGATGTAGTGCAGCTCCGCCGGCGGCAGCAGCCCCACCCGCACCAGCAGCCGCCGCCATTGTCTCATCCAGTCCTTCATGGTTTCTTCTCCTTCCAGCCGCGCCGCCCCACAGGGCGCTGTATCCCGTCCCCAGCTCTGTGGGGGAAAAGGCCACCGGCAGTCCGGCATACCGCTCCCCCGCCACCTCCGTCCAGTCGCTGCGCACCGCCAGCAGCAGTCCGCCCGCCACCCCCACCGCGTGGTAGGGGATCAGACGGAACCGCAGCTCCGGCGCCGCCCGCATCATGGGCTCCAGCAGCTCTGCGGGACGTTCCAGCGCCCCGCGGTCCAGCAGAGAGCGGACCTCTCGCGGAAGCGCGCCGTCCAGCCGCCCCGGAGACACCACCAGCACCGGCGCTCCGGAGACTGGGTCCCGCAGGGCGTTTCCCGTGTCGCAGAAGGCGGTGAACGCCGTGGTCCGCCCGGCCAGACACACCCGTGCCCGCACCAGCTCGCCCCGGACGCCTTTTCCTGCCGCCGCACGAAACACCACTGTCAGCACCAGATAGGCCGCGGCCGCGGCGGTCAGCAGCACCTTTGCATCCACGTCCGTGTAGAACACGCCGTTCACCATCGGCACGCCGCCCCCGGCCAGCAGGCCCAGGGCCAGCACGCAGCCGGCCATGGCGCAGGAGACGGCGAAGAGCAGCAGCGTCAGCCGCAGCAGCTTCTCCTCTCCGCCGTAGGCCGTCAGCGCCAGCAGCACGCCTGCCGCCAGCTTCACCGGCGTTGCGGAGAGAAAGGCCAGCCCCGGCAGAAATACCGCCACGGCATAAGCGCCCCCCAGCAGGCCCGCCAGAAGGTACCGTCTCCGCCGGAGGGGAATGCCCGCCAGACGCGCGGCGCAGAGCACCAGCAGATAGTCCATCAGCGCGTTCAGCACGAACACGCTGTCCACATACACCACGGTCAAGCGCCCCGCCTCCCTTCCGTTCCGTGGGACTATTATAGGGCAGGCCGCGGAGAAATACGGTCGCAAAAGGGGGACGCGCCCTGCAAAAAGGCGCGTCCCCCCTGACAGCCGATCTGGGCCGCGGTACAAATGCTGCGGCTCCGGCGGCATAGATATACTGTGATGGGAAATAGCTTTACAGCAACGATAGATACGGAACAATCAGCGATGCCAGCATGGAAATCACCAGAATGACCACCAGGATCGCGGCGAACAGTCTGTGCTTGTTGCTCACTTGTTTCCCTCCTCCGTCAGGATCTTGCGGATGCTCTTTTCCGCCTTGCTGCGGGGCAGCATCAGCTCATGCCCGCAGCCCAGGCACTTGAGCTTGATATCCATGCCCACCCGCAGAATCTCCCACTGGGTGCTGCCGCAGGGATGGGCTTTCTTCAGCTCCACTTTGTCATGCAGATGCAGGTCCATATTAGCCTCCTTGTCAAAGCAGCCTCCTGGGCTGCATATAGTAACGGTATGGAACAACACGCCGCCGTTGCGGCAGATAGGATGCGATCACAATATGCCGGAAAACAAGCTGTATCCGCCGGAGGGCCTGTGCCCTCCCTCTTCTTTCACGCTCCAGAGCCTGCGGGAGGCCATGGAGCAGGGCACGGTGCTGGAGGACCGGGTCCTCCGGTGTGATGCCGGACACGACCTGCTTCTCTCCCTGGGAGGCATCCAGGCCCGCATCCCCCGGGAGGAGGTCCTCTCTCCCTGGATCAGCGGGGCTCAGCGGGACATCGCCGTCCTCTCCCGGGTGGGAAAGCCCGCCTGTTTTCTCGTGACGGCCCTCCGGGCCGATGAAAAGGGCGCGCCCACGGCCCTGCTCTCCCGCCGGGCCGTACAGGAGCGGGCCATGGACTTCTTTCTGGAGCACCTGCGCCCGGGCTCCGTGGTCACCGCGGTGGTGACGCATCTGGAGTCCTTCGGCGCCTTTTTGGATATCGGCTGCGGCATCGTGGCCATGCTGCCCATCGAGCACATCTCCGTCTCCCGCATTTCCCATCCGAAGGAGCGGTTCCGGCCCGGGCAGAAGATTCTGGCGGCCGTCCGATCCATAGACCGGGAGAAGCGCCGCATCACCATGACCCACAAGGAACTGCTGGGCACCTGGATGGAGAATGCCAGCTGGTTTCATCCCGGCGAGACAGTCCGGGGCGAGGTCCGCAGCGTGAAGGAGTACGGCAGCTTCATCGAGCTGGCCCCCAACTTCTCCGGCCTGGCAGACGCCCGGGAGGACCTGCGCCCGGGGGACGGCGTCTCTGTTTACATCAAGTCCATCCGCCCGGAGCGGATGAAGATCAAGCTCCAGGTGATCGAAAAGCTGCCGCCCCTGGCAGAGCCGGAGCCCCTGCACTATCAGATCACCGACGGGGTTCTGGACCGGTGGGTCTACTCCCCTGCCGGGTACGAAAAGCCGGCCGTGGAGACGGTGTTCACGGCTGAGGACCCTTGATCTCGTCCCAGTACCGCTTGGCGGCCTGCTCCGTCTTGTTGTCGCCGTATTCGTAGTAATGGACACCCTTCAGGGCATCGGGCAGGTACTGCTGCTGCACCCAGTGGCGGGGGAAGTTGTGGGGGTACAGGTAGCCCTGCTCCCGCTCCATGCCGGTGGAGTCCGCGTGGACGTTCTGCAGCTCCCGGGGCACGTCCCCGGTGCGGCCCGCCTTCACGTCCGCCCAGGCCTTTCCGATGCCCGCCGAAACGCTGTTGGACTTGGGGGCCGTGGCCAGCAGGACCGCCGCCTGGGCCAGGGGCAGCTGTGCCTCCGGCAGGCCCAGCTGGAGGGCGGCATCCACACAGGCCTTGACGATGGACACCGCCTGGGGGTACGCCATCCCCACATCCTCGCTGGCGGAGCACAGCAGCCGCCGGCAGGGGGTGATGAGATCCCCCGCCTCCAGAAACCGGGCCAGGTAGTGGAGCGCCGCGTCCGGATCGCTGCCCCGGAGGGACTTCATCAGGGCGGAGGCGGCGTCATACATGGCGTCGCCGCCCTTGTCGTACCGCATGGCGCTGCGCTGGGCCACCTGCTCCGCGTCGTCCAGGGTCAGCGTCAGCTTCCCCTCCCTGGGCATGGCCGCCTGGCACAGGAGTTCCACCGCATTGATGGCCTTGCGGACGTCGCCGCCGCAGGCGGTGGCGATCTGCCGGGGCACGCCGTCCTCCCAGGAAAGGGGCAGGGGCGAGCGGTCCTGCTCGATCTTCAACGCCCGGAGGACGGCGGGCTCCGCCTCCTCCGGCGACACGGCCTTGAACTCAAACACCGTGCTGCGGGACAGCAGGGCCCCGTACACATAAAAGTACGGGTTCTCTGTGGTGGAGGCGATGAGGGTCAAAGAGCCGTTCTCCATGAACTCCAGCAGGCTCTGCTGCTGCTTCTTGTTGAAGTACTGGATCTCGTCCAGGTACAGCAGGATGCCCCCCGGAGCCAGCAGGGTGCCCACGTCGGCGATGATGTCCTTCACGTCCTGCAAAGACGCGGTGGTGGCATTGAGCCGGTGGAGGGTCTTGTTGGTCTGCCGGGCGATGATGTTGGCGATGGTGGTCTTGCCCGTGCCGGAGGGGCCGTAGAACACCATATTGGCCTCAGTCCCGCTGTCGATCAGACGGCGGAGCACTGCGCCGGGCGAGAGCAGATGCCGCTGGCCCACCACCTCGTCCAATGTTTTGGGGCGGATCTCGTCCGCAAGAGGCCGCTGCATGGCGGCACCCCCTTCCCTGTTGATCTCGGAACATTTATTATAGCATGGCCCATTGGAAATTTCCACCGGGAAAACGTCAAAAAGCCGGGAAGACAGTCCGTCCTCCCGGCTTTCGGCCTGTAAACTCAGCCCACGGTCCTCCAGTGCTTGTCCACGTGGTTCAAAATCTCGCAGCCGTCCTCCGTCACCAGCACCAGGTCCTCCACCCGGACGCCGAATTCGCCGGGCAGATACACGCCGGGCTCGATGGAGAAGATCATGCCCGGCTTGGCCAGGGTGGTGTTGGTGGCGCTGACGTCGCCCTTCTCATGCTCCGTCTGGCCGATGAAGTGGCCCAGCCGGTGAGTGAAGAACTCCCCGTAGCCGGCGGCGGCGATGTGGTCCCGGGCGGCCTTGTCCAGGTCGCACAGGGCCACGCCGGGGCGCAGCAGGGACTCGGCCAGCTCGTTGGCCTCCCGTACCAGGTCGTGGATGGCGGCGTACTTGGGATCCGCCGTCTTGCAGAAGAAGGTCCGGGTCATGTCGGAGCAGTAGCGGTTCTTCCGGCAGCCCATGTCGATGACGATGCAGTCCCCTGCCTTCAGGCGGGTCTGGTCCGCCTCGTGGTGGGGGTCCGCGGCGTGGGCCCCGTAGGAGACGATGGGCAGGAACGCCGTGGAGTCGCAGCCCTCGGCGGCGTACTGGGCCACGATGTAGTCGGCCACCTCCCGCTCGGTCATGCCCTCCTTCATGTAGGCGGCGGCCCGCTCCATCACCACGTCGTTGATCCGGGAGGCCTCCCGCATCAGGTCCCGCTCCACCGCGTCCTTGCAGGCCCGGGCGTCGTCCACGCAGTCGGAGGCCAGCACATACTTGCAGCCGGGGTTGTGGGCCATCAGGGGCAGCAGGAACCGGGCGGGCCAGTCCTTGTCCACGCCCATGTCGTGCTTCCCGTCCACGGCGTTTGCCAGGATGGACAGGTAGTCGTCGGTATCGGAGAACCACACCTGCTCATAAGGCGCCTCCGGCACCGGGAACATCTTGTTCAGAAACAGCTTGTGCTGCCCGTCCTTCCGCAGATAAAAGGCGTACAGTCGCTCAAAGGGGAACACGTCGTAACCCGTCAGATACCAGATGCTGTCCGGGTCGGACACCAGCATCTGCTCCAGGCCCATCTGCTCCATAGCGGCCAGCACTCTCTTGATCCGTTCCTCGTACATGATCTCAGTCCTCTTTCTTTTTGATAATCGTCTCCACCAGCTCCGGGGAGACCAGTGCCTTTACAGTCTTGACGCCGGTTTTCAGGGACTCCACTGGCGCGTACTCATACCGGCCGTGGGCGTTGTGGCCCGCGCTGGGCAGGTTGGGGCACAGCAGGCCCTTGTAGGTCAGCACGCTGCCGTCGGTGCCGCCCCGGATGGGAGAGTGGGTGGGATGCTGGATGCCGGCGGCCTTCATGGCGGCCTCCGCCAGCTCCAGGATCTCCATGTGGTCCTTCAGCACCTCGTACATGTTGTAGTACTGGTCCTGGGTGTCCACCACGGCGGTGCCGTCGCCCCAGCGGCGGTTGATCTGCTCCGCCGCCTTGTCCATCATGGCCTTGCGCTCCTGGAACCGCTTCATGTCGTGGTCCCGGACGATATACTCCATCGTGGCCTTCTCCGCCTTGCCGTGCATCTCCTGCAGATGGAAGAAGCCCTCGTACCCCTCCGTGTGGGCGGGGGTCTCCAGCGCCGGCAGCAGGGCGTTGTACTCCATGGCGATCAGCAGGGCGTTGCGCATCTTGTCCTTGGAGGTGCCCGGGTGGATGCTGAAGCCGTTGATGGTCACCACCGTCTTGGCGGCGTTGAAGGTCTCGTACTCATAGTCGGTGATGTCGCCGCCGTCCAGGGTGTAGGCGAAGTCCGCGCCGAAGCCGGCCACGTCGAAGAAGCTGGCGCCCATGCCGATCTCCTCGTCCGGGGTGAAGCCCAGGCAGATTTTGCCGTGGGGAGCCTTCTCCGCCAGCAGCTCCTCCACCGCCTGGAGGATGATGGCGATGCCCGCCTTGTCGTCCGCTCCCAGCAGGGTGGTGCCGTCGGTGCAGACCAGATCCTGGCCCACGAATTTCTGCAGCTCCGGGAACTGGGCGGCCTCCATGACGATGTTCTGCTCCCGGTTCAGCACCACGTCCCCGCCGGTGTAGTGGATGATCTGGGGCTTCACGTCCTTGCCGGTCATGTCCGGCGTGGTGTCCATGTGGGCGATGAGGCCGATGGCGGGCAGATGCTCGCACCCCGGCGTGGCGGGCAGGGTGGCGTAGACGTAGCACTTGTCGTCGTACCGGGCGTTTTCGATGCCAAGGCCCCGGAGCTCCTCCACCAGCAGCCTGGCCATGTCGAACTGGCGGTCCGTGCTGGGGGTGACGGTGCGGCCGGCGTGGTAGTCGCTCTCGCTGTACACCTTGGCGTAGCGGATCAGGCGGTCAACAACGGTATCCATGTCCTCGATTCCTCCTTATTCTTCCTTGGAGAGCAGATTCTCCGGATTCAGGCATTTCAATTCCTCCAGCACGAAGAGGCCGTCCTTGCGGATCAGCACATCGTCGAACCAGATCTCTCCCCCGCCGTACTCCGGCGTCTGGATCTGGATCAGGTCCCAGTGGACGGCGGAGTGGTTGCCGTTGGAGGCGTTGTCGTAGCTGTTGCCGGGGGTCAGGTGGAAGCTGCCGGCGATCTTCTCGTCGAACAGGATGTCCCCGATGGGGTGGTTGATCTCCGGGTTCACGCCGAAGGCGAACTCACCGATGTACCGGGCGCCCTCGTCGATGTCCAGGATCTCGTTCATGTAGTCCGTGTTGTTGCTGGTGGCCTTGACGATCTTGCCGTCCTTGAATTCCAGGTACACGTCCCGGAACAAAAAGCCGTCATAGGGGGACGGCACGTTGTAGGTGATGTGGCCGTTGACGGAGTCCTTCACCGGGGAGGTGTAGATCTCGCCGTCGGGGATGTTGCGGTTGCCGTGCATGCCGAAGCTGGGGATGCCCTTGATGGAGAAGGAGATGTCCGTGCCGGGCGCGACGATGCGGACCTTGTCGGTCCTGGCCATCAGGTCCTGGAGGGGCTGCATGGCCCGGCCCATCTTGTCGTAGTCCACCAGGCAGGCCCGGAAGTAGAAGTCCTCATACTCCTCCGTGGAGACGCCCGCCAGCTGGGCCATGGCGTCGTTGGGGTACCGGAGCACGGACCACTTGGTATGGTTGCACCGCTCCGCCAGATGGATGGGGCCCCAGTAATACTGGCGGTAGCGCTTCTGAGCCTCGTCGCTGACGTTGTGCCACATGCTGATGTTGGTGGTGGCCCGGATGTCGATGTAGGCGTCCATGTCCCGCATCCGCTGCAGCTCATAGGAGGCGATCTCCTCCATGTGCTCCGCGTCGGCGCCCTGGACCAGGGCGCCCTCCACGGCGTAGTCGAAGATGTGGACAAAGGGCTTGCCGCCCACGGCGTAGGCCTCCTGGACCAGGGCCTTCATCAGCCCGGTCTCGCTGCCGTGGAGCTCGATCAGGATCTTCTCGCCTCTCTCCAGCCCCACGGCGCTGCGGATCAGGAACTGGGCGAATTTTCGAATACGGGGATCTTCCATGGTGTGTTCCTCACTTTCCTTTCAGTCGTTGCGGATGTCCGCACATAAGAAAAAGCGGGGCAGAAGATCGTCTTCCGCCCCGCGTGGGATCAGTTGTCCTGGTACAGGGCCTCCAGGGACCGTTTGGGATCATTGCACCGGGTCACGGCGCTGACCACCAGGATGGCGATGACCGAGGCGGGCACCGCCACGATGGCGCACTGGATGCCGTAGGGCGTGCCCATCAGGGTCCAGATGATGGTGGCCAGGCCGCCCACCAGGATGCCGGCCATGCCGCCGGCGGGCGTCACCTTCTTGGAGAAGAGGGCGAACAGGATGGCCGGGGTGATGGCGGCGCCGTACATGGTGTAGGCCGTCATCTGCAGGGACAGCACTGTGGGGAAATACAGGGTCAGGGCCACGGCGATGAAGCTGAACACCACGATAGTGGCCCGCAGGACCAGCATCTTCTGCTTGTCGGTGGCCTTGGTGTTGATGTACCGCTGATAGACGTCGTTGGTCAGGTTGGTGGCGGAGGAGAGCAGATAGCTGTCCGCCGTGGTGACGATGAAGGCCATGCAGGCGCACATCACCAGCGCGCCGAAGACCAGGGGCAGGTAATCCACCGCCACCTGGAAGATGACGTTGGAGGGCGTCTCCAGCGTGGGATACAGCTTGGCCGCCTGGGTGACGATCAGCACGATGCTGATGATGACCAGGATCTCACCGATGAACATGCCGATGTTGGACTTCTTGGCCTCGTCGCTGTTCTTGGCGGAGGCGAACCGCTGAAGCATGTTCTGGTCACCCAGCATCAGGGCCAGGGAGGGCAGGAAGTAGCCCAGCAGCTCCCAGCCGGACATGCCGCCGGTAATGGTCATCTTCTCCGGAGGCAGGGTGGCGCCCTGGGCGGAAGCCGCCGCCATCAGGATGGGGATGGCGGCGAAGAAGCCGCCCACCATCAGCAGGGCACTGACAGCGTCGGAGTAGGCCACGGACACCAGTCCGCCGCCCACGGTGATCACGGCGATGATGATGGTGCAGATGGCCAGCGCCACGCCGTGGGAGATCTCCACACCGCTGGAAGAGCACAGCAGCACGATGATGTCCGCCGCGGCCTTCAGCTGGGTGGCAAGCACGCCCACATAGGCCAGCATGACGCAGATGGCGGAGATGATGCTGGCGGCCTTGCCGTAGCGGGCCTCCATGATCTCCGGCACCGTCACCTTGTTGGACTTGCGGACCTTGCCGGCGATGAAATACAGCAGGATGATACCGATGGGGGGCGCCGCGAAGGTGATGAGACCCACCCACGGGCCGCCGGTGTACACCACGCTGGCGGAGCCGGTGATGCCGCCGCCGCCGCACCAGGTGGCAAGCAGGGTGCCCACCAGAACGATGAAGGGGATGCGGTGGCCGCCGGTCACCATGTCATCCGAGGTTTTGACCTTCTTATGGGCCACGATCAGCCCGAAGATCATGAGCAGCACCAGATAGGCGCCGATCGCGATGATATATGCCATATCTTCTCCTTCTCCTTTACACACAGGGAATAATAAAGAGATTTTACTCTTTCAGGGGAATAATGTCAAGTTGTATCCCCGTCCGGCGGAGGCGCCGGCATTGGGGCGCGGCAATTTTTCTCTGGCTTTTTGTCGAAATCTGTGGTATCCTGTCCCCGAGGTGAACGACATGACATCCAAGGCTACGGTGAACCGCATCATTGAGACGCTGAAGGGCATTTACCCGGACGGGCTGTGCTCCTTACAATATAAAAAGGACTACGAGCTGCTGTTTGCGGTGCGCCTGTCCGCCCAGTGCACAGACGAGCGGGTGAACAAGGTGACCCCGGCGCTGTATGCCCGCTTCCCCACGCTGGAGAGCTTTGCGGAGGCGGACCCGGCGGAGGTTGGCGAGTACATCCACTCCTGCGGCTTTTACAACGGCAAGGCCCGGGACATCGTGGCCTGCGCCAAAAAGCTGGTGGACGAATACGGCGGCAAGGTCCCCGGCACCATGGAGGAGCTGACGGGCCTGCCCGGCGTGGGCCGCAAGACGGCCAATCTGATCCTGGGGGACGTGTTCGACCAGCCCGCCTACGTCTGCGACACCCACTGCATCCGCATCACGGGACGGCTGGGGATCACCGACGGCTCCAAGGACCCCCTTCAGGTGGAGCGGCAGCTGCGGGAACGGATCCCCCCCAAGGAGTCCAACAACTTCTGCCACCGGATGGTGCTCTTCGGACGGGACACCTGCACCGCCCGCTCCCCCAAGTGCGAGGGCTGCCCCCTGGCAAAGGACTGCGATACCGCCAAAGCCGCCAGACGGGGCTGACAGCATTGGAATCACTCTGGAACTTCACGTGTCTGCGCAATGCGCAGGCACGTTTTTTTGCCTTCCCTCATATACTGAGATGAAATCCATCCGACAGACGGCACAAGGAGGCACTATGGACGAACAGACGGCCCGTATGATCCAACAGCTGAAAAACAACCCAGCCATGCTCCAGGCACTGATGCAGTCCCGGGACGGGCAGGCGCTTTTGCAGATGCTCTCCGGAGGAGACCGGGGAGCATCCCTCCAGCGGGCGGCCCAGTCCGCCGCCAAGGGCAACCCGGCGGAGATGGTCCGCATGGTGAACCAGCTGATGCAGAGCCCGGACGGCGCGGCTTTGATCGACCGCATCAACAAGGCCATGAACGGCCGGTAACGGCAAGTACAGAAAGGGGGCGGACCGGCGGTGGCGGAATTCGATGATAAACTGAACAGCATTCTCTCCAACCCGGACGCCATGGCACAGATCATGCAGCTGGCCCAGTCCCTCTCCGGCGGGACCGGGGGGAACAACGCCGCCAATGCGCCGCCCCCTCCCCCGTCCCAGCCGGGCGGTTCCTCTCCCGGCTGGGGCCAGCAGGCGCAGGCTCCGCCGCCATCCGGCGGCGATCCCCTCTCCGCCCTGGCCGGTGGGCTGGATCCGCAGCTGCTCCTGCGGTTCCTGCCCCTGATCCAGGAGCTGGGGGGAGCACGGGACTCCAACGCCCGGCAGCTGCTGTACGCTCTGCGGCCCTATCTGAAGCCGGAGCGGCAGGAGAAGGTGGAGCGGGCCCTCCAGCTGGCGCGCCTGTTTCACCTGGGCAGGAAATTTCTGGCCGGATGGGAGGGGTGAGCCATGTATAACCGCTACATCCGCAACGACCAGGGCACCTATACCCGTATCCCGGAGGAGGAGCCCCGGCATACGCAGGGCGGCGCCTCCCCCTCCGGCCAGCCGGGGCCGCCGCCATCCGGCGGCGGGCAGCAGCCTCCCCATTGGGACAGTTCACCACCGCCCCGCCCTGATCCTCCCCCTTCCGGTGAGAATGGGCCGGACAGCCTCAGCAGCCTTCTCCGGCATCTGCTGGACCAGTTTCACCTGAGCAGCGTGGATTCCGGGGACCTGCTGCTGTTGGCCATTCTCTTCTTCCTCTTCCGGGAGGGCGCGGATGAAGAGCTGCTGGTGGCCCTGGGCCTGCTGCTGATCTTGTAAATGACAGAAAAAACACGCCGCAAGCATTCTGTGCTTGCGGCGTGTGGCGCAGAAGGAGGGATTTGAACCCTCGCGGCGTTTTTTAGACACCCTACTCCCTTAGCAGGGGAGCCCCTTCGGCCTCTTGGG
>DWXY01000155.1 GCA_019118935.1 Candidatus Oscillibacter pullicola
CCTGGAAACTGGTCCCCGTGGGAATTGCGTCGCTGTGATCCCCTGCGGGGGATAGGTTTGATGGGATATGTGGCAAAGTGTAAGCGTGGGGGTGTTGTTTTATGTCATGTCTTTAAGTATAGGAAAGGCCCTTTTCCCATTTGGAGACGGTCTGCCGCACCACATGGAGCCGGGCGGCCAGCTCCTCCTGGGAGAGGCCCTTGGCCTTCCGGAGATTCTTCAGGTTTTCCGAGAGCATTGCGCTGCCTCCTTTCTGCGGCCATTCTACCAGGGGAACCGCCGTTGCGGCAAGCAACGCAGACGCACATGGCCCCTGAGCCGCGGAGGCGTTACATCCCCTGTTCCCCGGAGAACAGCGCCAGCTTGGCGTTGAGCTTCCTGTAAATGCGCTCCCGGAACCAGGGCTCCGACGAGGCGGCCACCGCCTCCTCCAGACCGAACCAGGCCACGGCGCTGTTCTCATCCGGCTTCCGGCGCACGGGGGCCGCCGGGTCTGCCTCCAGCAGGTAGGTCACGTTCAGATGCAGGTGGGAGGAGACATAGGCGCCCCGTTTCTCGTGGCCGTCCACAGTGAGGATTTCCAGAGAGTAGATGCGGGGCGACACCGGACGCACCGCCGTGAGTCCGCTCTCCTCCCGGATCTCCCGCATGGATACCGCCAGCAGATCCCGGTCCCCGTCCGCGTGGCCGCCCAGCCAGGACCAGGAGTCGTAGAGGTTGTGGTACGCCATCAGCACCTGTGTCCGGTCCGGGCTCACCACCCAGGCGGAGGCCGTCAGGTGCCCGGCGGCGTTGTCCCGGGTGTAGAGCGCCTCGCCGCTCCGCAGCCGCCGCAGCAGTTCCGCCCGGTCCCGTTCTTCCTGTTCGTTCCAGGGGCGGTACTCCTCCAATTCTTCCAGCAGCGTCACATGCCTCATCCTTTCTCTTGGGATGGCTCCATTGTACCACGGGCCTGTCCAAAAGGGAAGCCGCTGCTGCGGGGAGTCTCCGCACCCCTTGCGGCGCAAGGAGTTTGGAGGCACGGCGCAAAAACCGTCGAATGATTCTTGGAAGTTATTTACAGTTTCTTGTTGCAAATCGTGTCCGTTTATGCTACTTTATAGAAAACGCGATTTGAAGCTTCATGAATCCGTCGTAAACAGGAGCGCCCGCTTTTTTCCGGCAGGGAGAGGGGGCCTGCTCTGAAGCATTTGTACCTGGTAAATGAAAATTGTGGAAAGAGGACAGGGGAAGACATGGACATCAGAAGAACTGTATTGCTGGCAGATGCCAATGAGGAATTCCGCACCCTTGTGCGGAAGATCATAGACGAGACAGAAGAGTTTTCAGTGGTGGGGTCTGTGGGAGACGGGACGGAGGCCCTGCGCCTGGCGCGTGAGGAAGCGCCGGACCTGATTCTGATGGATGTGGTCCTGCCGGGGCTGGACGGCTTCGGCGTACTCAAGCAGCTGCGGGAGCAGGAGGGGAAGGTCCCCAAGGTCATTCTGATCTCCGCCTTCTGCAGCGACAGCGTGGTGTCGGAGGCTGTGGAGCTGGGGGCCAGCTACTTTTTGACAAAGCCCGTGGAGGAGAATGCCCTGCTGGACCGGATGCGGGCGCTGTTCAGCCGGGGCGCCCCGGTGGAGGAACACCCGGCGGAGCTGAAGAATCTGGTGACCTCCGTCATCCATGAGATCGGTGTGCCCGCCCACATCAAGGGCTATCAGTATCTGCGGGAGGCCATCATGATCGCGGTGGACGACATGGACGTGATCAACGCCGTCACCAAGGTGCTGTATCCGGAGGTGGCCAAGCGGTTTTCCACCACGCCCTCCCGCGTGGAGCGCGCCATCCGCCACGCCATCGAGGTGGCCTGGGACCGGGGTGACCTGGAGACGCTGCAGAAGTATTTCGGCTACACCGTCTCCAACGCCAAGGGCAAGCCCACCAACAGCGAGTTCATCGCCATGATCGCCGACCGTCTGGTGCTGGAGCAGCGGAAGGACCGGAGAGCATAAAGAGAAAACCAGCCGGGAGAGGGCGTCCTCTCCCGGCTGTTGTCATGCGTTCAGGAGCTTTTCCCCGATGACGGCCATCTGGTCGGGGGTGGGGGCTTCGTCCCAGAACAGCCAGATCTCCGCCATCCGGTCCTCCCAGCACAGCAGGTACTGGCGGGAGGGCGTCCCGGAGCTGTACCGCTGAAAGACCTCCTCTGCGCCCCAGGGGGCGGGGTCCACGGGCTGGTAGACGTCCCAATCTTCCTCGGGCAGCTCATCGTTGTACCGCTCCATCCACTGGATGAAATCCCGCTTGCACAGGTCGTACAGGAATGGAATTTTCACCGTGACAATCTCATAGCGCAGCTCCGGCAGATCTTTGTCCCCCAACCGGGCGTCCTGCCGGTACTCCCCGTGGGTAGCCAGGGGAGACCACTCCACATCCGCCTCCGTGGACCAGCCGTCATAGTCAATATCTATCAGGTCCTCCACCCGCAGGGGGATGGGATCGGCGTAGACGGACCAGGTCATGCCGTGGGCGGTGTAGGTCTCCACCGGCGGGCGGTCCTCCAGCCAGACGGCGCTGGGGGTGCGCAAGAGGAAGGCGAGCAGTCCTGCAAACTCCCCGATCATCATGGCGGCGATGATGCCCACCGTCACCAGCAGATTGGCCCAGCGGGGGAACCGCAGGCCCTGCATGGCCTTCCGGGCGGTGTTGGCCAGAAACCAGGTCAGGGCGAAGAACAGCAGCATCCCGATGGTCAGCAGCACTATCCCGGTGGAATCGCCGAGGGAGGCCAGCGCCCCCACCATCAGCAGCCCTGCCCACACCAGGCACAGGATGCTGAGCCCCCGGGCGCTCCGCAGGTCCGGCAGGGGGAGGTTCGCCTCCGCGGCGGCCTTGGCTTTCCGCAGCCAGCGGCCGTACAGCGTCAGGCTGGCAACGGCCAGTACCAGCAGGGGCAGTTCGCCCGCAAAGGACAGCAGGGAGGCGGGATTGGACAAGGTATTCACCGTGTCCGTCAGGAGGCTGCGGAAATTCATGGCCATATACAGCAGGATAATCAACAGCAGCGCGATATAACTGTGGACCATCGGTTTTCCAATGCTCCGGCGAATATTCTCCAGCTCCGCCGCCGGGTCGGTGTCGATGGGCACAGCGTCCGGGTCCTCGCTGTAAAACACCTGCACCTGGTCGGAGCTGGCCGCCCGGTGCCACCCGGCCTGGGCGCAGTAGTCCTGGAAGGTGTCCAGCCCCGCCGCCGGAACGGGGGAGAACCGCCCGGCCCCGGCGAAAAAGGTGACGGCGAACCGGAGCTGCTTCGGCTCTGTCCGCCGGTAGTGCCAGGACCAGGTCCCCAGCCGGTCCAGCATTCAGCCCCTGGCGGCCATGTCTGCCAGATGGCCCGTGACCCGCTTCCGGTCCAAAAAGCTGTACAGGGGCATCCACTCCCGCTTTGTGTGCTTCATGGGGCGCCTCCTTCCGATTCCGTCAGCCGCTCATAATCCGCCGTCAGCTGCCGCAGCCGCCGGACCTCTGCCTCCAGGGCCTCCTGCCCGGCGGGGGTGAGCACATAGCTCCGTTTCCGGCCCTCCACCTTGGTCTCCCGGATGTATCCGGCCTGCAGAAACTGCTCCAGCAGGTTGTACAGCGTCCCCGGGCCCACTGCCACCCGGCCGCCCGTGGCCTCTGCGACCCAGGCCATCACGTCGGCGCCGCACCGCTCCTGCCGCAGGCACAGGAGAATGTAGAACATCTGCTCGGTCAGGGTCTGAAATTTTCCCCGGGCCATGGCGCTGCCGCCTCCTATCATCGAATATCGTTATTGTTCTGAGGCCACTATATCATCGAATATCGATATTGTCAAGCAGAGGTTTTCAACTCTTTGTGCCGCCTCTTGCCATTTCCAGCGGGATGTGATATCCTAAACGGGCAATATCATGAAAAGAGGAGATTTCGACCATGACGTATACGTTCCGTCCCCGGGGCGTCTGCTCCCAGGAGATGCGCGTGGAGGTGGATGACGCCGGCATCATCCAGAAGATGGAGGTCCTGGGCGGCTGCAGCGGCAACCTCCAGGGGATTTCCGCCCTGGTGGTGGGGATGCCCGCCCAGGAGGCGATCCACCGTCTGAAGGGCATCCACTGCGGTGCCAAGAGCACCTCCTGCCCGGACCAGTTCGCCTGCGGGCTGGAGTCCGCCCTGGCCAAACAGAAATAAGTCTGAGACAGGCCCCGTGGCACCCGCCGCGGGGCCTGTTGTTCAGAGTCCGTTCAGAGATCCCGCAGGCGACGAAATTCCCTGGACAAGCGATGAAAAACATGGTAAACTAAACCGTTAGCGGCGGAAGTGCCGCCAAACCAAAGAAAGACGGTTCAGACGTTTATGAAGATCGTTTTGGTCATCGATCAGTTTGACGACGCGAACAACGGCACCACCATCAGCGCACGGCGCTTTGCCCAGGCGCTGAAGAACCACGGCAACGAGGTGCGGGTCATCGCCACCGGCAAGCCCGCGGACTACAAGTACGCCGTGCGGCAGATGAAGTTCTTCCCGGTGGTGGAGCATCTCATCACCAGCCAGGGGATGCGGCTGGCCATCCCCAACCGCCATGTGTTTGAAAAGGCGGCGGCCTGGGCGGACGTGGTGCATTTCATGATGCCGTCGCCCCTAGGCATCATGGGCCTGAAGCATGTGGAAAAGCTAGGCATCCCTCACACGGCGGCCTTCCACTGCCAGCCGGAGAACATCACCTTCACCCTGCACCTGGGCAACAGCAGGCGCGTCAACGACTTTGTATACAACCGCTTCCGGGATACGTTCTTCAACCGGTTCACCCACATCCACTGCCCCAGCAATATGATCGCGAACCAGCTCCGCCAGCACGGCTACACCGCCCAGCTCCACGTGATCTCCAACGGCATCAGCCCGGAGTACACCTACGGCAAGCGGGAGAAGGAACCCTGGATGCAGGGCTTTTTCAATGTGCTGATGGTGGGCCGCTACGCCGGGGAAAAGCGCCAGGACGAGCTGATCGACGCCTGCGCCAAGTCCCGCCACGCCCGGGAGATCCAGGTGATCCTGGCGGGAAAGGGCCCGCTGGAGAAAAAGTACCGGCGGCTGGCGGAAAAGCTCCCCAACCCCATCGTCATGGAGTTCTATGAGCCTGCCCGCCTGCTGGAGATCCTCCACATGGCGGACCTGTACGTCCACACCTCCGACGCGGAGATCGAGGCCATGAGCTGTATGGAGGCCTTTGCCTGCGGCCTGGTGCCGGTGATCGCCGATTCCCCCCGGTCCGCCACGCCCCAGTTCGCCCTGGACGAACGGAGCCTGTTCCCCGCCGGGGATACGGACGCCCTGGCGGCGCGCATCGACTGGTGGATCGAGCACCCGGAGGAGCGGCAGGCGATGGAGCGCCGCTACGCCGAACACGCCAGACAGTACTCTCTGGAGGAATCCATCCGTCAGACGGAGGAGATGTTCCGCCAGGCCATTGCGGAGCAGCGGGGGGCCAAAGCCTAAGCGCCCGGAAAACCGAACGTGCAGAAGATACAAAGGGACGGCAGCGATTTCGCTGCCGTCCCTTTTGCGCCGCCGCAGGGCTGCTCACTCCGCGTCCGTCAGCCGCTGGACGGCCTCCTCCATGGTGGACACGAAAAAGAAGTCCTTGCCATGATTGGACTCGCGGATAAAGTCCCGCAGCGGCTTGCTGGTGTAGTGGGAGTAGTCGCCGTAAATGGCGGCCTTGAACCGGTAGTTCATCAGCTTCTGCAGGATGTCTCCCGCGACGCCGGTGCTGAGAATGAAAAAGTCACTGCACACCAGGCGCTTGTCGATGGCCAGCCTGGACGCGCCGGTCTCATACCGGGCGGACATGGCCAGGTCCAGGGCCGCACCCGCGTCCGTGATCTGCACCTTCCCGCCGGAGAGCACTGCGATGGCGCCCCGCGGGGCTTGTATGGTTTCGATATTCATCAAAATCCTCCTGACAGGGGCGGAGGCTGCCGGAAGACCGGCTCCCGGTCAGGGAGCCCAGCGGAACTGCGCGGTCCCCGCCCCGATTTCAAAATGGTATTTGGCAATGCCCAGGTCCACCTTGGTGTAAAAGCCGGTTCCGGCCTTCGCGGCCACGGTGTCGCCCTGGAGCGTGAAGGTGAATTTCTGCTGGTTCATGGCTGTGGGCGCCAGCAGCGCCGCCTGCACGCCCCGCTGGAACCAGTCCGGCACAGGGGCATCCGCCTTGGACACCTCTTCCGGCCGCTTGCCCCGGTGCCCGGAGCCCTGGGTGGCGCCGTAGCCCACCGCGATCACCAGACAGAGCTTCTCGCCCGGGGCGATCTGAAAGGCGGTTTTGACCTTGCTGTACGTCATGGCAACCCAGCAGGTGTTCAGGCCCAGCTGCTGGGCCCGCAGTACGATCTTCTCCCCGTAGTACCCGCAGGCCTCCTCCAGGCCCGGGGACTTCTTTCCGATCAGCGCGATGTAGTTCTTCACGCCGGAGAACTTCCCGTAGTGGGCCGGAAGTCCCCCGAACCCCCTGGGCTCATCCAGAACAAGCTGGATATGGAGCCCGCTCTCCCGGTTGCACTGGGCGATGCACGCCAGCAGCGCTTCTCTCGCCTCCGGCGCGATGGGCCGGTCCTCGTAGGAGCGGACCGTGTGCCGGCGCTCCATGGCCTCGAACAAATCCATAACTGTATTCCTCCTGTGATAGCCGCAGTCAATCCTCGCCGCTCCGGTCCGGAGCGTTTCTCATGATCCGCTGAATGTCTGCGAACAGGCGCGCCATGTTTTCGATCTCACTGTCCTGCGGGTCCAGATAGTAGAAGACGCGGGTCCCCTCTTTCCGGGCCTTTACCACGCCTGCCTCCCGCAGGACCTGCAGGTGGTGGGAGACAGCGGGGCGCGACAGGTGCGTCCTGCCGGCCAACTCGGCGCTCCGGAGCCCCCGGCAGTCGCAGGCGAGCAGGACGCACAGCAGGTCCTGCCGCGTCTCGTCGCCAAAGGCGGTGAATAGTTTCCGGCACTGCTGGAACTCCCTCCGCAGCTGTGCAAGATCCTGGGGCGTATTTTCCATGCCGTGGGCCTCCTGTCTCGTTGCTGAGAATCCAGTATACCACATTCCGGCCGGGCCGGTCCATCCGGAAAGAAAATCGAGACCGAGTTTTTCGCTGAGAGGCCGCCCCGGCACCATCTGCCGCCCCCGCGCATATCCTGAGGGTGAAACGTCCGGGCCCGGCGGTCCGCCGGACCGGCGTTCGGTACGTATGGCAGGCCCCGACAGAGGAGTGATCGACCAATGGCTTATTCCGACCGGGAGCTGCTGGCGCGCCTGATCCAGTGCGAGGCGGGCGGAGAGGGTGAAAACGGCATGAAGGCGGTGGCCGGAGTGGTGATGAACCGGGTCCACGCCAAGGGCGGGGAGTATGCCCGGGTCGGGCAGGGCAGCATCCGCAACATCATCTTTCAGCCCTATCAGTTCGTCTGCGCCAGCGAGACGGAGGGCGGCGCCTACAACCCCCAGAACATCTACAACATGAGACCTGAACAAATCCACTATGACATCGCCGACTGGGCCATCGCGGGCAACCGCCTGCCGGATGTGGCGGATTCCCTGTGGTTTTACAACCCCTTCGGCCCCACCTGCCGGTCCTTCTTCCCCTCGGAGGTGGGATACTGGCAGACCCGGATCGGCGACCACTGCTTCTATAATCCCACAGACGCGTATTATCAGACTTGAGAGGTGTTGGAAATGGCACACTATCAAAATATCTACAACGGCGGAAACGGGGCGCCTCCCGTGGCCCAGGCCGCGCCCAGAATGACGGACTGGTCCGGCGAAGTCACGCCCATGCCCGCCGACCCGTCCATGCCGGAGGCACCCGGGCGCACCGTCACCGGCGCCGGCCGGTCCATGGACCGCCTGACCACCGCGGCGGAGCGGGGCGGCCAGCCCATCGGGACCTTGGACCTGCGGAACAACCTGCCCAGCGAGGTCATCACGGACCCCATCTCCGTGGAGGAGGCCTACCGGGGCTCCCTGAAGGCCATGCTCCAGAAATACGTGGGCAACTATGTGGTGGCCACCTTCCTGGTTGGGACCCAGAACACCACCTCCTGGGAGGGGATCCTGTACGATGTGGGCAACGACTACATGACCATCTACCAGGAGGGTCGGGACCGCTACATCGTCTCGGACATCTACTCCCTGAAGTTCATCGAGTTCTACGACACCCGCTGCCGGGACATCTGCGACGAGGTCCTCCGCAGCGGCTGGATGCCGAACCAGGGGACGTGAGAAAAACAGTTGCGGCGGCCGCGGGGATGTGCTAAAATCAAGTATCTCTACATCAGAAAGGAAGCATCCCCATGGATTTTGCGAAACTGGCCGCGGAGCGCTACTCTCTGCGGAAATTCAGCGACCGCCCCGTGGAGGCGGAGAAGCTCTCCGCCGTGCTGGAGAGTGGCCGCAACGCCCCCACCGCCCACAACCTGCAGCCCCAGCGGATCTTCGTGCTCCAGAGTCCGGAGGCGCTGGAGAAGGTGGACGGCTGCACCGGCGCCCACTTCCACCCGCCGGTGATGCTGCTGGTGGCCTATGACCCGGAGGCCGCATGGAAGCGGGAGGACGACGGCAAGAACCACGGCGAGATCGACGCGGCCATCGCCGTCACCCAGATGATGCTCCAGGCCGCGGACTTAGGCCTTGGCACCACCTATGTGGGCATGTTCGATCCGGAGAAGCTCCACGCCGCGTTCCCGGAGCTGGCGGGGCTGGTGCCCATCGCCCTGCTGCCCATGGGCTATCCGGCGGAGGGCGCCCATCCCTCCCGCCTGCACACGGACCGCAAGCCCCTGGAAGAGCTGGTGCGGTATCTGTGACAATGAGGGATCCGGAATGAGGAATCGGGGGCGCACGCCGTGCGCCCCTGAATTCGATTCCAGATCTCCTGGAAAGAGTGAAGAGCGGAGCGGGAGGGGTTCAAAGAATCCACCTGCGGCGGATCCCGCATTTCAACAGGCCGCGCTTTGCGCCGCTCTCTGTAAAAAGGCCCTGGGGCAGCCGCCCCAGGGCCTTTTTGTGTCAATGCCGTCTCCGGCCCCGGTAGCCGCCTCCGCGGCGGCGGGGCACACTGCGGCCGTACCGGTAGCGCCGGCGGCCCACCGTCAGCTTCCAGACGATCAGCGCCGCCGCCAGCACCAGCAGCACGATGCCCACCACCTTCACCGCGGTGGAGCTGAAGAAGTTCCGCACGTTCCGTCCGAACAGCAGCAGGCCGGAGGCCTCCACATCGTGAGAGGCCAGCAGGTCCACCGTGGTCAGCACCTCCCCGTCCAGAGAGAGGGAGAGCGTGCCCAGTGCCTGCCCTTCGGTGACCGGGGCGTCCACGGGGCTCTCCAGGTCCAGCGTCCGCTCCAGAGAGGCGGGATCAGTGCCCTTGGGCAGCAGCAGCTCCACATCCGCCGCCGGATGGACGGACACGTGGTCCACCTTGGACAGCGCCACGCTGACCTCCTTCACCAGCTCCGCCTCCTCCAGCACCGTCTGGTAGGAGAAGTTCTCAAAGCCCCAGTCGAAGAGGCGGGAGGTCTCGGAAAAGCTCTGGACCTGGGTGCCGCCGCTGGGCAGGGTCACGGATTCGGCCCCCAGCACCACGCTGATGAAGGAGAGGCTGCCCTCCGCGGCGGTGGATACCAGGCAGTGGCCGGCGTCGGAGGTGGAGCCGGTCTTGACGCCGTGGGCCCGGCTGTCCAGATACCCCAGGGCCCGCCAGTTGGAGATCAGGTAGTTGGTGGAGTGGAGCACCCGCTCCTCGCTGAGATTGGTGGCGGGGATGGTGGCGCTCTTCATGTCGCAGATCCGCAGGAAGTCGTCGTGCTTCAGGGCCTCCGCCGTGATGAGGTACAGGTCCCAGGCGGAGGTGTAGTGCTGGCTGTCGTGCAGGCCCGTGGTGTTGACGAAGTGGGTGTTCTCACACCCCAGATCCGCGGCTTTTTCGTTCATGGCGTCCACGAAGGCGTCCACGCTGCCGCTGACCTGCTCCGCCAGAATGTTGCACGCCTCGTTGGCGGAGACGATCAGCATACACTCCAGCAGCTGCTCCACCGTCAGCACCTCCCCGGCCCGGATGCCGGCGGTGCTGCCGTCCGCCGCTAGCCCCTCCAGGGCGCTCTCCGTAACTGTGATCTGCTGGTCCATGGACAGCTGTCCGCCGTCCACTGCCTCCAGCGTCAGCAGAGCGGTCATGATCTTGGTGAGGCTGGCGGGATAGAGCTCCTCATGCTCGTTTTTCCCATAGACCATGCGGCCGGTGTTGGCGTCCACCAGCAGGGCTGCCTTGGCCTGGATGGCGGGGTCCGGCACCTCCGCGGCGGAGGCGGGGCCTGCCAGCAGGCAGGCCGCCAGGATCAGCAGCAAAAAAACAGAGAAAAAGCGGCGTGTTTTCATATCAAACTCCTACCATCTGTGGTATAATCAACTTGCATCGCGCGGCAGCGGCGGCGAAAAGCGCCGCGATTCGACATTTCAACTCATAGTATATCAAAAAACGGGTGGGAGTTCAACAGTGAGTGGACGGGGAAGGCCGACAAAAAGTGAGATCATCCTGCTGGGGCTGACGGCGGTGTTCCTGTGTGCCCTGGCGGGCCTGTCCCTTCGGGACCGGCAGGACCGCGTCCCGGGCGCCGTCATTGAGACGGAGGTGGAGGTCCCCCGGGAGGACATCGCCCCGGAATTCCCGCCGGTGGATCTGAACACCGCCACGGCGGAGGAGCTGGACACGCTGCCCGGCATCGGGGAGAGCCTGGCCCGCCGGATCATCGCATACCGGGAGGCCAACGGCCCCTTCGGGAGCATTGAGGAGATCATGGAGGTGAGCGGGATCGGGGAGGCGAAATTCGCCGAGCTGAAGGACCGCGTCACCGTGGACAACGGCAAAGGAGAGGTGACAAATGAGGATTCTGGTGGTTGACGACGAAAAGCTGCTGGTCAAGGGCGTGAAATTCAACCTGGAGAACGAGGGGTACGAGGTGGAGTGCGCCTATGACGGCGCCTCTGCCGTGGAGCTGGCCCGCAACGGCCGCTTCGACCTCATCATTCTGGATGTGATGATGCCGGAGCTGGACGGGCAGGAGGCCTGCATGCGGATCCGGGAGTTCTCCAATGTGCCCATCATCATGCTCACCGCCAAGAGCGAGGACGCGGACAAGCTGATGGGCTTTGAGTGCGGGGCGGACGACTACGTCACCAAGCCCTTCAACATTCTGGAGCTGAAAGCCCGGGTCCGGGCGCTGCTGCGGCGGGCCGCCGGTACCCAGCGGAACCGGGGCGCCGTCCTGACGGCGGGGGACCTGTCCCTGAACACGGAGGAGCGGGTGGCCATCCGGGATGGAAAGACCGTGGACCTGACCGCCAAGGAGTACGATCTGATCGAACTGCTGATGCGCAATCCCCGGCGGGTGTACAGCCGGGAGAATCTAATGAACGTGGTGTGGGGCTATACCTACGCCGGGGACTACCGGACGGTGGATGTCCACATCCGCCGCCTGCGGGAGAAGCTGGAGAAGAACCCGGCGGAGCCGGAGTATATTATGACCAAGTGGGGAGTTGGATACTATTTCAAGGGATAAGGGCAGGATCTGGGACAGCCTGCAGTTCAAGTTCGGCCTGAGCTACATCCTGATCATTGCGGGCGTGCTGCTGCTGCTGAACACCTATCCGCTGCGGGTATCGCAGGATCTGGTGTTCCGCTCCAAGGCAACCACGCTCCAGAGCAGTGTGTCCGTGATGGTCTACTCCCTGTCCGGCCTGGACCGGCTGACCGAGGAGAATGTGTCCCAGGCCATGGCGGTGGTGGAGGAGACGGGCCTCAGCCGCATCCTGGTGACGGACAGCGCGGGCAAAGTCCTCTACGACACCCGGGAGACCAATGACGCCCTGGGGGAGTACAGCTTCTACACGGAGATCGTCCAGGCCCTGCTGGGGAACGACGTGTTCTCCAGCAGCTACCGGGACGGGGCCTTCCGCAGCCGGGCGGCCTCGCCGGTGCTGTACCAGAACCAGATCATCGGCGCCGTATACGCATACGAGTATGACACAGAGCAGGCCGCCCTGCTGGAGGGGCTGCAGAGCAATCTGCTGCGGCTCTCCGCCGGCATCGCGGTGGTGGTGCTGTGTCTCAGCGGCCTGCTGTCCCGGGCGCTGACCCGGAAGATCGGCCAGCTGCTCACCGCCATCCGGGAGGTGCGGGAGGGCGCTTACAGCCACCGGGCGGAGGTGCCCGGACGCGACGAGATCGCCCAGCTGGCCCAGGAGTTCAACAGCCTGACGGATCGCCTCCAGACCACGGAGAACGCCCGCCGCCGCTTCGTGTCCGACGCCTCCCACGAGCTGAAGACGCCCCTGGCGGCCATCCGGCTGCTGACAGACTCCATCCTCCAGACGGAGAACATCGACCGGGAGACGGCCCGGGAATTCGTCACGGACATCGGCCAGGAGGCGGAGCGCCTCTCCCGCATCACCGAGGACCTGCTCCGCCTGACCCGGCTGGACAGCAACGTGCTGGAGCGGTCGGTGGTGGTGGACGCACTGCCGGTGCTGGAGCAGGTGATGCGGATGATGAGCCTGGTGGCCCAGGAGAAGGGAACGGAACTGACCTATCGGGCGGAGGGCGCCTGCACGGTGCTGGCCACCCGGGACGAGATCCACCAGATCATCTACAATCTGACGGACAACGCCGTGAAGTACACGCCCTCGGGCAGCACGGTTCAGGTTTCCCTGTTTCGGGAGGGGGACCAGGTGGTGCTGACGGTGGAGGACAACGGCGCCGGCATCCCGGAGGAGGACCTGCCCCGGATCTTTGAGCGGTTCTACCGGGTGGACAAGGCCCGGTCCCGCGCCGCCGGCGGCACGGGTCTGGGACTGGCCATCGTCAGGGACACGGTGGAAAAGCGGGGCGGCACTGTGGAGGCGGCCAACCGTCCGGGGGGCGGCGCGGTCTTCACCGTCCGCTGGCCCTGGCGGGAAGGAGGCGGCCAGACATGAAAAAGCGATGGATCGCGGTGCTGCTGTGCGCCGCCCTTCTGGCGGCCTTCGGCTGGGGGCAGCCCCGCATTTCCGGCGAGGGCGAGACATACGACCTCTATTTCCTGGAGGCGGACCTGTCCCACGCACCCGGCGGCGATGCCCTGCGGGCGGAGCCGCTGTACATCGAGGCGGGCGAGGTGCGGGACACCCGGGAGCTGGCGGAGCGTCTGGTGACGGAGCTGCTGGCGGGGCCGGAGGATGCCACCCTCACCAGCGCCATTCCGGAGGAGACCACCCTGCTGTCCCTGGAGCTGGACGGCACCCGGGCCAAGGTGGACCTCTCCTCCCGCTACCGGCTGCTCTCCGGCGTGGCGCTGGCCCTGGCGGACTATGCCATCACCCTGACGCTGACCCAGCTGCCGGAGATCTCCGCCGTCAGCGTGACGGTCCGGGGCCAGCCGCTGGCCTACCGGGACCGGCAGGTCTTCACAGCCAGGGATGTCCTGTTTTCCAGCAACGAGGATGTGATCGACACGCTGAACGCCACGCTGTACTTTCTGGATGAGTCCGGCGGCCTGATGCCGGTGGAGATGACACTGGACCTGTACGAGGGGGACACGCAGGCCGGGGCCGTGGTCAAGGCCCTGCTGGAGGGGACGGAGGAAAAGGACTGGCTCTCCGCCATTCCGGAGGGGTTCCAGGTGACCTCCGTCCGGCTGGAAGAGAGCACGTGCTATGTGGACCTGCCCACGGCGGCTCTGCCGGACCTGCCGGAGGAGGCGGATCTGTCCCTGGCCCTCCGAGCCCTGGCGGACTCCCTGCTGTCCCTGCAGACGGTGGAGGAGGTGCGGTATCTGGTGGACGGCGAGTTCGCCTCCGCCTACGGCGGCGCCGCCGTGCTGGAGCCCTATCTCAGCGCGGCCTGACGGCGCGGGGCGCCGCCCATCAGGCGCCGAAGAACAGCCGCACCGCGAAGGCCGAGGCCAGAAACCCCGTCAGGTCCGCGGCCAGGGCCGCCGGGACCGTGTGCCGGGTGCGGATGATCCCGGCAGAGCCGAAGTACACAGCGATGGTGTAGAACGTGGTTTCTGTGCTGCCCAGCATCACGGCGGCCACCCGGCCGATGTAGCTGTCGGGGCCGTAGGTGGAGATGAGGTCCGAGCCGACCGCCAGGGCGCCGCTGCCGGATACGGGGCGCACCAGCATCAGCGGTGTGGTCTCCGGCGGGATGCCCAGAAACTCCAGCGCCGGAGCGCACAGGCCCGTGAGCCACTCCAGGGCGCCGGAGGCCCGGAACATGGACACGGCGGTCAGCAATCCCACCAGGGCGGGCAGAACCTTCAGAAGGACCGTGAGCCCCTCCTCGGCTCCGTGGGTCAGGGCCCCGTAGACGTCTATCCGCTTTCCCATACCGTAGAGGGCCACCCCGGCCAGCAGCACGGGGATCACGAGAGAACTGAGATTCACCGCCGGCACCTCCCCGCCGCGGCCAGGAACTTGGCCGTCAGAATGCCCACCGTCACCGACAGGGCCGAGGCCAGCCACACCGCCGGCAGGATGTCAAAGGGGGACTGGGCTCCGCTGGCGCTGCGGACGGAGGCGATGGTGGCGGGCAGCAGCTGGATGGAGGCGGTGTTCAGCACTACCAGCAGGCACAGCTCGTCGCTGGCGGTGCCGCCGCAGCCGCGGGCCATCCGCCGGGCCGCCTGAATCCCAAGGGGCGTGGCGGCGTTGCCCAGCCCCAGCAGATTGGCAGACACGTTGGCGGAGAGGGCTGCCAGCGTTTTTTCGTCCCGGCTGGCCTGGGGCATCAGCCGCCGCAGAATGGGCCGGAAGGCCCGGGCCAGTCCGGCGGACAGGCCGCAGGCATTCATGATCTCCATGACGCCGCTCCACAGGCACAGGATGCCTGCCATGGAGACGCTGAGCTCCACGGCGGAGGCGGCGCCGTCCATGGCCGCGTCGGCCACGGCGTCCAGATTCCCGGTGAACAGGCCGAAGACCAGGGACAGCACCACCATCCCGGTCCAGATCCAGGTCATTGCCATTGTCATTCCCCCTGTGTTTGAGACGGATGCCCGGCGGCCTCTCAAAAAATATAAAGAGACCAGCCGAGACTTTAGAAAAGTGAATTGGTAAATTCACTTTATTTTTGGAATCAAATTGACAAAATGCGACCGTCTGTGATATGTTCTTATAAATGATAGTTAGGACATATTGCTGAAAAAGGAGATACATCGTGAAATCAACGGGAATTGTCAGAAAGGTGGATGAACTGGGACGGATCGTGCTCCCCATCGAGATGCGCCGGACGCTGGATATCGGCGAGAAGGATGCATTGGAAATCTATGTGGAAGGCTCGTCCGTCATTCTGAAAAAATACAAGCCCAGCTGCGTTTTCTGCGACGCCACCAAAGACATCACGGTATTCAAGGGGAAGAATATCTGCCCCAAGTGCCTGAAGGAATTGAAAGAGCTGTGAGCGCCCCTGTGCGCTGAAAACATGACGCCCATGCGGAGTTCTCCGCATGGGCGTCTTCTGCGCCGCATGTCCTGCGCGGGTCATGACCGCTCCAGGGCCGCGGCGTACAGCTCGTTTTTGGAAAGACCCGTGTGGGCCGACACCTCCCGGGCGGCATCCTTCAGCCGGCTTCCATGGGCCACCAGCCGCAGGACCTGCTCCGTGCCCTCCTCCAGCGTGACGGCGGCGGTCTCCCGGGGCGGGCAGCCCGCCACCACCAGCACGTATTCCCCCTTGGGGGCGTTGTCCTGGTAATAGGCCGCCGCCTCTCCCAGGGTGGTGCGCACGGTCTCCTCGTGGAGCTTCGTCAGCTCCCGGCACAGGGCCACCCGCCGGTCCGGGCCGAAGGTCTCCCGCAGGTCCTCCAGCGTGGCGCGCAGCTTGTGGGGCGCCTCGTGGAAGATCATGGTCCGCTCCTCGTTTTTCAGAGAGTCCAGCCGTTCCCGGCGGCTTTTCTTGTTGACGGTGAGGAAGCCCTCAAAGGTGAACCGCCCTGTGGGCAGGCCGCTGACCGCCAGGGCGTTCACCGCCGCGCAGCAGCCGGGGATGGAGAGCACCTCCACCCCGTTTTCGGCGCACAGCCGCACCAGATCCTCCCCGGGGTCGGAGATGGCCGGTGTGCCGGCGTCCGTCACCAAAGCACAGGACTCCCCAGCCAGCAGCCGCTGCAGGATGGCCTGGCCCGCGGCGGCGTGGTTGTGTTCGTGATAGCTCACCAGGGGCTTTTTGATCTGAAAGTGATTCAGCAGCTTCACAGAGACCCGGGTGTCCTCCGCGGCGATGAAGTCCACGGCTTCCAGCGTCTCCACCGCCCGGGGAGAGAAGTCCCCCAGGTTGCCGATGGGCGTGGCCACCAGATACAGCATACCGCTCATGCGTTCGTCTCCTTTGTTCGGAAATAGGCGTTGTCCAGCTCCGCCGTGGGGCGGCCGGTCCCGTCCTCCAGGCAGAGGGGGGCGGCGATGCCCAGCCCGGGCCGTCCGCCCCGGCGGGCCTCCAACAGCAGCAGGGAGGGGGCGTCCCCCGCCCGGCGGCAGACGAGGCGCAGCCGCTTGGGCTCCAGCCCCCGGGTCCGGAGGGCGCAGCACAGGTCCGCCAGCCGCTCCGGCTTGTGGACGAGGCAGAAGCTCCCGCCCCACCGCAGCAGCCAGGCTGCGGCGGCGCAGACGTCCTCCAGGGTGCAGCCGGTCTCAGAGCGGGCGGCCCGGAGGGCCTCCGTCTCCGGCAGCCTGCCGGACCCGGCGGGATAGTAGGGGGGATTGCATACCACCAGGTCAAAGCCACCGGCAGGCAGCAGGCCGCGGATGTCCCGCAGGTCTCCCTGGCGGAAGATCAGGCGGTCTGTCAGGCCGTTCCGGGCGGCGGCCTGCTCCGCCAGACGGACAGCCTCCGGCAGCAGCTCCACGCCGGTGACGGACAGTGCCCGCTGGCGCTGGAACAGCAGAAGACCCAGCAGTCCGGTGCCGCTGCCCAGGTCGCACACCCGAAGCCCCGGCTTCAGCCGGGGAAAGCTGCCCAGCAGAAAGGAGTCGGTACTGGGCTGGAACAGGCCGTCATCGCAGACGAAGGAGAGTCCGCCGGGGCAGAGGAGTTCCCAGTGCTGCAAGTCGATCCCCCCATTGGATGATGTCTATATTCATATTATAATGGAAGATCATCATTCTTGCAATGGGGGGCACGGTTCAAAAGAAAAGGCCGCTTGGGCGCGCTCCGGTGCAATGGCCCTCCGCGCGACGATCGGTGCAAGCGCCGATTTGGTCTGGCCTTTAGGCACGCTTGGGCCTTTTGCGATTCCTGTAGTTGCTGCCCTGTGGCGGATCGTGCGGACGGCGCGGAGCGGTCACCGCATGTTCTCTCCTTCTCTTTTTGCTGCCGCTGGCCCGGTGGGTGATGGAAGTTTCTGCAGCAGGCCGATGCTCTCATCGCCCGCCGGTCCAGGCCCCTGCGGGTCGTGAGGGCCGAGACTTACAGCACGGCCCGGAGCCAGCCCAGGACCAGCAGGTGGAGGGGGTAGAACATATAAAAGAACCACTTGGAAAAACCGCCGCTGGTTCCGTGCCGGCCTGTGTAGCGGGAGAGGAGCAGCAGCGGCAGAAACGCCCCCACGGACTCGATGGAGTAGGCGTAGAGCTCCCAGTCAATCGTAAACACGTGGTCGTAAAACAGACCGAAGAAGGGGGCGGTCAGCAGGGAGAGCACCCCCATGTCCAGCATGACCACCATGCAGTAGGCAAACGCCTGGTGCTTCCAGCTGCCATAATAATAGTCGAACACCAGGATGATCACCACCCCTGTGCAGCCCCAGTCCGCCGGGACGGCCAGGATGAGCAGGGGCAAAATCAGCAGGACCTTCCAGCCAGAAGGGGGGCGCGGGCTCCTGCGGATGCATACGGCCAGAACGCCCAGAAAAATGGTATAGATCACATTGGGGCGCATCAGCTGGATGGCGGCCAGGTCGCCGCCGTAGTGGAAGTACAGAAAGGGAAACCAGCTGACCAGCGCGAAAACAGCCAGCCGGAGCAGATACCGGTTGAGGTTTCTGGTGTGGTGACAGCCCTCCACCGCGGCGAAGAACATGGTGGGGCCGGTGATTTTTCCGATGGAATGCAGGAGAATCGCCAACAGGGTGCCGTCGGGGACAAAGGCGAAGGCGATGTGGTCGATCACCATGGCTGCCACTGCCACGGCTTTCAGCTGATTGAGGGAGAGCCCGCCCCGGGACGCCTCCGGGCATTCAGCGGATGGGGGAGGGCAGGCGGGCAGCCCCTGGGGCGTTCCTCCGGAAAAGCCGCGGCTCTCCACCAGGCAGGGGCCGGTCATGCGGCTTCCTCCATGGCCCGCAGGGCCGTCACCAGAGCCGGTTCCCCGGCGGGGGAGAGGATGTCCGGCGTGGTGCCCGCCTCCTCGCTGCTGGAGCCGTCGCCGTTCAGGCCGAACATCATGGTGAACTGCACCAGGATGCCGCTGTTGGGCAGCTGCAGGAAGACCGGGTCCAGGGCGCCGATGCCGTCGCCGCCGGTTGGACTGCCCACCAGCGTGGCGAAGCCCGTCTCCCGGCAGAACACGGCGAAGGACTCACTGGCGGAGTAGACCGCCGGCCCCACCAGCACCCAGATGCGGCCGTGGAAGGGGGGCCGCTCCGCCGCCGGCTCCACGGAGAGGGTGCTCTCCACAAAGTGGGTGGCGGCCTGGATGCCGTCCCGCTCCAGCTTGGGCAGATCCGGCAGGTCCGCGATGGGGTGCAGCTCCTCCGGGGAGAATACCTCCTGGATATAGGGCCGGTTGTTGCCGCTCTCCGCCAGCAGGGCATAGTTGGTGCAGGAGAGGGGGCGGTCCGTCAGGGGCGCCACCAGCAGCTGCTGCCAGTAGATCTCGCTTCCGCCGGAGTTGTCCGTCAGGTCGATGATGAGATCCGTGCAGTCCGCCGCCTGGCGGTAGAAGTCCGTCAGCACCGCCCGGTCTGCAGCGTAGCTGTCCTCATATTCCGCCGGGAAGCTGTCGATCTTCACATACCCCACGTCCCCGCCGGGCAGGAGCAGGGTGTGGAGGTTGGCGGCAGGCTCCTCCGAACCGGCTGAATTGACGGCGCCGTCCTCCTCGCCGTAGGCGTCCAGCAGCGTCTGGAGCCTTTCATAGCCCCGGACGGTCACCGGGTCCGTCAGCACCTCCCGCCAGTGCTCCCGGTCCTGGATGTCACCGTCCTCATAGGCCTCACAGTAGGCGCGGTACGCATCCAGCTCCACGATCCCGAGGTGGCCGTACGTCCCCAGACGGAACAGCGTGCTGTAAACAGCGGAGTAGAATACCTCGTCGCTGTCGCTCTCCTGGATCATCTCCCGGTATGCCTGGAAGATGGCCGCCGACGGGTCCTCCGGGTTGTCCCGGTCCCGGACGCCCATGCAGAGATAGCTGTCCCCCAGCGTCTGGACTAGGTAGTCGTAGTCCTCCAGCCGCTGTTCCTGGGTCAGGCCCAGCAGGTGATCCATCGGGCCGCTGTCCTTCGCCGGTGTCTCGGCGGCGCCGCATCCCGCCAGCAGGCAGGGCAGCACCGCTGCTGCCAGCCATCGCTTCCAAGTGTTCATAGGGTCTCGTCTCCTTATTTGAATTTGCCTGAACGGCTGAGACCCAGCATACGCCCGCTTTCTTACGGTTCCCTTGACAAAAGGCTTACAAATTTCTTACAGATTCCGAAGACGACAAAAAACGCCCGCAAGCATTCGCTTACGGGCGTTTATGTATCCTCGATTACTCCTCGGGGACAATGGCGCCGTTGGGGCAGGTGTCGCTGCAGGAACCGCAGTCCAGGCAAGCGGCAGCATCGATGACGTACTGGTCATCGCCCTGGCTGATAGCACCGGCGGGGCAAGCGTCCGCGCAGGAGCCGCAGCTCACGCAGGCAGAAGTGATTTTGTAAGCCATGGGAAGCACCTCCATCAGAATTGTACCCCTATTGTAGCATACAAATCGAAAAAAGCAAGTACCAGCCGTTCAAATTCTATGGTTAAATTTTGAAAAAAATACGGGAAAGCGTCCAAAAATGGTGTTTGTCAAGACTAACCGTTCACAAATTGTTTTCAAATAGGTCAAAGAAAGTCAAAGATTAGCTCTTGACATTTTGCCCGGGCGTGGTATACTAAGCACAGAACAAAAGGTTAAAGAAAGTCAAAGTCAAAAGACAAGACCTTCTTAGGAAAGGGAGGAATCATCCGTGGGAATTTCCGATTTGATTGCCAGCTTCCTGCAGGAGAGCCTGGAGGAGGCGGACGGCGGTGTGCTGGAGGTCCAGCGCAATGACCTGGCCCAGCGCTTCAACTGCGTGCCCAGCCAGATCAACTACGTGATGTCCACCCGCTTTTCCCCGGAGCGGGGCTATATCGTGGAGAGCCGCCGGGGCGGCAACGGCTATATCCGGATCACCCGGGTCCGGGTGGACCGCCAGACGCTGCTGATGCAGGTCATCAACACCCTGGGCAGCCAGGTGGACCTGGCCTCTGCCCGGGCCATCCTGAACAACCTGGTCCAGGCCGGCGCACTGGAGGAGAACGCAGGCCGGAGCCTTCTGGCCGCCGTCGGCGACAAGGCCCTGGCCGCGGTCCCGCGGGAGAGTCGGGACACCATCCGGGCGGACATCATGAAGCAGGTGCTGATCCTGCAGGTGTAGCCGGGACCCGGGCAGCGGGGAAAAATGTTTCAATAAGCACACACAGTTTCCAGATGATAGGAGGAATTGATTTATGAAATGCGAAAATTGTGGTAAGAATGAAGTTACCTTTGTGTATCGGAGCAACGTGAACGGCCATGTGGAGGAGAAGCACCTGTGCAGCGACTGCGCGGAGAAGCTGGGCTATACCCAGCGGCTGGGTGTCCAGAGCCAGCGAATGATGCAGAACCTCTTCGGGAACAGCCTCTTTGGAAACGGCTTCTTCGATGATTTCTTCTCTCCCATGCCCAGCCTGATGGGCCGGATGAACCGGATGCTGGAGGACCCCTTTGACGACTTCTTCGCCGAGATGCCGGCTCTGAGCGCCTCCCCCGCCC
Organism: Candidatus Oscillibacter pullicola; assembly: GCA_019118935.1. Lineage (GTDB taxonomy): Bacteria > Bacillota > Clostridia > Oscillospirales > Oscillospiraceae > Oscillibacter > Oscillibacter pullicola. The sequence continues at coordinate 21,066 of DWXY01000155.1, forward strand.
AGCAGCAGGAGACGAAGCCGGAAAAGAAGGACGACCTGGTGGGCCAGGAGGACCAGAGCCGCTTCGGCTATCTGCGCCAGATGAACGCGCTGAAGATGGAGATGAAGAAGGCCGTGCACCAGGAGAACTTTGAGCGGGCGGCGGAGCTGCGGGACCAGATCAGGTCTCTGGAGGCCGCCCACAAGGAGCAGAAGGAAAACAAGTAAACGGGACTTTCCCATGGAAAGGAAGGTAAGACACCATGAATGAGAACAAATTCACGCCCAGGGCGGAAGAGGCCCTGCGGCTTTCCCAGGAGGCGGCCGGTGAGCTGGGCCACGGCTATGTGGGCACGGAGCACCTGCTGCTGGGCCTGATCCGGGAAGAGGAGGGCGTGGCCCACACCGTTCTGACGGAGGCGGGCCTCACCGACGACATGATCGTGGAGATCATCAAGAAGAGCGTGGGCGCCGGCCTGCCCGGCAGCAATCCCGCCCAGGGCCTCACTCCCCGCGCCAAGCGGGTGGTGGAGCTGGCCATGGAGGACTCCATGCGGGGCGGCTACAACTATGTGGGCACGGAACACCTGCTGGCGGGCATCCTGCGGGAGGGCAACAACATGGCCGTCCGCATCCTGCGCACCGCCGGGGTGGACGCCCGGCAGCTGTACACGGCCCTGATGCAGAAGCTCAATGAGACGCCCCGGAGCCAGGCCGCCGGCAGCGGCCGGTCCGGCGCCGCCCCCGCCAGGGAGGACAACGGCAAGAACAAGACCTTGAAGGAGTTCACCCGGGACCTGACCGCCGACGCCCGGGCCGGCAAGCTGGACC
>DWXY01000156.1 GCA_019118935.1 Candidatus Oscillibacter pullicola
TTGCCCCTGCGGGGCAATTCATCTTCTGTGCCTGCCGAAAATGATTTGACTTAGCCGCCTTGGGCGGCGTCCACCAGTTCACAGACTGGTGAGGGGGAATAGCGGAGGCAGACCTCCGGTCTGCCGGAGCGTAAAGGGGGGACAAAGTCCCCTCTTTAATTACGCTTTGCGTAATAGTTCATGAGGCAGCCGTCCAGGATAATTTCCTTTTCATCATCGGTGAGGCCCTTGACGTGGAGCATCAGATCCTCCACAGACCCGTCCGCCTTGATGACCTTGGCGGGGATGTCCTCCACGCCGTTTTCAATGGCGTTCCGGATGCCGGGGACGAACACGCAGTCGCCGGGGGCATAGTCAAAGGGCGTGCCCGCGTCCAGCGTGAAGGGCAGGATGCCCCAGTTGATGCAGTTGGAGCGGTACCGCTTGGTGGCGAACTCATAGCAGATGTTGGCAAAGCCCCCCAGCACCTTCTGGCAGGAGGCCGCCTGCTCCCGGGCGGAGCCGTCGCCGGGCTTGTTGGCGAACACGCAGGAGCCGAACTGGGTGTTCTTGGCCAGCGCCTCGCCGTCGCCCACCATGTCCAGGATGGAGGTCAGCTTCTCCGGGGCGTTTCCGGCCAGGCGGGCCGTCTCGATCTCCGCCACGGCCTTGGCCCGGCCCACATAGGCCGGCTCCCGCCGGGACAGGGTGAACTCCGCCAGCCGCAGGGGGTTGGAGCGGTAGGAGGAGGTCTCGCCGGAGGGGATCAGCTCGTCGGTGGTGGTGACGGGGTCGTGGAGCACCGCAGCCAGCTCCACCAGCAGATTTTCCGCCAGGGGCTGCATCTTCGGCCAGTCCGTGATGTTGGGGCCCATCACCAGCTCCACGCTGGGATCCGCCTTGCCGAAGCCGTAGTACAGCCGCCGGTCATAGACGCCCTTGTCGAAGTGGTAGTCGTGGTGGACGGGTTCATAGTCGATGTCCGTGGCCGCGGTGATTTTGCCGCCGTTCAGGGCCGTGGCGGCAATGGACCGGGCGTCCATCAGGCACACGCCGGCGAACTGGCCCTCCGCGGGCTTGGAGCCCTCCCGGTTGGGGAAGTTCCGGGTGGTGTGCCGCAGGCTCAGGCCGTTGTTGGCGGGCACGTCTCCCGCGCCGAAGCAGGGGCCGCAGAAGCTGGGCTTGATGACGGCGCCGGTCTCCAGCAGGTCCGCGGTGGCGCCGATCTTGGTCAGCTCCAGGCTGACGGGCACGCTGGTGGGGTATACGTCCAGGGTGAAGGCGCCGTTGCCGGTGGAGCCGCCCCGGAGGATGTCCGCCGCCTCGGTGATGTTGTCAAACAGGCCGCCGGCGCATCCGGCGATGACGCCCTGGTCCGCCCAGACGCCGCCGTCATGGATTTTGTCCGTGAGCTTCACATGGGCCTTGGGATACCGCTTCTGGGCATCCGCCTCCACCGCCGCCAGGATGTCGGCGGCATTCTCCAGAAACTCGTGGATGGTCCAGGCATTGGAGGGGTGGAAGGGCAGGGCGATCATGGGCTCGACTTTGGAGAGGTCGATCTCGATGTACTTGTCGTAATACGCACCGTCCTGGGGGTGGAGCTCCCGGTAGTCCTCCGGCCGCTGGTGGGCCTCATAGAACCCCTTGGTGACGCCGTCCGTCTCCCAGATGGAGGAGAGACAGGTGGTTTCCGTAGTCATCACGTCGATGCCGTTGCGGTAGTCGATGGGGAGGCTGGCGATGCCGGGGCCGCAGAACTCCAGCACGCAGTTGTTGACGAAGCCGCTTGCAAAGGTGGCCTTCACCAGAGCGATGGCCACGTCGTGGGGCCCCACGCCCCGTCGGGGCGCGCCGGTGAGGTACACCAGCACTACCTTGGGGTAGTTGATGTCCCAGGTGTTTTTCAGCAGCTGCTTGGCCAGCTCCGGGCCGCCCTCGCCCACGGCCATGGTGCCGAGAGCCCCGTACCGGGTATGGGAATCGGAGCCCAGGATCATGGCGCCGCCCTTCGCCATCTGCTCTCTTGCATAGGAGTGGATGACGGACTGGTTGGCGGGGACATAGATGCCGCCGTACTTTTTCGCGGCGGAGAGGCCGAAGACATGGTCATCCTCATTGATGGTGCCGCCCACGGCGCACAGGCTGTTGTGGCAGTTGGTCAGGGCGTAGGGGATGGGGAACTCCTTCATCCCGGAGGCCCGGGCCTGCTGGATGATGCCCACATAGGTGATGTCGTGGGACACCATGGCGTCAAAGCGGATCTGCAGGTGCTCCGGATCGCCGGAGGTGTTGTGGGCCTGGAGAATGGACCAGGCCATGGTCCGCTTCCGCCCCTCCTCCGGAGAGACCGGGCCGGCGGCAGCGGGGACGCCGCCCGTCAGGAACACGCCGCTGTCGTGAAGTGTAATCATATCAGAAGACCTCCTGTGTGTCACGGGGGAGCCGTGTTTCTCCCACCCAATATACCATATCACCGTCCGGATGAAAAGTGATTTTGCAGGAAAAAGCCTCGCTTCCTGCAAATTCGGAGGAGTCGCCAAGAAAACGGCCCCGGGAGAAGCGGTACGGGGACATTTTGCGGGGCCACACGGACTCAACGGAGCGTTGCTTGCGTTCCGGCGGAATTTCGGGTATCCTGTGGGAGAGGTGAGAAGAGATGCATGACCAAGACACCGGGACGCTGCTCCGGCGCCTGCGCCTGGAGCGGGGCTGGACCCAGCGTCAGGCGGCGGAACTGCTGGGCGTCAGCGCCCAGGCCGTCAGCAAGTGGGAGCGGGGCCAGGGCTGCCCGGACGTGGGGATGCTGCCGCGCCTTGCGAAGATTTTTGGCGTCAGCGTGGAGGGGATTCTGGACGGAGACCTGCTCCCGGCGGCGCCGGATGGAGGAAATATGAAAAAAATACAGTTTTACGTGTGCCCGGACTGCGGCAACATCCTGACAGCCGCGGCGGGGGGACAGCTCTCCTGCTGCGGCCGGCGGCTGGAGCCTTTGGAGGTCCGGCCCGCAGACCCGGACCACGCCGTGACGGTCCAGGAGGTGGAGGAGGACTGGTATGTCACCTTCCACCACCCCATGGACAAGGGGCACTATATCCGCTTTGCCGCCTGCGTGACACCGGACCGGCTGCTGCTGGCGCGGCTGTATCCGGAGCAGGGCAGCGAGTTCCGCATCCCTCAGCTGCGGGGCGGGGCGAAGCTGTACCTCTGCTGTTCCCGCCACGGGCTGTTCCAGGCGGAGCTGCCGTGAGATGCAAAAGAGAGGACCGTCAAAGACGGTCCTCTCTTTTGACAGATCAGTTCGCTCAAATGGTGGATTTGGAGGAGCCGCGGCGGGCCATGAACCACACGAACACGGCCACAGCGGCGCAGACGAGGGCACGCCAGCCCCAGCTGCCCAGACCCACCAGCAGGATCACCAGGATCAGCAGGGGCAGGATGAACTGGAAGTAGATCTTGAACTTGGGAGACATCCCCAGGCCGGTGCCCTTGTTGGCCTCGGCCAGGTAGTTGTCGAAACCCCAGCCCCACTTGCTGACGCAGAACAGCAGATAGATCATGGAGCCGATGGGCAGCAGCAGGTTGCTGACCAGGAAGTCCTCGATATCCAGGACCTGGCCGGTGGCGCCGCTGGGCAGGGACGCCTCGAAATACCAGAGGTTGTAGCCCAGCACGCAGGGCATGCTGGCCACCAGCATGAAGATGCCGCAGACGATGGTGGCCTTTTTCCGGGACCAGCCGAAATTGTCCATGCAGCTGGCCATGATGTTCTCGAACACCGCCAGCACCGTGGTGAAGCTGGCGAAGGTCAGGAACAGGAAGAACAGGGCGCCCCACAGCCGGCCGCCGGTCATGCTGACGAACACCCGGGGCAGGGTCATAAAAATCAGGGAGGGGCCGCTGTCCGCCTCGATGCCGAAGCTGAAGCAGGCGGGGAAGATGATCATGCCGGACATGAAGGCCACGAAGGTGTCCAGGCAGCAGATCCGCACGGCCTCGCCGGGGAGGCGGTTGGCGTCGGACATATAGCTGCCGAAGATCTCCATGGCGGCGATGCCCAGGCTCAGGGTGAAGAAGGACTGGTTCATGGCGGCCACGATCACGTTGCCGATGCCGACCTCCGCGGCCCGCTCAAAGTCCGGCACCAGATAGAATTTCACGCCCTCCATGGCGCCGTCCAGGGTCAGGCTGTTGACGGCCAGAATGACGATCAGCACCAGCAGGCAGATCATCATCCACTTGCTGATCCGCTCCAGGCCCTTCTGCAGGCCGAAGCTGCATACGATGAAGCCCGCCAGCACGATGATCACCATCCAGAGCGTCATCTCGCCGGGGTTGGCCAGCATATCGGTCCAGACCGTGTCTACGTCAGAGGGCTGCATGCCGCTGAAGGTGCCGGAGGCGAACTTGAAGCAGTAGCCCAGCATCCAGCCGGAGACCGTGGTGTAGTACATCATCAGCAGGCAGCAGCCGATGACGCACAGCCAGCCGTGGATGTGCCAGCGGCTGCCCTTGGGCTCCAGGGCCTTGTAGCCCAGCACGGCGCTCTTGCGGCTGGCCCGGCCCACCGCCAGCTCCATGGTCAGGATGGGAACGCCCATGATGATCAGGGAGATGATGTAGAACAGCACAAACACGCCGCCGCCGTTGACACCGGTGACGTAGGGAAATTTCCACACATTGCCGATGCCGATGGCGCAGCCGGCGCTTACCAGAATGAATCCCAGTCGGGATCGGAAACTTTCGCGACTCAAACTTCTCTCTCCTTCTCTTTTTCACATTCGCCGAAGAATACGGCGGACAGACATTCCATATCTTAAACCGGATGGAAAGAGAAGTCAATATTCTTTTCCCTGCCCGCCCGCGGAAGATCTTGCGGCCCGGCCCGGCGTCTGCTATGATGAAAAAAAGGAGGAGAACACATGAACATCCTGATCGTTGTGGATATGCAGAACGACTTTGTGTCCGGCGCCCTGGGGACACCGGAGGCGCGGCAGATCGTGCCTGCTGCGGCGGAGCAGGTGGCGGCGGGCATCCGCAGGGGGGAGCGGATTTTCTTCACCCGGGACACCCACGGGGCGGACTATCTCCATACCCAGGAGGGGCGGAATCTGCCCGTGCCCCACTGTATCCGGGGGACCGAGGGCTGGGAGATCGTGGAACAGCTCCGGCCGGCCAGTGCGGGACAGACCATTCTGGACAAGCCCGCCTTCGGCAGCGCGGAGCTGGGGCGGCTGCTGGCGAAGGAGAATGAAAGGGAGCCTATTGAAAAGGTGACGCTGATCGGCCTCTGCACCGACATCTGCGTGATCTCCAACGCCCTGCTGGTGAAGGCGTTCCTGCCGGAGGCAGAGGTGGCGGTGGATGCCGCCTGCTGCGCAGGCGTCACCCCGGAGAGCCATCGGACCGCGCTTGCGGCCATGAAGAGCTGCCAGATCACCGTGGAACATGAGGCATGAGCAAGGGGGCCCCGGAGGAAACGCCGGGGCCCCTTTTCTTTGTAACAAATTTGACGGAATTTGAGACTGTTTTGTGAAGTACTGCGGCATTTCCCGTGATATGCTGTGAAAAAAGGGGGGAATCGTATGCGCAGACGCAGAAGATGCTGCACCTGGACACTGGCCCTGCTTCTGGCGCTGCTGTTCGCGGGCTGCGGCAGGGTGGAGACTGTCCCGGAAGACAGGGAAGCTCCCCTCTGGAGACAGAGCAGGAGGAGACAGAGGAACCGGTGCCGGAGACACCGGCGGCCCCCAATGCCCTGACGGCGGAGGAGATCACCTAGGTGAACGAGGCGTTCGCGCCCTTCTTTGAACGGGGTGACGGATTGTACACCAACCCGATCTGCAGCTTCTTTACCCCTTATTATGAGAGACCGGAGGACATGGACCTGGTGGAATTTCTGCGCTATTTCGGCCTTGGGAGCGGCGGTCCGGCAGAGGACGGCCCGGAGTTTGAGGCGCTGAAAGCGGCGGAGGGCTGGCCCTTTCATGTCGATCACTTGGATCAGATGCCGGTGCCGATCCACAAATATAGCCGGGCGGACGTGGATGCCTACCTGGAGGAGCACGCCGGTATCACCACATCGGACCTGACAACCATCCCGGACAGTACCGCGGACCTGATGTATCTGCCGGAGTGCGACGCCTTCTATAACTTCACCAGCGATGCCAGCCCAAGCTTATTTGTCTGCGCGGATGGACGGTGGGAAGGGAATCGTCTGATCCTCACCGGCAGCAGTGCGGAACTGACTCTGGAAAAAACGGAGGCTGGACGGTATCTCTTCCAGTCGTTTCTGCCGCTGGGAAGATAGACATAAAAGAGAGACCCGCGGCATTCACCGCGGGTCTTTTCCTGCCTTGATTTTAGTCAATGCTGATCTGCCGGCTGGAGGAGACCTCGGCGGTCTTCTTGGGCAGCTTCAGATCCAGCACGCCGCCCTCGTAGGAGGCAGTAATGCCCTCCGTCCGGATGCCGGAGACATCGAAGCTCCGGCTGTATGCGCCGTAGGAGCGCTCACAGCACACGTACTTGCTCTTCTTATCCTGGTCCTCATGCTCGGAGTGGCGCTGGGCCTGAATGGTGAGGGTGTCGCCGTCCAGCTGCAGCTGGATGTCCTCCTTCTTGAAGCCGGGCAGATCCGCCTTCAGATCGAAGTGGTCGCCCTCGTCGGTGATGTCGGTCTTGAACTCCGCCAGGCCGCGGCCGGAGAAGAAGTCGTTGTTGAAGAAGCGGCGCTCCATCTCCTCCATCTGGGAGAAGGGGTTCCAGGTGCTCATGGAATTTCTGCGGTAAGGTCTCATTTCAAACATAATCAAT
>DWXY01000157.1 GCA_019118935.1 Candidatus Oscillibacter pullicola
GGGCCAAGGGATGCCGGTGGGTCAGGGCGGAAATTCTGTGGATTTCTTGCATTGCCCTGGAAGATGCGGCAACATTTTTCCCATATTTCCCGTACAGAACAAAGGCAGCAGGCAAAATACGCATCAGAGAACCATTTCCGTTTTCTTCTGGCTTATTGCTTCCGCACAGCGCGGGGGTCACCCCCCGCTGATAGCGATGGATCGCTTTGGCACAGGTGTGTCCAAAATCAAAGCAGGTTCCTCCAGGCGTATAGGCACCCTTTTCAAACCACTGCCGAAACCGTTCCATAATATCATGGGTGTGAAAGAAGCCCACATGGGCAATGCTCTTTGCCAGACAAAGGGTCATGCTGCTGTCGTCGGACCAAAAGCCCACGTTCTGTCCCCGGATGCCTCCATCGGTCATCCCGGTGATGGGGTGCTGCCGCAGATCTTCCCGGGTACGGCATTCCGCAGGTACGCCCAATGCGTCTGCAACGCACAGTCCATAGATCCCATCCCGGATCTTCGTCACAGCAACTCCCTCCTTGTTGACGGTTTCCTTTGCCTCCGTTCCCGGACTGTCCTGGCGGCGGCTGCGTGCTGCGCCTCGAACCGCACCCGCAGGACGCATGCTTCATGGTCAGAGTAGGCATGAAGCATCTCCACGCCCGGAAGCGGAGTCAGATGCTCATCCAGATACCACCAGTCGTACAGCTCCTCCCGTCCAAAGCCATCCTCGGCGGGGCCGTCCCAACCACTCCAGGAGCATACCTGGACGATACCGTCGCAATCCAGACCGTTCAGACGGTAGTTCCGCTGTGGATCAAAGAATAGGAATCCCAGTGCCCGCAGTCGCAAGCCATCTACATTGTCAAGCAGAAACGACTTCATGGCAGCAGGAATCCGCTGCTGTGGGTGCTGGGACATCCACTGCTCCACCCACCGGGTCGCGGCGGGCTCCCCATACAGACTGGATCGGTACCGCCAGAAATTGGCGGCGCAGGAGAAGAACGGGTGTGTGCCCAGGGACTCCAGGTACGTCGCAAATTCCAGCATAGCAACGGGATCCCCCTGGGCGCACCGGGCCGCGTGGGCAACAAACGCCCTCTTGTTCCAGAAATTGCCCTTGGGCACCTCCAGCTTGTCCGGCACTCCCAGAAGGTCCACCCCCTGGAGCCGAAGCTGCTGGGGAAGCGGTACTTCTTGCCCTTGCTGCCGGAGCCGCACACCGGGGCACTGGTAAAAGGCATAGGCGTTGGCTGTATGACCGTCGCACAGCAGCTCCACCTGCACCAGATTCCGGCAATTCCAGAAGGCAAAGCCCTCCACCGCCTTTACGGAGGACGGGATGGTGATGCTGCGGATGGCCGTATTGACAAAAGCTTCTCGCTCAATGACCTCCAGACCCTCCGGAAGGCGGACTTCCTCCAGTGCGGCACATCCCAGGAATGCCCCATGGGCCAAACGCTGTACCCCCTGAGGAACGGCAAAAAATGTGACCGGTGCTTGTTCGGGATAGTGATACAGGATCGTTCCGGACCGGTCATACACAGGCGCCCGGAAGCTGGTGTGGTTAAAAGCGTAGGCGTGGACCTGGCGGAGGCTGGCCGGCAGCATCAGCTCTTCCAGACGGGGGCATCCGTTGAACACATTGCCCTCCAGAATCTCCAGCCCTTCGTTGAGATGTACCTCCCGCAGATTTTCGCACCCGGCGAAGGCCCGGCTCCCCACTTTTCTTACAGAGTCCGGCAGTACCACGCGGATCAGTTGGGGATTCTCCTGGAAGGCCATGTCAAAGATCTCCCGGGTTCCCGCCGGAATGACGGCGGCACCCTGTTCATCCACCACGGCATCTTTGGTTCCCAAGACTGGTGAAACAGCTCTGCTGCGCTGATTTTCATAATCTGACATGATGTGTGACAGCTCCCTTCCACATATGAATCTAGACAATTTCCTTCCGGCGCACCTGTTCCGACGGTAAATGTGGAGCGCCTATGGAGGGTGTCCCTAGCACTCTGACTTGCGGAAAAAGCGGTACTGAATTTCCGGAAGAGGTTCCGCGGTTCTGGTAGAATAGGCGGTAAGCGTCAGTTGGTTCCCTTCCAGCAGCAATTCCACAATATTTCCATCTGCCGGTTTTTGCGCAGGTCTGCCATCCTGCTGCAGCAAGGTGGTGGGCCGGATGCTGCCGTCGTTGATATAAATGTGGTTCCTGTTCTCCTCATACTCCACACAGGGGATTGCACTTTCCATGGATATATGGGTATGGCCGGAAAGGAAGATCACATTTTTGTGTGCGTTCAGGATCTCCTGCAGCTGTTTATTCCGGTGCAGATAAGGCCTGTCGGTCCGTTGGGGGTTGTGGGCCAAAAGAGGTGCATGACAAAGGATGATCCGCCATGGAGCGCGTTGTTCGTTCAAACGGGTTTCCAGCCACCGGAGCTGCGCTTCCTGCGGGAACAGAAATTTCCGCCAGTGGGTCACACAATTCAGCCCCAGGATTTCGGCTTCCCCACAATGAATTGCCCAGGCACCGCAGCTGTCCACCGTGGCCGGATAGGATTGACGTCCCAGCAGCCACTCTGCCAACGATTGATAATCACAGATCTCACGGCGGATCATTGGACTGGGGGAGCGGGGATAGTCATGGTTTCCGGCGACAGCCAGAACCGGCGTATCCGGCAGAACCTCCGCAATGCAGGTGTGCATACACGCCCACTGCTCCGGGGTACCGTCATTGACCAGGTCACCCGCAAGCAGAACCAGATCCGCGTTGCTCCCCATCCGCAGAGCCTTCCGCACCTGCCAGGGCTTTTTGCTCAGGTGCAGATCACTCATTGCAAGGATTCTCATAAGCCCTCCAAACCCAGTTGCCGGCGAACCCTACTTCCGGTACGTCACAGTGACATACTTTTCGTACCAGCGTGCCGCCTCTGAATCCTGCGGCTCACTGTTACCGCGAAGCGGACAATCGTCATACAGGTCTTCCGCCAACTCTAAAATCACGTCTTGCAATTCCAAATTTTCCAGATACTTTCCCGGGATTCCGGACAGCCCCAAATAGGCGCCGAGAATGTTTCCGGTGATGGCACCGGTGGAGTCGCTGTCCCCCCGGTGATTGACAGAGGCTATGATTGCCTGTTCAAAATCCCCAGAATACTTCAACGCACAGTAGACTGCTATGGCAAGGGCCTCATCCCCACACCAGCCGCGGCCCAGAGGATGGATTGCCGTCAAGTCGTCCCCATCCGTTTCCGAAAGGGTCACAGCCTGATCCATCCGCTGTAAAAATGCGGGAAGATGTTTCCTGCCGGCGAACAGGATCTCCATGGCTGCCCGGGCATCCAGAACTGCCTCCTTGAGAGTGATCTCCCGATTGTGGGAAACCAGGCGGATGATATGTACCAGCATGGCGGCAGGGATATAGCCCATCTCATGTCCGTGGGTCAGCGCCGCCGCATCCGCCCCCAGCATATCTGCAGCCAAGGGATGGCTCGTTCCAAAGTACAGGCCGATGGGCGCTACCCGCATGACGCCGCCGCATCCCTTGCTGAAATTGATGGGATCCTCGGGGGTCCCGGTATAATCTCCACCTAGAACCCCCATGCAGGTATCTCCGGGCGAACGCTCTGCATACAGCTCCGGTACATGCAGCAGCCAGGAACAGTTGAACTTGCTGGTAATGGGGCTGGATGAGATTTGGGTTTTGTACCACTCCCGATAGGCAGTGGCAAGATAGCTGGCGTACGGCGCCATGATACCGCGCATACGACCACGAGCGGTGCCGAAAAGAAGTCCATTGGCGGTAAACAGTGTCATCTGGGTGTCATCGGAAATCCTGGCAGTTCCGTCCTTTAATGCGTAGGAAGTGATCCCTGTCGCCCCAAATCGCGCAAACAGCTCCGGCTCCGGTAAAAATTCCACTGGGTAACCCAATGCATCTCCCACCGCACCGCCGACCAGACATCCTTGGAACCGGTCCAATTCTTTGTGGAGCGGTATACCGGACAGGGGAGTGGAGAACGAGGAATCGTTGGGAGAAAGGATTCGGAATTTATCATAACTTTGAAATGATGTGGATTTTTCGCGCCCCATTTGGTTTTTCTCCATATTATTCATGACATTTTCCCTTAGAAACGTACATCCGCAATTCACCCTCAGCGAAGGTAAATTCCACGGTGCTTTGCAACTCCCTGAAGGTAGCGTTTTTGATACTTGAGCTGCACATACCGCATCACACGATTGTAATAGAGGGGGTTGGCAGCTCCGCCCAGCACCCCTACCAAAGGCAGTCCCTGCACGAATTTTACCAGCAGCATCTCTGCCGCAAAGGCGTTTCCTGTCTGCCGGAGCTGCCTTTGCAGTTCCTCCGGAGAGGGGGAGCGATCTGAGGCCAGAAGCAGATCTACGTCCGCGTTGCAGCGCTTGCGCTCCGGTCCTCTGCTGACGGCAGCCTCCATCATTTTCAAAATCAGCAGCCGCTCACGGGGCGTGTCATAGGGGAAACCGTAGTGCAGTGCCGTTTCGTAAACGCCCTTGAGAAGCATCCCCAGGAAAATCACGATATCCGGCATGCCGATTCCCAGCGCCCCCAGGCCAATGCCCTCAGCGGTGGTAACGGCAAGATTCCCCAGTTGTGCCCGCTGGCTGGCGCCTTTGAGCTTCCGCAGGTCCCTGCGCCGCCCGTACCGGAGCACCGCACGGTCCAGATCCTGGTGCTGCTGGCGCAGCTCCTCTGTCCGGCAGGCTCGCTCCAACAGCGGGGATCCCCGCTGAAACACCAGGGAGAAGCCCTTGCTGAACGCCGCCTGTAACCCGGCCAGGATCTTCTCTGGCACCCGGGACTCCAGGTCTTCCCTCCATTTGGGAGCTGACGCCTCGACCGCCGCTTGCTCCAGGGCCTGCTCCCGGCGCGTCAAGCGCCTCCACTCCCGCTCCAGCGGGGTTGTAAGTCTTAGTCCGTTCAGCATGGAGGCACCTCCTTTCTGGCCTTTAAAACGGACGGAACAGGAACTCCTCCGAAACATCCTGTACCTCGGCCTGCTCCGCTTCCTCATGGGATACATTCGTGCGGGACGTCTGCTCCCGGCTCCCACCGGACCAGGGCGCCGCGCGGTGGGGCAGCTCCAGAGGGAGCCGCGGCAGCTCGTCTGCCTCGTCTGCCAGCATCCGGGAGTCGTTCCGGAATTTTTCCGTCATGACCGCTCCCACGGCGGCCAGCAGCGCTCCGCAGGTGCCTAGTGTACCCAACAGTCCCAGCGGGAGCAGCGTCAGCACAGCCAGTCCTCCCGTCAGCGCCGCGCCCGCCTGCAGCAGCGTGATTCGAGAGGCCGTGAGCAGCGCGCATCGCCGCTGCGCAGTTTCTTCCTGCCGGACATAGCCGCTCTGCTCATCTCGGGAGATGCCGCGCATCAGATCCTCCCCGCACACTCCGATGGCCGTCTGTGCCAGGGATCCATTCCCAGGCATCGGGGGCAGCTCTCCGTTTTGCGCCATGGTGTAGAGGACCATGGTGTTCATCGCCAGCGTCAGATCCTCGCCGCAGACGGCTTTCACCCGATCCCGTTCCTGAAGCTCAGACGCTTCTGCGGGAGGCAGATACTCCTCCAGGGCATCCGCCCCGCTGTCAAGATACCCCAGCACCTCCTCCAGCAGCGCGTCCCGCGTCCGGAGGCTGACAGGATGTTCCGCCGCTGGCCGCTCCTCGGGGCCCCAGGCCCGGATCAGCCGGTCCAGGACCTGGCATTGCTGCTCCAGGGGTAAAGTACCCAATTCCTCTTTCAGCACATGTGCCGGATAGCCCCGTGGATCCTCCAGTACCGCGTCATAGCAATCCTGAAACTGCGCCATCCACTGCACAAGCTCCCCGGTCATCAGCGCCCCCTGTGCGGGGGATTTGTCCGTCAGATTGTTGCAGTACAGGTCACTGAGAACCTCCCGGGCGTCCGTCCCCTCCTGGAGAACGCTCCAGGCGTATGCCGAGCGCCGTACAAGTGCCGCCCGTTCCTGTGCTGTCATGTTCATACCGAAAGATCCCTCCTTGTGATAGCTCCATTCTACCGAAAAGCCCCTGGCGGATCTACCGCTCGGCGGGGAAAAAAACGCCACCGAAGCAATCCGGGTGTCCTATTCGCTGAGGCGGCGGAGGGCATTGGCCTCCACCCGGGACCCGATGGTTTCGATCCGGCCCCGCAGTGCGTTGAACAGCGCCCGGTCATAGGGCTGGGTCATGGTGCACGCCCCGGTGTACTGAACCACGACCTCTTTCTGCTCTGTTACGCGGCAAGTGTAAAACTCCTTTTGAAAAAGCACCTGGTCCTTACTAGAGGCAGGGGCGAAATTTCCCCGGATCAGCCGGACATAATTTGCCGCGATCTGATCCAGGCTGGCACTGCTGCTGCCCAGCGTGGTAGTGGCAGGGTCTTGAATCACTGTTCGCAGGGCCTCCAGCCAGGTGGGAAGGTCGATGGGGGCTCCCAGCTTGCTGTCGGGGATCTTGGTAAGGGCACAGAGGGTAATCTTTTGGATATCCGCACCGGAGAGGAACTTGACGCCATCCGGCCGCTCCGGGTTCTTTCCCTCCATGACCACGTCCATGATCTTTTGGAGGGCACCGTCAGTAAAGCAGCCCATGTCCTTGTCATCTTGAAACAGCGGAGGAATTCTGCCGCCGATTCCCTGCTCCTTGGCGGCCTTTTCCCGCAGGTTCTGAGCTCGGCGCATGTGTTCCTTGAAGATATTCTTGCATTCGTTGTTGGTGGGCATGAACACGGAGAACAGGGCGTCAAAGCGGCCGCTGCGGAAAAACTCCGGCGGAAGCTGACTGATGTCATTGGCCGTTGCAAAGATGAAGCAGGGCTTGGTATTCTCCTGCATCCAGGTCAGCAGACGGCCGAACATTCGCTTGAAAGTACCGCCATCTCCGCCGGCCGACGCCGCACCACTGAACCCCTTTTCCAGCTCGTCGATCCAGAGGATGCAGGGGGCCATGGCCTCCGCCTGGGCCAGGGCTTGGCGCAGATTCCGCTCGGATTCTCCCACCAGGCCCCCCATCAGCTGATCCATATCCATCCGCAGCATGGGCGTTTTCCACTGGCGCCAGAGGATCTTGGCAGCTTCCGACTTGCCGCACCCCGGCACGCCGCACAGCAGCACGCCTTTGAGGGCTGGAACGCCCCTGGTCAGGGTGTACTCGTGGCGGTTTTTCTGGTCCATGCGTCTGCCGGCCTCCTGGGCCCAGCGCTTGTAGGCATCCATGGCGGCCAGGTCATCGGCGGGCGGCTTTTCCGCAGAAAGGCCCGCCTTTTGCTCCGGCACTTTGGACGGGGGCGGATTATTCTCCCGGTACAGCTGCAGCAATCCGCCGGAACCTCTCACTGCCTGCGCCTTGGCGTCCAGCAGCAGCTCTTCCCGCTTTTTACTGAACAGCAGCGGCTGTCCGTCCTCGCTGTCCACCCACAGCAGCCGCTGTACAAATCGCTCCACCTGGATCAGGCTGAAGCCTGTCATCTGCAGGGCCAGCTCCCGGGCATCGTCGGAATTCTCATAGGGATGGCCGTTTTCTGCCGCCAGCGCACAGATGATCTCCATGATCTCCCAGGTCTTGGGATATTCCGCTGTAAAGACCTCTGTGTATGGCTTGAGGTCCCTGGGCAGCAGCCCGGGATCACCGTAGAGCAGCACACAGCTGTTGCGCAGGGGGGAGGAAACGTTGCGGCAGGAAACATAGCGGTTCACATACCGGCGCAGGGCGGCCAGAAGGTCCCCTTCCGATTTGTTCACCGTGCTGCGGACATTTTGCGTCAGATGCAGCAGAAAGAGGGCAGAGGGCTTCTCGTAGGACATGCTCCCACCGTGCTCGCTCAGCTCCTCCAGCGGCTCGGTGTCCTCAAAAAAGTTGCTGCACAGCTCCAGACTGTCGGGCTGAATGCCCACATACGCGTAATAATGTCCGTAATAGGCGTCCTGCCCGGCCGCCTGGAGCAGATCCACCAGGCCGCCCTCCCGGGCCAGCCGCCGCATCAGCTCCACTTCTTCCGTGTCCACCATGATGAGAGGCGTCCGCGCCTGATATGCCTCGCGGCACTGCCCGATCAGCCGGTCCATCACACGAATCTGGTCCTTTTTCATTGCTGTCCTCCTCTCCGTTATCGCTGGAAGTTGCGCAGGGACGTCACGCGGTGCCCGCTGACTGGATAGAGATTGGAGTGCACATATCCGTGCTGGTCCAGCAGCAGGCATTCCGCCTCCCGGAACTCCGCCTGTACTATGGGCACCCGATCGTCCGGCAAAGCAGTGCCATAGGTCAGGCGGTGGGAATAGGCGGAATAGTCGGCCCCGTGCTCACTCAGCAGCACCCAGCCCAGCTCCTGGTCCTCCGGGGCAAAACCGATGATTTCCAGTCCCGCGCAGGAGAAAGTCTGGCAGTTACCACGGGCGTCCGTGACCGACAGTGTGCCGCCCAGGCGCTCCATCCGACACCCCGGCGTCTGCACCGATACAGGGTGCACCCAGACCACATGGCCCTCCACCACGTTCGCATACCGGTAATCTCCGGGGTCTATCCGCACTTCCAGCGGATCGGGATCCTCCGCGGCGGAATATAGCCGCAGCGTCACGGGGATCTGCAGATTGCCCTGGGCGTGGGGCGCCGCGAGGATCTTTCTCGGTGTAATGACCGCGCCT
>DWXY01000158.1 GCA_019118935.1 Candidatus Oscillibacter pullicola
GAACTATGTGCTGGATGCCTCACCGGCGGCCCTGGGCCTTGCTTCCGGTGAGAAGGTGACGGAGTTCATGGTGGTGTTCGGGATCGTGCCGGCCAACTTCCGGCAGGTGGAGGCTCCCGTTGTGTATTGCACGGCCAGCCAGTGGCTCACCGGTGGCAGCCAGATTATCAACCAGGCGGATGCCGGCGGTGTCCATGACGGCCAGTGGATCATGGCCACTAGCCGGTGGGTAACGAAAGTCTATCAGCCGGCGGTGCCTCTGCCCAGAACCGGGTATTGATTAGTTCTATGCGTGATATAAGGGCGCGGCCAATCGGCCGCGCCCTTATTCTCTAAAAATCTATTATTTAGGAGAAACAATGGCATCCTGGAGGACGGCATTGTCTCCGGTGATGCCGGTATGAGACTCAAATGACTTCTGCATATCTCCTTCGCTGTATGAGGTATGCGGTGCAACTTGATGGCCTAAATCAGCCGCAGTCTGTTCTGCGGATTTTGCCTGAGCTTCAAAGCCCTCCGCAGAAGCAGTGCTGATTCTGACATATACTGCTGATTTGCGTTCACCCATGCTGTACTCCTTCCTGCACATAGCATGCAATACCATGATCCCTTGAGTAATCGTACTATACAATACGGTATTAGCTTTGTCAACATAGAGATTTGACCAAAACCAATGACTTTATGTGTGGAAAATGGATACCCATAAACATGGGAGCAATATGTTATTAAAAGCTCCACAATCGAGGAAAGGAGTTCCAATGAAATGTAAAAAAATCCTTTTGGTCCTGCTGGCCGTCTTTCTGCTGGCAGGGCTCTTCTGTATGCCTGTATTTGCGGCCGGCAGCGTGGCAGATGCGGTGGAACAAACCTGGGGCGACGCCTCGGAGCAGATCAGGGCGGTGGTAGACAGCGTGGTGTTCCCGGCATTGAGCATGGTGCTGGCCATCGCATTCTTCGTCAAGTTGGCGCTGACGTACTTTGAATATCGGAAGCACGGACAGTTTGAGTGGACGGGACCGGCCATCCTGTTCGTGTGTTTGATTTTCGTATTGTTGGCCCCCAACTACATCTGGGGCATCATCGGCGGATAAGGAGGATCGCCATGCAGAAATTTGAAGCAAATATCCGATCTTGGACATCGGAGCCATCGCCTGCTGCTATAGGTTGCCGGACGGAATGCGCACAGGAGCAGGATCGAGGGCAGAAAGAGCAGGAGCAACGGAGGAATCGGGAGCGATTTTCCATGGAGCTGGCGGAGAGTGCCCGCCAGCTCCTTTCTTTGGAACGGGAGCTTAGTGGACAGGCGGGAAACTTTGGAGAGTGGCTGCAGATCGCATACGAAGTCAACGAGGATTTTGAAGTGCCATTTTCAGATGTGGTTCGTGACATTTGTGAAGCATTCCAGATCGTGGAACAGAACTATGGAACAACAGTTGCCCAATGTTTGTATGACACCCGCTCCGCTGTTCTGCCGACAGAGATCAAAAACGCAGCCAGATATCTGAGCTGCGGTGGACGAACGGAAGATATCTCGGCTTTGGCAAACTCTGGCTTCTTCATGGAGGAACTGGCTCATGACACGATCGTCAGGGCCGTTGCCTACATGGAGGCAGGCGGTGCGGCAGCTGGCGCGTATCAGGCCGCAAAAGATGATGTGCAGCCAGGCGGCGAGGCTCCCAGGCGGCAGTTCCAACAGACCATGGGGAGGTGACCGCTCATTTTTATCTGGGATTTTGTGGCAGCCACCGTGATGAACGATCTCCTGGACTGGTTCTACGGTCAAGTGGTAGGCTTCCTGGGGGATTTCTTTGGCCAAATGGGCAGTATGGGCGTGGAACTGTTCGACCTGGAATGGGTACAGGCTGTGATTCTGTTTTTTTCACGGCTGGCCTGGGCGCTGTTCGCCGTGAGCCTGGTGGTGCGGGCCTTCGAGTGCGGCATTGAGTATGCCAGCGGCCGGGCCAATCTGCAGCAGACAGCTCTGGATATCATCAAGGGCTTCTTTGCGGTGTCCTTGTTCACCACCGTGCCTGTCCGGCTGTACGCTCTGTCGGTGTCCCTCCAGGGGACCTTCGCCGTGGGCCTGACCGGCTCAGACACAACCATCGGGGAGGTGGGGCAGCAGATCATCACGGACCTCAGCGAGATCGACTCCCTGGCGGACATGATCGACAACAGCTATTTCGGCCTGGGGGTCATCACCAGTCCCATCATGATTTTGTTCTGTGTCATCCTCATGGCATACGCCGTGATCAAGGTATTCTTCGCCAACCTGAAACGGGGCGGTATCCTGCTGATTCAGATCGCCGTGGGGAGCCTCTATATGTTCTCTATTCCACGAGGATACATCGACGGATTCGTCCAGTGGATCAAACAGGTCATCGGTCTGTGCCTGACGGCCTTCCTCCAGTCCACCATCCTGGTGGCAGGACTCATGGTGTTCAAGGACCACGCCCTGCTAGGGCTGGGGCTTATGCTCTCCGCAGGAGAGGTACCCAGGATTGCCGGTACTTTCGGCCTGGACACCACCACCCGGGCCAACATCATGAGCGCGGTCTACACTGCGCAGGCGGCGATCAACACCACCAGGTCGATTGCGACTGCAGTCATGAAATAAGCCGGAGGGAGACATAGAAAGAGAACGAACGGAAGGAAGCCTGCTTTGATGGCAACGGAGGTTTCTCCATGGACATGAATCACATATTCCCTGGATGACAG
>DWXY01000159.1 GCA_019118935.1 Candidatus Oscillibacter pullicola
CACCCATATTCAGTCCCGTCTTTTTGAATTGCCAGAATACATCCTTCAAGATCATTTTCATGCTTTTCCAAATTGATTGGGCCGTCATCCCGCGGATAATAAAAATCATACTCTATAAAATAATGGGTCAGCGTTTCTCTTACAGAAAAATAAGCAGAAGGATTTTGGGGATAGTTTTCGAGGTTTTCCCAATTATTGTCCCCGCGCCAGTCTCCATCATAATCAAAGCGAGTTGGAATATCCGCCCGCGTTAGATAAGTTTCGTTTACATCCTGGTAAATCGTAGGGGCCCAGTATTCTGCAAGACCTCGATACTGCTCAGAAGGCAGCGCTTCAATCGCTGCTGCCGGAATGACGCAGATGGTAAGTGCCGTTATAAAAGCAAAAACTCGTTTCATGGAATGCGTTCCTTTCTGACTGGTCAACAGAGTAGCCCCCTGATGAGTAGTCACATATAATTTGAAAGCGAACGGACTCGTGAAGTTCTGAATGCCCATTCGGGTCCCGAATTGCATCTGTATAAAAGACCTTTACGCCGAACTCCGACAGCATTCGAAAAACATCTGCGCTTGGGCAGTCGTCCGTCCGGCTGTCGGAGACAGAAATCACAGCATACCGGGGCCGCAGCATCTCCAGAAGGCGGGGAGTCAACGCATCCCGGTGTCCGTGGTGGGGCATCTTCATGACCGTGCAGGGGGAAAGGCTGTGCTTCTCCCAGCAGGCGGCGTACACGTCCCCGGGCAGTTCGACGTCTGCCCCCTCACAGGACAGCCGCAGTCGGATGCTGGTGTTGTTGATGAAGCCGTCCAGCTCGTCCAGGTCCTCCCCGGCGGCGGTCCCGTTCAGGGCGGCGGACCAGATCTCCGCCTGCCGCTGCTGAAGGCGCGCCTCCTCCAGATAGATCCCCACATTCAGCTGAGGCGTCAGCTGACGGCTGTCCTGCGTCTTTTGGATCAGCCGGATCTGAGTGCCCTGCGTGCGCAGGCGGTCCAGCGCCTCCAGATAGATGTTCAGCGACTGCATCAGGCATCTGGCGCCGGCGGACCAGCCGGCCGGGACCGACAGCTGTTTTCCCCAGGCCTCCTCCGGCGGGAGGTAGTTGGTCCAGAGCTCCTGCACCCGGATGCCAGGCAGCAGTCGGGCCAGTCCGCCGGCGTGATCCAGGTGCAGATGGGTCAGCACCAAAAGGTCCAATGCCTCCACGCCCTCCCGGCGGAGATAGTCCGCCGCAGAAATCCGCAGGCCGTCGGGCCGGGACTGCCCCACATGGACGTCTCCGCAGTCCACCAGCATGGAAAAAGACGCCTCCGTGTCCCGGACCAGAATGGAGTCCCCGTACCCTACATTGATGAAATCAATTTGCAGCATCCGCGCCACCGCCTTTGAGCACGTGGAGCTTGCGGGTATCCAGGCGCAGCTGCACATCGCCGGTGCGGGCGCCGGTCAGGTCCACGTTGGCGTCGTCGATGACGAACACCTCCGTGCCCACCCGCACCCAGTAACGGATCATGCGCCCCAGGAAGCTGTAGTTCTCGATGACGCCATGGAGCGCCGTGCCCTCCGGTGCAGTCTCATCCGCCCCCAGGATGCGGATGCACTCCGGGCGGACCACCAGCGTTACGGCCTCGCCGTCCCGGAAGTCTCCGCCCTCGTCCACCCGCAGGCGCATGCCCAAGTGGTCCACGGTGAGCCCACCGTCCGCGTCCCGCCGGGCGGTGCCCTCCAGGAAGTTCACCGTGCCCACGAAGTCCGCCACAAAGCGGGTGGCAGGGCGGAAGTAGATCTCCCAGGGCGTGCCGATCTGCTCGATCCGGCCCTTCCGCATGACGGCGATGATGTCCGACATGGAGAGCGCCTCGTCCTGGTCATGGGTGACATACATGGCGGTGATGCCCAGCTTCTGCTGGATCTGACGCAGCTCCGTCCGCACGTCCACGCGGAGCTTGGCGTCCAGGTTGCTCAGGGGTTCGTCCAGCAGCAGGATCTCCTGCCCCATCACCAGAGCCCGGGCAAAGGCCACCCGCTGCTGCTGCCCGCCAGAGAGCTGCTTGGGGAAGCGCCCCTCCAGCCCCTGGAGATTGAACATCTCCAGCATCTCCGCCACCTTCCGGTCCTTCTCCTCCTTCGTCGCTTTTTTCAGCTTCAGGCCGTAGGAGATATTCTCGTATACCGTCATGTGGGGGAACAGGGCGTACTCCTGGAACACCAGGGGTGTGTTGCGCTTGAAGGGCGGCAGGCCGTTCATTCGCTTGCCGTTCACCAGGACGTCACCCTCCTCCGGCTCGGAGAAGCCCGCCAGTTGGCGCATCAGCGTGGTCTTGCCGCAGCCGGAAGGGCCCAGCAGAGTCACGAAAGCGCCCTTTGGAATCTGGAGAGATACGTGGTCCAGCGCCACAAAGTCGTCAAACTTCTTGACAACGTTCCGAAACTCGATATAAGCATCCATATGTTCCGCCTCCCATTACAGTTCCAGCTTGATGCCCTGACGGCCCAGGATCCACTGTGCCAGCCGCAGGACGGTGAATGCGATGGTAATCAGCACCACAGTGAAGGCCGCTGCCTCGCCCCACTGTCCGCTCTGGACCAGTACCATCACCGAGATGGTGCCCACGGTGGTGGCCGGCGCGTAGAGGAAGATCACCACGCTCAGGCAGGTGACGGACCGCAGGAAGGACAGGACGAATCCGGACAGGAACGGCGCTTTCAGCAGCGGGATGATCACATCCTTGAAGGAACGGAAGCTGTTGGCGCCCAGGTTGAGCGCCGCGTCCTCCACCGAGGCGCCGATCTGCTGCAGACCTGCCGTGGCCGCGCTGTAGCAGGTGGGCAGATTCCAGAACAGCAGCGCCAGCACCATGATAGCGCCGGTGCCGGAGAGGGACAGCCAGCCCCCGTTGAAGGCCATCACGAAGCCGATGCCCAGGAACATGCCGGGAATGGCGCCGGGCAGGATGGCCAGGAAATCCAGGAACTTGTTGAGGCCCACCTGCTTTTTCTGGACGATGTAGGCCAGCACCATGGCGAGGAAAGCCGCCCCAAGAGATGCCAGGAAGGCGTACTTGATGGAGTTCCAGATCTGCTTTCCCTTCAAGAACACGTACTGCAGGTTCTCCCAGGTGAAGGACCAGTCATAGCCCCAGGTCTTGGTGAAGGCACCGTAGAACAGCGTCCCGTACACCAGCAGGACGAACAGGGAGATCAGCATGGTCAGGGTGAAGAGCGACCACTTCACCCACTTGGGCACCGGGAAGGGATTCAGCGAGATCTCTTTGCCGGTGATGGTGATGTAGGACCGGCGGCCGACCCAGAAGCGGTTCACCAGGAACAGCACCACCGCCGGGATCAGCAACGCCACCGCCAGAACGGAGGCGGTGCTCATGTCGTACCAACCGTTGATCTGCATGTACGCCTCCGTGGGCAGCAGAGCCAGATCGCCGCCGATCATGATGGGGTTGCCGAAATCCGTCAGCACATTGATGGCCGCGATCAGGGCGCCGCCGGCCACGCCGGGGCGGCACAGGGGCCAGAACACGTCCCGGAACACCTGCCACCGGCTGGCACCCATGTTATAGGCCGCGTACTCCAGATTCGTGGAGATCCCCCGCATGACGCCATAGATCACCGAGTAGGCATACGGGAAAAACGTGACGGTCTGCACAATCCAAAGTCCTAGCCGGCCGTAGATATCCACATGCAGGCCCAGCAGGCCCTTGGTGATGATGCCCTGGACGCCGAAGAGCAGGATGTAGCTCAGCGCCACGATAAAGGGCGGCGAGACGATGGGCAGCAAGGTGATGAAGCGGAACAGCCCCTTGCAGGGCACATCCAGCCGGGCGATGACATAGGCGAACAGGAATGCCACCGCCGTACAGGAGATTGTGGAGACCAGCGTCATGAAGAGACTGTTCTTGATGGCGGTGAACCAGCGGGGACGGCTGAACAGCTCCATATAGGTGGCTCCGTCCGGGAACAGGATCACCTTGATGACCGGATAGACCACGAACAGACCCACAAACAGAATGATAGCAATGATCGCCAGCAGCAGAAGCGGCTCATTTTTCAACCGCTTCATCTCTTTGAGAGACTCTCTGGCAGACGTGCCGACAGCCATGGCAGATTCCTCCTTTCAGGTGCACAGAGACTGCAAAAGCGCCTGCCTATGCGGCAGGCAGGCGCTTTTGGATCGGGAGATCAGGATCAGGCGCGATTGGCCATGATCTCGGCCTCGAACTTCTCCAGAACAGACTCCTTCATCTCGGTGGCCTTGTCCCGGTCATAGTCCACCAGATCCACCTCGTCAAGAGCGGGCAGACCCTCGGGAGCGGCCACATCGCTGCGGACGGGATAGCGGTAAGAGGTCTCCACGCTCAGCTCCTGGGCTTCCTTGGTCAGCAGCCAGTCCATGAAGATCTTGGCGTTTTCGGTGTTGGGACCGCCGTTGATGATGGCAGCGCCGCCGATCTCATAGGCGGTCTGCTCGGGGACGATGAGCTTGAGGGGATAGCCCTCCTGCTGGGTCTTGAAGCTGTCGTGGGCCCAGGCGATGGAGGCGATGAACTCGCCAGTGGCAACGGGGCTGATGACGTCGCCGGCGCCCTGATAGTAGTGATGGACATTCTGATCCAGCGCCTTCAGATACTCCCAGGCGGCATCCTCGCCCAGACGGAAAATCTGGCAGGCTGTGGCAATATAGGCGCCGCCGGCGGTGGTGGGATTGGCCCAAACGAACACATCCTTATAGGCGGGGTCCAGCAGGTCGTCCCAGGTGGTGGGCTCGGCCAGGCCCTGGGAGGCCAGTTCCTCCTGGAACCGCTCTTCGTTGATGATGATGCTCAGAACGCCCATGTACCAGCCCTGCCACAGGTGGTTGGGGTCGTTGAACCGCTCGTCCAGGTCGTCGTTGTTGGGAGAGTCATACTCCACGAAAGCCCCGGCCTCCGCCAGAGAACCGTACAGGTCCACGGAGCCGCCCACCAGGAAGTCCGCCTGGGGATTGTTCATCTCTGCCTGCACGCGGGCCACAGCGTCGCCGCCGCCCAGGGAGATATACTCAATCTCAATGCCGGTATCCTCCTTGAACTGCTGCGCGATGGCGATGGTGTTGTCCTCGTTCAGAGCGGAGTACACCACCAGCTTGCCGCCGGTCTGCGCCTCGCCGCCCTCCTGCTGAGTGCCCTCATCCGCGGGTGGCGTGTCCGTCCCGCCACCGCAGCCAGCCAGCAGAGACATGAGCATCAGCGCCGCAAGCGTAAGACTGAAAAACTTCTTCATCGGTCACATCTCCTTTTCGCAAAAAATGATAGAATGAAAATAATGGGAGTGCTCTCCTCTGGTTTTACCGTATCACTAAAATTGGAACGTGTCAATTTCTTTCTTTTATTTTTTTGTTTGATTTAACATTCTTCTTACAATATCCATAATAATTTTGTTTATATTTTATATATTATCACATTTTTCTTTTGGCACCATCTTTGGCTTGTCAGGCGGGCGAGCCCATAGTACAATAAATTTATCCAACAGGTAAGGGGGGCTGCGGGATGCCCACAATCAAGGATATCGCACGGGAGGCAGGCGTCTCCCACGGAACGGTCTCCAATGTCATCAATGGCCGGGGAAATGTCAGTGTCGAGAAGATCCGCTTGGTGTGGCAGGCGGCGGAGAAGCTGGGCTACAAGGTCAACGCCAAGGCCCAGAGCCTCCGCCAGGGAAAGGACCGCGCCATCGCGGTCCTGCTGCCGGGGATCGAGTCCGCCCACTGCGCGGCCATGTACGAGGTGTTCCAGAGTGAGTTCTCCCAGCGGGGCTACTCCGTGCAGCTCTTCTCCACCCGGTCCATGGAGAGCAATGAGGCCGCCCTCCTGCTGGAGGCCCTGAACGGGCGGGTCAGCGCCATCATCACCAGCACCTGTCTGCCGGATGCCGTCGCCCGCTACCGGTCCGAGGCACCGGAGCTGCCCCTGGTGTTCCTCCAGCGGGAGGGGCCGGAGTACCCCGATGTGATGTACGCAGGCTTTGATCCGGAGCGAGCTGGCCGGGAGATCGCCGCCTATGTCTGCGCCCGGGGCACGGCCCGGGTAGGCGTCTTCACGGAGTCCGCGGACTCCCCGGACGCGTCGCTGTTTCTCCGGGGGTTCCGGGGGGGCTGTTGCAGCGAGGCTCCTCCCGTGTTCGTGGGATGCAGAAACGACCAGGTCGGATTGCGGGCCTTCGAGTTCTTCGACAGCGGCCAGCGCTATGACGTCATCGTGTGTTCTGACCGGCGGCGGGAGGCGGCAGTCCGGGCGGCCTGCGCCTATTCCAGTCAGCAGCCGCTGCCGAAAATGATCACCGTTACCTCCAAGGCGGCGGTGACAGATCCGGACGCGCCGGTCTATGAGTTGGACTACAAGAGGCTGGCTCACAAGATCGTCAAGCGGCTTTCTGCCCGACTGGAGCAGGACAAGCCCATGCCCGGGTTTCTCCGCATGGAGAACGACGGCTTTCGCCGTCTGCCGGTCCCCCAGGTCGCCTTGCTGGAAAAGACGCTGCGGCTGCTGACCATGGCCTCCCCCTCCACTTCCGCTCTGAGCCGCCTGCTTCCCCATCTGGAGAAGTCCACCGGCATCCGGCTGGAGATAACAGTCCTCCCCTCCTTGCGGGACGTATACGATGTGATCCAGTCTCCCTCCCGCAGCCGGTATGATCTGATCCGCATGGACGTGGCATGGCTGGACGAACTGGGGGAGTCCCTCTACCGGCCCCTGTCCGAGATCTCCTTCGATTGGGACCGGCTCCTCTCCCGACCGGTGCCGGAGCTGGGACAGAACTTCATCGCCGCCCACGGCGTCCGCTGCTGCGTGCCCTATGACCCCAGCATCCAGCTGCTGTTTTACCGGCGGGATCTGTTTGAGGTCCCCACCTACAAGCGGATGTACTTTGAGACCTTCCGGGAGCATCTCGCGGTGCCGCGGACATTCACGGAGTACAACCGCGTCGCCTCCTTCTTCACCAGGAGCGAGCATCCGGCCTCTCCCACCCAGTACGGCTCCACCGTCGCCATCGGCAACGTGGTGGTGAGCCCCAGCGAGTTCATGCCCCGGCTCTTCGCTGAGAACGGCCAGCTCCTGGATGCCCAGGGCCGCATTACGGTGGACACGCCGGAGGCGCTCCGGGCGCTGGAGAACTACCGGGAGACCTACCGCTGGTCGGACCGAACGGTCTACGACTTCTGGAAAAACGCCCTTGAGGGCTTTGCCGACGGGTCCGCCGCCATGACGGTGGTCTTTATCAACTATGCCTCCCACATTCTGAACCTGAACATGTCCCGGATCGCCGGAAAGCTGGGCTTTGCCCCGGTCCCCGGCGGCCGCCCCCTGCTGGGCGGCGGCGTGATCGGTATTACCCGTAGCTGCGCCTGCCCGGAGACCGCCTGCGCCTTTTTGGACTGGCTGTACGCGGACCTGGTGGCGCCGGTCTTTACCATGCTGGGCGGACTCTCTCCCTGCCGGTCCGCCTACAGCAACCGGGACATCAATGAGCAGTACCCCTGGCTGTCCACCGCCAGAAAGAGCTTCCCCAACGCCCAGCGCCGCCGGGACAGCACCTACTACAGCAACTTCAGTGAGCTGAAGCTGGAGACGATCCTGGCATCCCATATCCAGCAGGCGGTCTTGGGCATCTGCTCCCCAGAGGAAGCCCTACGCCAGGCGCAGGAAGAGTGCGACAGTTATTTCCTGCCGTGGTAGAGTAATTTCCCCGCCCCTCGGACGGGGCAAGCAGAGCGTTTGGCTTGCCACTGGCAGCCAAACGCGTTTTGCGGGCTGGCGCCCGCACCCACTTTAGACGGCCCGACGGCCGAAGGGAAGAGAAAGAAACCGGGCACTGCCCAGCCATAGACTTTGCGGCCTGCTGGATTTTGATATGCTGTTGACAAAGAAGAGGCTATTTTTCCTCTGTCATTGAGCCCCCAACAATTCCACCACTGTTTGGCCGTGTGAGGCCCTGTGTCGGGCGAAAGGGGGCGGGACAGCGTCCGTGCCCACAAAACCCAGTCTCAGCCCTTGTCGGGGCTGTGTGGCGGAAGTCGGAAACTGCTGCCGGAACACGCTTTCCATAGTATCGAGGGTGAACCTACCGGTTGGAAGTATAGCAGGAGAAAGAACCGGCGCTTTTGTGGCGCCGGTTCGCTCACAACTGCCCGCAGTGCGGGCAGTTGCAGGGTTTTGAAATGGCGTTCTTCTGCCTGTGAAATTGAGGCGATGACGCTCTTTTC
>DWXY01000160.1 GCA_019118935.1 Candidatus Oscillibacter pullicola
GTTGGCTGAACTTTACCCGCTTCGGGACCTTTGCGAACATCTACAAGGATCAGCCGCCGGAAAAGGCTTATGCCTGGACGATTGCCCAGGTGAAGAGCATCCTGAAGGACGAGACCTACATCGGCAACACAATCCACTACCGGGAAACCAACATCTCTTACAAAAACAAACACCGCGTCAGGAAGGATCCAAGCGAGTGGCTGCGCATCTGCGGGACTCATGAGCCGATTATCTCTGAGGCGGTATTCCGCCAGGTCCAGGACATGATCGCCACGCGGCGCAGGCAGCAAAAAGATGCCACTACGCAGATCTTTTCCGGTCTGCTCAAATGCGCTGACTGCGGATGGTCCATGGGGTTCGGGACCAACCGGCAGAACAGCAAGCCGTACAGCCACTATCATTGCAGCCAGTACGGCCAGATGGGGAAAATCAAATGCTCGGCGCACTACATCCGGTATGATGTCCTGTACCCCTATGTGCTGTCCCGCCTGCAGTATTGGTTCAGGCAGGCGGAACTGGACGAGGACAAACTGCTCCAGAGGCTGTTGGAGTCCGGGAACCAGAGCCGGGCGGCGATCCGCAAAAAGCATCTCTCTGATTTGAAAAAAGCGGAGAAACGCAAGTCCGAAGTGGATCATCTGTTTGCTCGGGTCTATGAGGATAATGTGGCTGGCCGCATCTCTGACTACAACTTCAGGATGCTCTCTGAAAAGTATCAGGGGGAGCAGGCACAGTTGGATGCCCAGATTTCCGAAATCCAGACGCTCCTGGCTGCTGACCAACAGGGGGAAGAGGATGCCGGGAAATGGATTGCGCTCATCCGACAAATGGCTTATCCTGCGGAATTGAACGCGACGCTGCTCAATGCTGTTATTGAAAAAATCCTGATCCACGAGGCCGTGAAACACGATGACGGCAGTCGTGAACAGGAAATCGAGATTTTTTATCGTTTTGTTGGCAAGATTGACTAATTTTCCGCCCTGGTATGCGGTGACATTGACTGTGGGAAACCGGAGAGACGATCCCGGAGGTGGAGACGCTTCAGGCGCTGTCAAGGCTGTTCGGCGTGTCCATCAACACCCTGCTGGGCAGTCCCCGGACCCTGGTCTGCCAGAGCTGTGGAATGCCGCTGAGCGATGATATCCTGGCCAAAAATACGGACGGCAGCTTCAATGAGCAGTACTGCATGTGGTGCTGGGATGGAGAGGGCTTTGCCCAGGACTGCACCATGGAGGAGATGGTGGAGCACTGCCTGCCCCACATGCCCCTGGGCCGGACGGATCCGGAGGCGTGCCGCGCCTATATGCGGAGCCTTCTGCCCACACTGGGGCGGTGGAAAGAGAACTGACACAGGCGCCGGACCGCGGGTTTCCGCGGTCCGGCGCCTGGATTTTCTTCAGGACAGCTGCGCAAGACAGCTTTCGCACACATAGATGCCATTGGGGAGCTGCCTTAGAGAATCCGCAGCATGGCAGCAGATGCAGGATGGTTCCTTCTTGCGGAGGATCACCGCGTGAGATGCTTCATCCAGAGAAAAAGAGACGCTGTCTCCTTCATCCAACAACATAGCCCGGCGCAGATCGATGGGAATGACGATCCGCCCCAACTCATCCAATTTTCGCATATGGCCTGTTTCACATATCATTGCCCCATCTCCTTGCGGAAGTGATGAAAAAAGGATAGCACGTCGGTCAGAAAAGGCCAACAAAAACGATTATTTTTTAGAATATAAATAAACGTATTAAGTTACATTCATCCCATATAATAAAGCCCATGAGGTGCATGAATATGGGAAGTGGACAGGTATTCGATTTCGGGCTTCGGCTCCGGAAACTGCGGGAAAATAAACACCTCTCTCAGGAGGAGCTTGGGAAACGCGTCGGCGTCACCAAAGGAAGTATTTATCGCTACGAAAACAATGTTCAATCCCCATCTCTGGAGACAGCGAGAAAGCTAGCGGTGGTACTGGGGACAACACTGGACAATCTGGCCGGTCTGGAGGATGGAATCGTCATCCGGCTTCCCAATCTGTCCGAAGCGGAAGAAGCTGCCCTGCGTGAGTTTATCCGTCGATTCATTTCCTGAGACGATGACAACGGACCTTTGCGGTTGTGTATTCGGCCGCCGTGAACAGAGGCCGGGTTCCCGAAACTGATAATATAAGGCGAAAGCCGCTGCATCAACCGATGCAGCGGCCCTTTTTACGCCTTTGCCAGATACACCCCGCAGGCCTTCCGGGCGTCGGCAGCGGTTTTTTCCTCGTCGATGGTGACGAGATGTCCCTCCTTCACCACGACCCGGCCGTTCACCACCGTGCAGTCCACCGGGCCGCGGAGGCCCACCGTGGCCAGCACGTCGGCGGGACTGTACTCGCCGCCCACCAGCTCCAGCCGGCGGGAATCCACCAGGAAGAAGTCCGCGCACTTGCCCACGGCCAGCTGCCCGATGTCCACCCGGCCCAGCAGCCGGGCGCTGCCCCGGGTGGCCATCTTCAGCACCTGATACCCGGAGGGGGCCTTTTTACTGGAGGTCAGCCGGTGGAGCAGGTAGCACACCCGCAGCTCCTCCATCAGGGACGACCCGTCGTTGCTGGCGGAGCCGTCCACCGCAAGGCCCACCGGGACGCCCAGCGCCAGCATCTCCGGCACCCGGGCCACGCCGGAGGCCAGCTTCATGTTGCTGATGGGGCAGTGGGCCACGCCGGTGCCGGTGCGGGCCAGCTCCCGCAGCTCCTCGTCGTTGAAGTGGATGCCGTGGGCGTACCACACGTCCGGGCCCGTCCAGCCCAGGGACGCCATGTACTCCAGCGGCCGGACGCCGTAGTGCTCCAGGGTGTAGTGCTCCTCGTCCTTCGTCTCGCACAGGTGGGTGTGGAGCCGGACGCCGTACTGCCGGGCCAGGATGGCGCTCTGCCGCAGCAGCTCTCCGCTGACGGAGAAGGGGGAGCAGGGGGCCAGGGCCACCTGCCGCATGGACCCGAAGGACGGGTCGTGATACGCCTCGATGACCCGGGCGGAGTCCTTCATGATGGCGTCCACCGTCTGGACCACGCTGTCCGGCGGCAGGCCGCCGTCCTTGCGGGAGAGGTCCATGCTGCCCCGGGAGGCGAACATCCGCACCCCCAGCTCCTCCGCGGCGGCGAACTGGGTGCCGATCAGGTCCCCGCATCCGGCGGGGAACACGTAGTGGTGATCAAAGCAGGTGGTGCAGCCGTGCTTCAGCAGCTCGCCCATACCGGTGAGGGAGCTGAGGCGCACCACGTCCTCGTCCAGGCCCTTCCAGATCTCATACAGGGCGGTGAGCCAGTCGAACAGCTCCAGATTCTGCACCTGGGGCAGGTTCCGGGAGAACACCTGATACAGATGGTGGTGGGTGTTGATGAGGCCGGGATAGCACCAGTAATGGGACCCGTCGATCACGGTGTCGGCGGTCTGGGGCAGGTCCGGGCCCAGGCCGCGGATGATGCCGTCCTCGCAGTAGAGGTCGGCGTGCTCCAGCACGGCGTCGCCGTCGTCGCAGGTGAGGATGGTCCGCAGATTGCGCAGCAGCAAAGAGGACATGGCGGTCACGCTCCTTTCTGCCCCCAGTATAAAGGACGGCGGGAGAAAGGTCAACTTTCCCGGGAAAACTTCTTGCGGAAACGGGGAGGATATGATACGCTGAGAGGGATTTCGGATCACCGGGAGGAACACGGATATGCTGGACATCTTTGATATTCTGGGCCCCGTGATGGTGGGCCCCTCCAGCTCCCACACGGCGGGGGCGGTGCGGATCGGCCGCATGGCCAGGACCCTGCTGGGGGCGGAAGTGGTGCGGGCGGACATCGGCCTCCACGGCTCTTTTGCCGATACCGGCCGGGGCCACGGCACGGACCGGGCGCTTGTGGCGGGCCTCCTGGGGATGAAGCCGGACGACCTGGGCATCCCCCAGAGCTTTGAGATCGCCGCCAACCAGGGGCTGGAATTCCACTTTCACACAGCCCGCCTGCGGGACGCCCACCCCAACACGGCGGTGCTGGCGGTGGAGAGCGCCGACGGGCGGAAGCTGGAGCTGCAGGCGGCCTCCACCGGCGGCGGCCGCATCCGGGTGGACCGGCTGGACGGCGTGGAGGTGAGCTTCACCGGCATCTTCAACACCCTGGTGGTCCGCCACCAGGACGTGGCCGGGGAGCTGTCCCGGATTCTCAATGAGCTCTCCGTCAGCGGGGTGAACATCGCCAACATGAGCCTGAACCGGGACCGCCGGGGCGGCGCTGCCCTGACGGTGGTGGAGACGGACCAGAAGATCCCGGCGGATGCCCTGGAGCGTATCCAGGCGCTCTACGGCGTCTTGGGCGCCACCTATTACGAGAAGGAGGAAGACTGAGATGGCTCTGGATTCCATGCAGGAGATCTTCGACAAGATCCAGGCGGGGCGGAAGCCCTTCTGGCAGGTGGTGCGGGATACGGACGTGGAGGAGCGGCAGGTGACGGCGGAGGCCTCCTTTGAGAAGATGCACGCCACCTGGCGGGCCATGGTGGAGTCCGTGGACACCTACCGGGCGGACCGGCGCAGCGTCAGCGGCCTGGTGGGGGGCGACGCCCAGAAGATGTGGGACTACGCCGCCGAACAGGAGACGCTCTGCGGCCCCTATCTGCAGGAGGTGATCGCCACAGCCCTGTGCGTGGCGGAGTCCAATGCCTGCATGCACCGGATCGTGGCGGCACCCACGGCGGGGGCCTGCGGCGTGCTGCCGGCGGTGCTGGTGCCGCTGTACCGCCGGGGCACCGTGGATGAGGAGGCCATCGTCCGGGCGCTGTATGTGGCCGCCGGCATCGGCGCGGTGGTTGGCTACCGGGCGTCCATCTCCGGCGCCTCCGGCGGCTGCCAGGCGGAGGTGGGCACGGCCGCCGCCATGGCGGCGGGGGCCCTGGTGGACCTGCGGGGCGGCGGGCCGGAGCAGATCGGCCACGCCGTGGCGATGGCGCTGAAGAACCTGATGGGCCTGGTGTGCGACCCGGTGGCGGGACTGGTGGAGGTCCCCTGCGTCAAGCGGAACGTCATCGGCGCGGTGAATGCCGTCAGCGCGGCGGACATGGCCCTGGCGGGCATCGAGAGCCGGGTGCCTGTGGACCAGGTGATCGACTGCATGGGCGACGTGGGCCGCCGGCTGCCGGTGGAGCTGCGGGAGACCGCTCTGGGCGGCCTGGCCGCCACACCATTTGGACAGAGCGTGAAGGCAAAGCGGGAAGAGCGCCGCTCCCAGGAACAGGAGCTGTGAGAACGCAAGAAGGACCTGCCGCAGGGCAGGTCCTTCTGTTTGCAAAAGGGGAGGTCAGCTGTTCCGGCTGGCCAGGACTTTCTGGAACCAGTCCTTGCCGTCCACAAAGCGGGAGACCACAAAGCTCACCACATAGTCGCCGGAAGAGTTGATCATGGTGGCGGGGGGATCCACCAGGTTGCCGATGGTGATGGCGATGGGATAGGCGATAGCCAGCTGTTCCGGGAAGAACACGGAGCACATGATGAACTCGCCGATGTAGCCGCCGCCGGGGACGCCGGACATGCCCACGGAGGACAGCACCGCCACGACCACCATCAGCACCATGTCGCCGACGCTGTCAAAGGGCCGGCCGAACACGCCGAAGAGGAACGCGATCTTCAGAATGCAGGAGAAGCAGGAGCCGTCCATATGCATGGTGGCGCCCAGGGGAACCACGATCTCACTGACGTCCTTGGAGATGCCGGTGGCCTCCGCCTCTTCCATGTTGGTGGGGATGGTGGCCACAGAGGAACAGGTGCCCAGGGATGTGATGGCCGGCCGGGCAATGTGCCGGAACATCTCCCGGACGGCGCCCTTGCCGCCGCCGAACCAGGCGAACAGCGGGAAGGCCACGAAGATGTAGATGAAGCACAGGGGATAGTACACCACCAGCGCCCGGGCGTAGTCCTGAGCGATCTGGGAGCCGTAGGTGGCAACCAGGTTGGCGAAGAAGCCGAAGAAGGCGATGGGGGCGTAGTAGGTGACCAGCTGGACCACCTTCATCATAGCCTCGGACAGGCTGGTGAGGAATCTGGCGATCAGGCTGTCAGGCCCCGGTCCCAGGTTCACGCCGAAGCCGAACAGGATGGAGAAGACGATCAGGGGCAGCATGGCGCTGCGGCTGAGCAGGCCGGAGAAGTCGCTCACCGTGAAGAAGTTCACGATCAGGTCCGGGATGGAGATGGGATCCTCCACCACGCCCTCGGTCAGGTTGCTCCAGGGCTCCAGGACCGGGGGGAAGATCTTCATAATGACGATCATGATGACCGCCGCGATGGCGCCGGTGATGACGAAGGTCAGCACGGTGGTGCCCATGATCTTGCCGGCCCGCTTGCGGCTCTTCATGGTGGCCACGGACCCGGCAATGGACGAAAACACCATGGGCACCACGATGCAGAACATCATGTTCAGGAACAGGGTGCCCAGGGGCTCCAGCACCGTGGCGCCGGCGCTGATGACATTGCCCTCCGCATCCAGCTCCTGGGGGAAGATCCAGCCCACGATGGAGCCCAGGATCATGGACCCCAGCATGACGGCCAGAAACGCGTAGTTCCGGGCAACAGACTTTTTGTTCAGCTGTGTACTCATTCTCTCTCCTCCAATACATATTGAAATAGCTGCTGATCTGTATGGCCTGCCGGCCTTACATTATAATAAGATCCTCATCCGTGACTTCGCCCTTGCACACCACATTGGTGGGGCCTGTCAGATAGAGGCTGGCGATATGGGAGTGGATGCGCTCCGCGTCGATCACCAGGCGGCCGCCGGTCATATCCACCTGTACGCTGTGGCCGGAGACCTTGCCCTGCAGAGTCAGCACGGTCACCACAGAGCCGGTGCCAGTGCCGCAGGCGTAGGTGAAGTCCTCCACGCCGCGTTCAAATGTCCGCTCGAAGATCAGATCCTCGCCGGTAATCTCGTAGAAGTTCACATTGGCGCCCTTGGGAAAGGCCTTGTTCCACCGAATGGCCCGGCCCAGCTCCCGCAGCTCGTTCTCGTCCGCCTGCCGCAGCCCGGCGTAGGGCACCACCGCATGGGGAATGCCGGGATTGCCCAGCTCCACATAGGAGCAGGCGTATGTCACGCCGTCCACCTCCACCGGGCTGTCCAGCCGCACGGTGGTGGGATCGTTCAGCCGGATGCGGTACAGCCGCTGGCCGATCCGCCGGCCGGTGACGATGCCTGCCGTGGTCTCCACGGTCTGCGTCTCTCCGGCCAGCCCGTTTTCGTAGCCGTACCGGCAGATGCAGCGGGCACCGTTCCCGCACATCTCGCCCACGCTGCCATCAGAATTATAGAACAGCATCCGGTAATCTCCGCCCTGGGAGGGGGCATCCACCACCATCAGCCCGTCCGCCCCGATAGACATGTGCCGTTCACACAGCATCCGGGCGATTTGTGGCAGTTGCTCCAGAGGGAGATGCTCCTCCAGGTTGTTCAGGATCACAAAGTCATTTCCCGCGCCGTTCATTTTCCAAAATCTCAAGTTTCCACCTCCTTCTTGCATGCACTTTATTATAACAGCAAGGACTGAGAATGAAAAGCAGAGAATGTGCGAAAAACCTTGCAGAACCTGCGAAAACCATGGCACTGCTTCGGCCGGAGCACGGTCGGCGGGAAGGCCATTGGAAAAAATCGAGAAATCTCGAAAAAAGGT
>DWXY01000161.1 GCA_019118935.1 Candidatus Oscillibacter pullicola
TTCTTGGAGTCGTACTGGAAGTACGCCTGGACATACTTGTCGGTGTGGTCGCCGATGATCTTGATGGAGTTCTTGTTGGCGCCCACGGTGCCGTCGCCGCCCAGGCCCCAGAACTTGCACTCGATGGTGCCGGCGGGAGCCACGCTGGGAGCGGGCTTCTCCTCCAGGCTCAGGTGGGTCACATCGTCCACGATGCCGATGGTGAACTCGCGCTTCATGGAGTCCTTCTTCAGCTCGTCATACACGGCGAAGACAGAGGCGGGCGGGGTGTCCTTGCTGCCCAGGCCGTAACGGCCGCCGATCACCTGGATGTCGGTCCGGCCGGCGTTGGCCAAAGCGGTGACCACGTCCATGTACAGGGGCTCGCCCTGGGAGCCGGGCTCCTTGGTGCGATCCAGCACGGCGATCTTCTTGCAGGTGGCGGGGATGGCGGAGAGCAGCTTGTCCGCGCGCCAGGGGCGGTACAGACGGACCTTGATGAGGCCCACCTTCTCACCGTTGGCGTTCAGGTAGTCGATGACCTCCTCAGCCACGTCGCAGATGGAACCCATGGCGATGATCACGCGGTCCGCGTCGGCAGCGCCGTAGTAGTTGAACAGCTGATAGTTGGTGCCCAGCTTCTCGTTGATCTTGCCCATGTACTTCTCCACCACGTCGGGCAGGGCGGTGTAGTAGCTGTTGCAGGCCTCACGGTGCTGGAAGAAGATGTCGCCGTTCTCGTGAGAGCCGCGCATGTTGGGCCGCTCGGGATTCAGGGCGTGCTTGCGGAACGCCGCCACGGCGTCCATGTCGCACATCTCCTTCAGGTCGTCGTAATCCCACACGGCGACCTTCTGGATCTCGTGAGAGGTGCGGAAGCCGTCGAAGAAGTTCACGAAGGGAACGCGGCCCTCGATGGCGGCCAGATGAGCCACGGGCGCCAGGTCCATGACCTCCTGCACGTTGCCCTCGCACAGCATGGCGAAGCCGGTCTGGCGGCAGGCCATGACGTCGGAGTGGTCGCCGAAGATGTTCAGGGCGTGGGTGGACACGGTACGGGCGGACACATGGAACACGCAGGGCAGCAGCTCGCCGGCGATCTTGTACATATTGGGGATCATCAGCAGCAGGCCCTGGGATGCGGTATAAGTAGTGGTCAGCGCACCGGCGGCCAGAGAGCCGTGGACCGTGCCGGAGGCGCCCGCCTCAGACTGCATCTCGACGACCTTGACGGTGGTGCCGAAAATGTTCTTCTGACCAGCGGCGGACCACTGGTCGACCAAGTCTGCCATGGGAGAGGACGGGGTGATGGGATAGATCCCCGCCACTTCGGTAAACGCATAGCTGACATACGCAGCTGCGTTGTTACCGTCCATGGACTTGAACTTTCTTGCCATAAACTTACCTCCTATAAATGTGCTGCCCACACGACAGCATTCTAAACCAACATGAACACGGTCGCATTCCCCCGAATGCTCATGCGGTGCTATTATATCACTTGAAATTTGCCATGTAAATAACTGCCTTGTTATTTTTTGCGCAAATTTTCTGGTTTCTGCGGAAACGTCAAGACTTCCTGGAATTTTCAGGCCAGTTTTGGAATCCGGGGTTCCCTATTTCGTCGTTTTGTGGTAAACTGGCTTCCGTGAAAACGGCGGTTTTCGACAATTCGCAATCAGCTCTTCCGGCGGCGGGCGGCGGCCTGGAGCGGGAGGGCTTCTGGAGGTGGTCGTTTTATGGTGGTGACGGTGCGCTCCCTGGGGCTGAACGGCATCGCCGGGTATGCGGTCAGCGCGGAGTGCTTCCTCTCCGGCGGGCTGCCCGCCTTTGACATCGTGGGCCTGCCGGACGCCGCCGTGCGGGAGGCCCGGGAGCGGGTCCGGGCGGCGGTGAAGAACTGCGGGGCCAAGTTCCCCGTCAGCCGGATCACGGTGAACCTGGCCCCCGCCGGGCAGAAGAAGGCGGGCACGGTCTACGACCTGCCCATCTTCATGGGGCTGCTGGCCGCAGGGCGGGAGCTGCCGCCGCCTTCCCAACAGGCGGCGTTCATCGGGGAGCTGTCCCTCACCGGGGCGCTGCGGGGCGTCACCGGCGTGCTGCCCATGGCCCTGGCGGCCCGGGACGCCGGCGTGAAGGAGCTGTATGTCCCGGCGGAGAACGCCGCCGAGGCCACGCTGGCAGGCGGCCTCACCGTCTACGGCGTGCCGGATGTGGGGGCGCTGGTGCGCCACCTGCGGGGCGAGGAGCGCCTCTCCCCCGCCCCGGCCTGGGTGCCGGAGGCGGAGGAGGCCGCCGGGCCGGACCTGCGGGATGTGATGGGCCAGGAGAATGCCAGGCGGGCGCTGGAGATCGCCGCGGCAGGCGGCCACAACCTGCTGCTGATCGGCTCCCCCGGTGCGGGCAAGTCCATGCTGGCCAAGCGGCTGCCCTCCATCCTGCCGGATATGAGCCGGGGGGAGGCGCTGGAGGTCTCCGGCATCTGGTCCGTGGCGGGGCTGGCGGACCCGCAGCACCCCCTGCTGACCCGGCGCCCCTTCCGCAGCCCCCATCACACGGCCTCCGCCGCCGCCCTCACCGGAGGCGGGCCGCTGCTGCGGCCGGGGGAGATCTCCCTGGCCCACAACGGCGTGCTGTTTCTGGACGAGCTGCCGGAGTTCCACCGGGACGTGCTGGAGGCCATGCGCCAGCCCCTGGAGGACGGCACCGTGACGGTGGCCCGCTCCGGCGGGACGCTGCACCTGCCCGCCCGGTTCCAGCTGGTGTGCGCCATGAACCCCTGCCGGTGCGGCTGGCGGGGGCACCCCTCCGGGCGATGCACCTGCTCGGACCGGGAGGTGGCCAAGTATGTGGAGAAGATCTCCGGCCCCCTGCTGGACCGGATCGACCTCCACGTCAGCGTTCCCGCGGTGGAATACGCATCCATGCGGCGGAAGGAGACGCCGGAGAGCTCCGCCGACGTGAAGCGCCGGGTGGACGCAGCCCGGGCCATTCAGACCGCCCGCTTCGCCGGCACCGGCGTCACCTGCAACGCCCACATGACCGCACCCATGATCGGGGAATTCTGCCGCCTGGACCACGCGGGGGACGCCCTGATGCAGTCCGCCTTCGAGCGGATGGGCCTCACCGCCCGGTCCCACGACCGCATTCTGCGGGTTGCCCGGACCATCGCGGACCTGGACGGCGCGGCGGACATCGGCCCGGAGCATCTGGCGGAGGCCATCCAGTTTCGGAATACCGATATTTTGAAGGGATAACCGGGCCCCCGCCGCAGCCCAGCGCAGCGGACTTTGCGGGGGCAGGGCGGAAGCCATTCCCTTCCGGAACCGGACATTCCGAAGGGATCAGAAAACCAGGCGGCCCCGGAATGGGGCCGCCTGGTTCACTGTGGCGGAAATAACGTGGTCAGTGCCGGTTCCAGAGAAGCAGGGCCGCCAGCAGCGGCACTCCCAGAAGCACCGCTGCCAATATTATGGTGAAGATCCGGGCCCTCTTGCGGAATCCCTCCGGTGAGTAATCCATCTTGCCCTTTTTCAGGCGGTGCAGCCAGAACGTGTTCAGGCCCCAGATCACCAGACCAACTACCGGCACGATCACAAAAACCGAGAACCACCCGTCTCCGTTGGAACTGTATAGCAGCGGGCTCATCTTCAAATTCCCCCCTCCGCCAGTTGCTGGGGCCGCAGGAGCGGTCTGCCCGGTTTACCGGATGAAGTTGGTCATGGTGCGGGGGTGGGTCTCCGGCACGGGGACCTTGCTCTCCGCCAGGACCTTCACCATCCAGGCCATGTTGCGGCCCAGCTTGGCGGCCACCTCCATGCCCTCGGTGTCCCCCTGGACCTCGCCGGGATCCGCGCCGTGGACCGCGCCCCAGTAGTCGGAGGTGACGATCACCATCTCCATGGCGTCCATGGTGCCCAGCAGCTGCTGGTATGTCTCCATGCCGCCGCTGCGGCGCAGGGTGCACAGGGCGCCGCCCACCTTGTGGTGGAACTGGTTCACCCCGCAGCCCGCCGCCAGCATCAGCCGGTCCAGCACGCACTTCATCCCGCCGGCGATGCCGCCGTGGTACACCGGGGCGGCCAGCAGGATGCCGTCTGCCTCGATGCAGGCGGCGATGATGTCGTTCACCATGTCGTCGGTCTGGACGCACCGGAGGCTGCCGGTGTTCAGGCAGTGGTAGCAGGCCATGCAGGGATGGACCTTGGCGCCGGGCTGGAACACCTGGAACTCCACGCCGGCGGCCTCCACCTCCCGCCGGACCGCCTCCAGCACCTGGGCGGTGTTGCCGTTCTTTCTGGGACTGCCGTTGATGGCCACGATCTTCATAAACTTCCCCTCCGTAAAGTTGGTTTCCCCTCGTTGTCCCTCCATTATAGCAGAGGGCCGGACGGTGGGCAAGCCCCGCCCCGGCGGGAAACACAAGTCAGACAGACGCGGGAAGATCGGCGCTTCAGAGTCCGGCGGAACCGGACAGATCCCAATCGCCGCCGCAGGCGGCTCCACAACTCCTATCTTCTAATTCCTGATTTAAAAAAAGAGGCGCCGGTGGCGCCTCTTTTTCTCAGTCATAGCGGTCATTGTCGATGTCCCGGCTGAAGATGGTGCCGGTGACGGCGTCGATCTCAAATTCGTACTCGGTCCAGCCGTTGCGGATCTCGATCTCATACTGCGCCCGGCCGTCGTCCCAGTCAAACTGGCACTTGACCACCGTGGAGCCGCTGGGAGTCTCGGCCAGGGCGATCTGCTGGGCCCGCTCCGCGGTGATATAGTTGCCGCTGGAGGCGCTGCCGGTGTTTCCGGAGGTATTGCCGGAGGGACGGCTGGTGCCGTTGTTCCAGATCTGGAAATTCTCCAGCTCCCGGTCAGAGCTGAGGATGGCGCCGGTGACGGCGTCGATGTCGTAATCGTACTCCGTATTTCCGCTGTAGAACTCCACCTCATACTGCATCCGGCCGTCATCCCAGTCCAGGTTGGCCCGCAGGAACACGGCGTTGGCCTCCTTGACACCGGCGTTATTCAGGGCGATCTGCTTGGCCCGCTCCACGGTGATATAGTTGCCGGAGGCAGAAGAGGCGCCCTGCTGGCTGGCGGTCCGGTCCGCAGTGGTCAGCACCACCGTGCGGGTGGCGGAGTTGAAGGACACATCCATGCCCATGGCCTCGCTGATGGCCCGGACGGGGACGTAGGTGGTACCGTTGTAGAGGAACGCGGAGACCTGCTTGCCGTCGGCGTCCCGCGGGGTGAATCTGGCGCCGTTGAGGGTGATGCCGATGCCGTCCTCCACCTGGATGCTGCGCTTGGAGGTGGCGGTGGCCGTGACGCACAGCGCCGCGATCAGGACCGTCAGGATCAAACCGGAGCCGAAGCCCTTCCAGAAACCGTTCTGCTTCATTGTTCATTCTCCTTTTCATGTTCTGCATTCGGCGGGTCTCTCCCGCCCCTTCTGCACCATTAACGGCGGCGGGGAGGCGTTTATTGCACGGGATCAAAAAATTTTTTCTTTTTTTCTTTCGCCGGCCCTCTCCGCAAAATCAGGCTTTCTATTCCCAGGAAAATGCGCTATAATAGGGGCCGATATTCCAAAATGTTCTTTGATGGAGGTCCGTTATGATGAACGCTTCCCCTGCCCCGCAGGAGATCTTTTTGCTGAAACTGGGCGAGGTGGTCCTGAAGGGACAGAATCGCCAGTCCTTTGAGGACAAGCTGCTGGCCAACGTCCGCCGCCGGGTGAAAAACTGCGGCAGCTTCCAGTGCTCCCTCCGGCAGAGCACCATCTACGTGGAGCCCCAGGGAGAGGACTGCGATATGGAGGCCGCCTGGACCGCCTGCCGGCAGGTGTTCGGCATCGCCGCCGTGGCCCGGGCCGTGCCCTGTGAGAAGACGGTGGGCGCCATTGTGGAGGCCGCCCGGACCTATCTGGCGGACGCCTTCGCCGCCGCGAAGAGCTTCAAGGTGGAGAGCAAGCGGGCGGACAAGACGTTTCCCATGAACTCCATCCAGCTGAGCCAGGCCGTGGGCGGCGATCTGGCGGAGCTGTTCCCCCATGTGGCGGTGGACGTCCACAATCCCGATCTGACGGTGTTTGTGGAGATCCGGGAGAAGTACGCCTACGTCCATACGCCCTCCGTTCCCGGCGCGGGCGGCCTGCCCATCGGCATGGGCGGCCGGGCGGTGAGCCTGCTCTCCGGCGGCATCGACTCCCCGGTGTCCTCCTGGATGATGGCCCGCCGGGGCGTGGAGCTGGAGATGGTCCACTTCGTCTCCCCGCCTTACACCTCCCAGCAGGCCCAGGACAAGGTGCTGGAGCTGGCCCGGCTGCTGACCGCCTGGACCGGGCGGCTGCTGGTCCACATCGTCCCCTTCACGGAGATCCAGGAGGAAATCCGGAAGCACTGCCCGGAGGAGTTCTTCACCCTCATCATGCGCCGGTTCATGATGCGCATCGCCGAGTCCATCGCCAAGAAGGCCAACGCCGGCGCCCTGGTCACCGGCGAGTCCCTGGGCCAGGTGGCCAGCCAGACCATGCTGGCCCTTGGGGT
The DNA here is from genome assembly GCA_019118935.1 of Candidatus Oscillibacter pullicola. Lineage (GTDB taxonomy): Bacteria > Bacillota > Clostridia > Oscillospirales > Oscillospiraceae > Oscillibacter > Oscillibacter pullicola. The sequence goes on from DWXY01000161.1 coordinate 6,519, forward strand.
CACGGAGGATGTCACCACGCTGCCGGTGCTGCGGCCCCTGATCGGCATGGACAAGGTGGAGATCATCCGCATGTCCCGGGAGATCGGGGTGTTCGACACCTCCATCCTCCCCTATGAGGACTGCTGCACCGTCTTCACCCCCCGCCATCCCGCCACCCGTCCCCGGCTGGAGGACGTGCGGCAGGCGGAGGCCGCCCTGGACGTGGAGTCCCTGGTGCAGAAGGCCCTGGCGGACGAGACCTGGGTGCGGGTGAAGCCCACGGATCCGCCCCGGATCTGAAAAGATAAAAGCGAAAAGACATGAGATATCACTGGGTTTCCCGGCAAGAAATATCTCTTATCCTTTATCTCATAACTTTTATCTGACCTAAGACTTTCATGGAAAAAGGATGTGATCTGATGTCTCACACCGCTGAAATCATCGCCGTGGGTACGGAGATCCTGCTGGGCAACATCGCCAATACCGACGCCCAGATGCTCTCTCAGAGCCTGTCCACCCTGGGCGTCAACGTCTTCTGGCACACGGTGGTGGGGGACAACCCCCAGCGCCTGCGGGAGGCCCTGGACATCGCCCGGCACCGGGCGGACATCATTCTCACCACAGGCGGCCTGGGCCCTACCTACGACGATCTGACCAAGCAGACCATCTGCGCGGCCTTCGGCCAGAAGCTGGTGCTGCATGAAGATATTCTGGAGGACATCCGGGCCTTTTACCAGTCCGCCCTCCACGTGCCCATGCCGGAGAACAACACCCAGCAGGCGGAGCTGCCGGAGGGCTGCACCGTGTTCGACAATCCGGTGGGCACCGCCCCCGGCTGTGCCTTCGAAGCGGACGGTGTCCACGTGCTGATGCTGCCGGGGCCGCCCCACGAGTGCGAGACCATGCTCCGCCGGTGCGTGGAGCCGTACCTCCGGGCCCTCTCCAAAGAGGTCATCGTCTCCCACGATATTATGACCTTCGGCATGGGCGAGAGCTCCGTGGACCAGCTGCTCCACGACCGGATGGCCCGCATGGTGAACCCCACCCTGGCCACTTACGCCAAGCCCTGTGAGGTGCGGCTGCGGGCCACCGCCAAGGCCGCCGGCGCAGAGGAGGCGGAGGCCATGCTGGCCCCGGTGGTGGCAGAGGTCCGCGCGGCTTTGGGAGACTACGTGTACGGCGTGGATGTGAAGGGCCTGGAAGAGGTGTGCTTCCAGCTGCTGAAGGAACGGAATCTCACCCTGGCCACCGCGGAGAGCTGCACCGGCGGCCGGGTGGCGGAGCGGATCACCGCCCTGCCCGGCGTCTCCAGCGTGTACCGGGGCGGCGTGGTCAGCTACTGGACCTCTGTCAAGGCGGCGGTGCTGGGCGTGCCACAGGAGACGCTGGACCAGTACGGCGCTGTGTCGGAGGAGACGGCCCGGGCCATGGCGGAGGGCGCCCGGCAGATCACCGGGGCGGACATCGCCGTGTCCGTCACCGGCGTGGCGGGCCCGGACCGGGACGAGCGGGACAATCCGGTGGGCCTGGTGTACATCGGCCTGGCCACGCCGGAGGGCACCTTCTGCCGGCGGACGGACTCCGGCCGCCGCCGTCGGGACCGCATCCAGGAACTGGCCGCCAACCACGCTCTGGACGTGGTCCGGCGGTATCTCACCGGCCTGCCCATCGGGTAAGGGCGCACCCAAAGGGGCCTGTGGGGCATATACTGGCCTAGCCCTTCAGAGAGGAGGCTTTTGTATATGCACTATTCTCAGGGGGATTTCTGCTATCCCCCGTGTTGTATCATTCCCACTGTTACGGTGGGCAGCACTGTCACCACGCCCCCCGGCACCCGAGCCCGGGTAACCGCCTCGCCCACGCCCTGCGGCGTGGAGCTGGACTTTGCCATTCCCAGAGGAAATCCGGGTCAGGCCGGCACCCGGGGACCGACCGGCCCCCAAGGACCGGAGGGTCCCCAGGGAGCGGAAGGGCCGGAAGGGCCGCAGGGCCCCGAAGGACCTCAGGGACCGGAAGGGCCGGAAGGGCCGCAGGGTCCCCAGGGGCCACAAGGACCGCAGGGACCGGAAGGGCCGGAAGGACCCCAGGGGCCGCAAGGGCCGGAGGGTCCCCAGGGGCCGCAGGGACCGGAAGGGCCTCAGGGACCGGAAGGACCCCAGGGACCACAGGGACCGCAGGGTCCCCAGGGACCACAGGGACCGCAGGGTCCCCAGGGACCACAAGGACCGCAGGGTCCCCAGGGACCCGCCGGGGCGGATGTCTTCGCGTCCTTTGTGGCCTATATGCAGCAGTTCGCCAACGCCTCTCCCATTTCCTTTGCCCCGGCGGCGACGGATCCCACCGGACACATCGTTCAGACCTCCGTCACCCAGGTGACGTTGGCTCCCGGAACCTATTTCGTCACCTACAACATCTCCGCCATTCTGGAGGCCGCGGGCTATCTCCAGATCACGCCGTCCTATAACGGCCGGGCTTTTCTGGAATACGGCGTCTACGACCGGGTAGCCAGCGCCAGCGTGGGCGTGTCCGGCTCCAGCTCCTTCATCGCCATGGTCCCGGAGGAGACCACCTTTACCCTGACCTGCAACACCGACGCCGCCGTCCGGGACGGCGCCATGACCATGGTCATCCTGGGGCTGCACACCAGCGAGAGCTGATCCCCTTCCAGCCAAAGCGGGGGCCGCCTTTCGGCAGCCCCCGCTTTTTCACGCATTTTTCATCCCAGCGCCACGTCCAGCACCATCATCACCAGAAACCCCAGCACAAAGCCGCAGGTCCCCGCCCGGCTGTGGGCCTGGGGGATCAGCTCCTCCACCACCACGTACAGCATCGCTCCGGCGGCAAAGCTCAGCAGCCAGGGCATCAGCGGGTCCACGCCGGCCGCGGCCAGCGCCGCCAGCACGCCGAACACCGGCTCCACGGCGCCGGAGAGCATTCCCCCCGCAAAGGCCCGGGGACGGGACCAGCCGCCCTGCCGCAGGGGCAGGGCCACGGCGGCGCCCTCCGGAAAGTTCTGGATGCCGATGCCCATGGCCAGGGCCGCCGCGCCGGCAAAGCCCTCCCCTCCGGACGCCAGGGCGAAGGCCAGGCCCACCGCCATACCCTCCGGAACGTTATGTAGGGTGATGGCCGTCATCAGCAGCGTGGTCTGCCGCCAGGAGGCGTCCTGCCGGGCCCGGTCCCGCCGCAGATGGGGCAGCAGGGCATCCAGGGCGGACAGGAAGACCACGCCCAGCAGCATACCCCCCGTAGCGGGCAGCCAGTCCGGCAGCGCCTCCTCTGCGGCCCGGTCGATGGCCGGGAGCAGCAGGCTCCACACGGAGGCTGCCGTCATGACCCCGGCGGCGAACCCCAGCAGGGTCTTTTGAAAGTGAGGCCGGGGTTCCCCGGCGAAAAAAAACACCATGGCCGCGCCCAGAGTGGTCATCAAAAACGTGAAGCCCGTGCCCAGGGCCGCCCAGCCAAGAGACTGCAGCATAGCACCAACGCCTTTTCTCTGATTCGGGCGGAACACCGCCCGTATGCCAGTATAGGCGGCAGGACTTCCCGGCGTGACAGGGCTTGCATCCGGGGGCGATCTGTGATATGGTATAGGCAGCAGGAAAAGCTCATATAAGTTCGCTGTCATGGCGCGAACGTCTCTACGGAGCCGCCGAAGGCTCTTCTATGAGTGTCTGTTGGGAGGGGCCGTCCCCTGCCGGCAGGCGCTTCTTTTCTGTCTGAAAAATCCGGAACGGAAACAAAAGGAGATTTGCCATGTCACTGACGATCATCAAGGGAACCATTCTGTCCGCCCCCGCCCCGGGGCAGCTGGAGGCCGTGCCGGGCGGGTATCTGGTGGCCGAGGACGGCGTCATCCGGGGCGTCTACGGGACTTTGCCGGAGCAGTACGCCGGGGCCCCGGTGGAGAACTGCGGGGACGCGCTGATTCTCCAGTCCTTTGCGGACCTGCACCTCCACGCCCCCCAGTATCCCATGCTGGGGATGGGCATGGATCTGCCCCTGCTGGACTGGCTGAACGCCTATGCCTTTCCCACGGAGGCCCGGTTCGCGGACACGGACTACGCCCGGGAGATCTATCGCCGCCTGGCCCGGGAGCTGGTCGCAAACGGCACCACCCGGGTGTGCATGTTCTCCTCCCTCCACACAGACGCCACGCTGATCCTGATGGAGGAGCTGGAGAAGGCCGGCGTCACCGGCTACGTGGGCAAGGTGAACATGGACCGGAACGCCGCCCCCGGCGTGCTGGAGGAGACCACGGAGGAATCCAAGCGGGAGACGCTCCGCTGGCTGGAGGCCTGCCAGGACTTCCGCCTGGTGAAGCCCATGCTGACGCCCCGGTTCACTCCCTCCTGCACCGACGAGCTGATGGCGTTTCTGGGCAAGCTGGCGGCGGAGCGGGGTCTGCCGGTCCAGTCCCACCTGTCGGAAAACGACCGGGAGATCGAGTGGGTCCGCCAACTCCACCCGGACTGCAAACAGTACTGGGAGACCTATGACAAATACGGCCTCTGGAGCGGCCGCACCCTGATGGCCCACTGCGTCTGGTCCGATATCCGGGAGCGGGCGGCCATGAAGGAGGCGGGCGTCACGGTGGTCCACTGCCCGGATTCCAATGTCAACGTCTGCTCCGGCACCGCGCCGGTGCGGGCCATGCTGGAGGAGGGGCTGAAGGTGGCACTGGGCAGCGACATCGCCGGCGGCGACCATCTCAGCATGTTCGATGTGACCGCCTCCGCCATCCGGGCCTCCAAGGTCCGGCAGATGACGGACCCGGCCCGGCCCGCCTTTCTGACGGTGCCGGAGGGCTGGTACCTGGCCACCTCCGCCGGTGCGGCATACTTCGGGGAGCAGCCGGGCTTTGCCGCTGGCAACCGCCTCCACGCCCTGGCCCTGGCGGACGATGATCTGCCCCAGCCCCATCCCATGACGCCCCAGGAGCGGCTGGAACGGGCGGTGTACCTGCGCCAGCGCGGCGCCATCCGGGCGGTCTGGAGCGAAGGACGGAAGGTGTTCTCCGCAGAGGGATGATCAAAGAGCGGGGTGCTGTGTGCGTCCCGCTCTTTTGTGTTCTCGGGGAGTGGGATGGGCCGCCGGGCGGCGGCCTACATTTCCCTCTGCGGCCCCGCCGCCGTATAAGCCGGCTATCAAAACTGCGGCGCATCCTGCAACGGATGCGCCGCATCTTTTTTCATCGTTGTCACGCCCCGGCGAACTGCGCCGGGTCCCGCAGGGCGTCCGCCGTCTCCTGGGACACCTCCGCAGAGAACGTCAGCAGGCCGCCCAGGCCCTCTACGCTGATGGCGTCTCCCACATTCTCCAGGGTGTCGGACAGGACCTCCGTGGTGACGGCGTTGCTGTCCGCCCGCACCTGGGTGCGGAACACTTCCATAATACTCCCTCTCCGCGTCCGGGTCCTCCCCGGCGCGGACAGTGGCCGCCTGCCAGTAGACGTAGGTGTAGAGGGGTTCTCCCTCCGCGCCTCCGTGGGCGGCATTTTCGCCGCCGGCATCGTTGATCAGGGCGTCGATCTCCGCCACGACCGTCTCGTCGGTGACGGTATACAGCTCCCGGCCGTCGGCGTCCAGAATCTGGTAGTAGTGGTCCTTTGCCGCCTCCTCAGCGGTGTCGGCCGCAGCTTGTTCCCCGCCGCAGGCGGTCAGCAGCAGCGTCAGGGCCAGGACGCAGAGGATGAGATATTTTTTCATACATACCTCCTGCAAGGTTTCAAATGGATGCGGGCCGCGTCACCGCAGGCGCAGCTCCTCCAGATAAGTCAGGTCCTCCTGGGTCAGAGATTGGCATTGGGCGGAGATGTGCAGGGCCGCCGGGCTGTCGCCGCCGGCACTGCGGAACACGAAGGAAATCTCCAGGTCCCACTCCCCCGGTGTCAGGGCGATGGCCTCCTGAATGGCGATGTCCTCCTCAAGCTCGGCTCCGGTGGCCGCATAGTCATAGACCGTCTCGCCCTCCGGGGAGGTCAGGCGGACCTCCACCCGGCTCTCGCCGGAGACCAGCCCCTCGTCTTCCAGGGGAAGCAGGTCACTGAATCGGATCTCCAGGTCCAGGGTGCCCTCATCGGACACCTGGAAGGGCCAGTGGCCGCCGGTGACGGTGGGCCGGGCAGCCTGATCAAAGGTGTGGTCCAGGCGGAACACATAACCCTCCTGGATGCCCGCCAGCAGCTCCTCCCGGGTGCTGTAATACTCGTACAGGGGCTCCGCGTCCTCCGCAGCATCTGCGGCGGGAGCCTCCACCGGGTCCGCCGTCTCCGGAGGCGCCGCATCCGGATCGGGGGCGGTCTCGTCCCAGATGGCCTCGCCGTCGATCACCACGGTGCCGTCCTCTCCGGTGCGGACCTCCGCATCCCCCAGGGGAACGCTGCAGGCCGCCAGGGACAGTGTCGTCAATCCCGCCAGGACAAGGGCGCCCAGGCGCTTTTTCAAATCTTTCAATGGAAGTTCCCTCTTTTCCTAGTTAAAACAGCTGCACCACGCCGTAGGTGAGGACCGTGACGATGGCCCCGGCGATCACCACGCCCAGGAAGATGGCGGGCACCGCGTGGCGCATCCGGATGTCCAGCAGGGCCGCCACCAGGGCCCCTGTCCAGGCGCCCGTCCCCGGCAGGGGGATGGCCACCAGGATGACGAGGCCCGGCAGGCGGTACTTCCGCACCACCCGCCCCTTCAGGTGGGCCCGGCGCTCCAGCCAGTCGATCCTGGGTCCGAAGAGGCGGGTACCCCGCAGCCAGTCGAAGATCCGGCGGATCAGCAGCATGATGAAAGGCACCGGCACCATGTTGCCCAGGACCGACACCACACAGGCCACAGCCGGGGAAAGCCCCGCCGCCACTCCCACGGGAATGGCGCCCCGGAGCTCCAGCACCGGCACCATGGCGGTGCCGAAGGTCAGCAGGATCGCTTGTGTCAGGTTTTCCTCTACGGGCATGGGCGGCCTCCCTCAAAAATTCCGGGGCCGCGGGGCTTCCCCGCGGCCCGCCGGAAGCGTATGGTCCAGTTTACTCCAGATTCAGACGCTTTTTCAAGGTGATTGTAGTAACAATATAGAACACTGCGCCGTAGATGACCGTCATGGCGATCATCAGCAGCATGGCGATGTGAATGGCGGGCATGCCGGAGACATGGAAGTTCAGCCCCGACAGCAGAGACTGCAGCGGACCCTGGTCCAGCATCACCAGCAGGGTGCCGCTGATCAGCTGCATCACGAACTGGAACACGAAGAAGAACAGCACCGACAGGGCCATCTTGTGGTTGGCGAAGCTGTGGCCCACCGCCAGGGCGGCATAGAACTGCAGGGAAAAGCTCATGCAGGCCGCCAGCATCAGCACCAGGAACTCCAGGATAAACGCCGTGCCGTTGAAGGCGTAGTAGGCGTTCAGCTCCCGGAACAGCTCGGGGAAAACACTCGCCAGATCCGCCAGGAAGCTCACGTTGAAGGCCGCCACAAAGACGGACAGGATCACTGCCGCGCCGGTGGCGATGAACCACACGGCAGAGACGATCAGCTTGCTCCACACGTGCTGGTGGACGGAGGCGGGCAGGGTGAACATGATGTAGCCCTCGTCCCCCAGGAGATTCTTGTAGAACCGCTGGAGCATCAGGATGAACGATACGATGAACACGCCGATGATGGCCGCCACATAGGCCAGGATCACCAGAGCCGCCAGGACGTTCAGCACAACGTTGCTGGTATCCATCAGCCGGGCGGAGAAGTTGAAGCCCAGGGCCACCGCCAGCAAAATCAGATACAGGGGCCCCATGATCCGGGCCGTTGCACGGAACTCGTGCTTCAAGAGTTTGATCAGCATTTGAACACCTCCCGGAACAGGGCGTCCACGCTCATGCCCTTCTCCTCCCGGATCTCGTCCACGGAGGACTGGAGCACCACCTGGCCCTGATTGATGAAGATCACCTCGTCCAGCACCTTTTCCACATCCGCGATCAGGTGGGTGGAGATGATCACCGCCGCCTCGGGATTGTAGTTGCCGATGATGGTAGAGAGGATGTAGTCCCGGGTGGCGGGGTCCACGCCGCCGATGGGCTCATCCAGCAGATACAGCTTCGCGGCCCGGCTCATCACCATGATGAGCTGCACCTTCTCCCGGGTGCCCTTGGACATCTGCTTGATCCGCTGGGTCAGGCGGATGTTCAGGTGGGCGAGCATCTCCTCCGCCGCCTTCCGGTTGAAGTCCCGGTAGAAGTCGCCGTAGAAGTCCAGCAGCTGCTTCACGGACATCCAGGTGGGGATGCAGGTCCGCTCCGGCAGGTAGCTGACGCTCTCGTGGCTCTCCTTCCCCGGGGCCATATCGCACACCAGCACCTCTCCCTCGCTGGGGGTCAGCAGGCCGTTGGCCAGCTTGATAAGGGTGGTCTTGCCGCTGCCGTTGGGACCCAGCAATCCCACGATCCGGCCCGGTTCCACTGCCAGATTCACATGATTCAATGCCGGCGCATTGCCGTAGTGCTTGCTCAGGTCTTTACACTCCAGAACTGCCATCGTCTTCTCCTCCCTTGGTCTCCTCCTGCCGCAGCAGCGTCAGGATCTCCTCCCGGTCATAGCCCAGGTGGGTCATGGCCTCCAGGAACGCCTGGATGTGGCGCTCCGCCAAACTTCTCTTTGCCGATGCGATCATGGCCTGATCCTCCGTCACAAATCTACCCGTGGTCCGCTGGCTGTATACCAGTCCGTCCCGCTCCAGCTCCGTCAGGGCCCGCTGCATGGTGTTGGGATTCACCCCGGCCTCCGTGGCCAGGTCCCGCACGGAGGGCAGCCGCTCCCCCGGCGGGAACGCGCCGGTGACGATGCCCACCTTGATCTGTGCGATCAGCTGGGAATAGATCGGCGCGTCACTCGAAAACTGCCACTTCACAGAAGCACCTCCCGTTTGTGTTGTTGTACTAAGTAATTAATACAATAGCACATTCTTCAGATTTGTCAAGAGGATTCGAGAAAATTTTTGACAGAGAAAAGCGCCGCAGCGGCAAACCGCTGCGGCGCATGGGATTTATCGGTCATTGCGTTTTGATGGGAGGGCGTTTCCGCTCCTGAAGCCGCCCCAGCAGGAAGATGGCGAGCCCCGCCAAGGCAAGGGCCAGGCCGTAGAGCGCGTCGCCACCGAAGATCTCCAGTGCGTGTGACGCCGGCAGCCCTATGCACAGCATGGGGACGCAGCACAGCAGAACCGTCAGGGCCGAAGCAGTGCCCCCGGCAGCCAGCTCCGCTCCAACATGATACCAGCGGATATGTCCGGTGATGCGGGCGCCACCCACAGCCGCCGTCATGCCGGCGGCGATCCAGCCCAAGTCTGCCGCGATTCTAGTCCCTCTTTTATAGTGGAAGAGGTACGTCTCCAGTCCCTCCCAAAAGGTGCGCTGGTCCAGCTGACGCATCAGATCCTCCCAAGAGCCGGACACCAAATCCAGCAGCCGCCACAGGCCGTACAGCGCCATCAGTACCCCCAGTAGCCAGCCCCGGCTCTGGAACCAGGCGCCTACGCTCCGTCGATTAGGACGCTGTGTGGGAGACCCCATCTCTTCCAATAATAAGTAGTCCGTTGACACGCCGAACCGGCGGCTGATGCGGACCACCTTCTCCGCCTCCGGCATGGCCTCGTTCCGCTCCCACTTGCTCACCGCCTGGCGGCTCACGTCCAGCAGCTCGGCAAGCTGGTCCTGGCTCAATCCCGCCTGGGCCCGGAGCTTCTGCAGCTTCTCTCCAAAGGTCATGGCGCTCCCCTCCTGTCGTTCTCACACGCTCAGGATACCAGACGATGCTGGGACATGCCAGCAACCCGACCTGGAAATCCCGCTACCGCAGGTAGCGGCGGGCCGGTCAGCGGTATTTCCGTTCCAGAATCTCCACCACGTCCGCCAGGGCGCCGTCCCTGGCGTGGGAGACGAGGGTGGCACCGCTGTCCCGGACGGCTGGAATGCAGTTGGCGGGGGCAAAGCCCTCTGCGGCCAAAGCCAGCATAGGCAGGTCGTTGGCCTCGTCTCCCACGCAGTAGACGTGGTCCAGGCCGATGTGCAGATGCTCCGCCAGGCGGCGGACCATGCCGCCCTTGTCGGCGCCCTTGGCGGTCATCTCCAGCAGGTTCTGGCCGGAGAAGATCAGCTCATAGTCCTCGCCCCAGCCCTGGCCCAGCAGAAAGTCCCGGATCTGCTCCAGCGTTTCGTGGGACGCCTCGAACAGCAGCTTTCCCAGGGGCAGGGGCACCTCCAGCAGAGAGGGCGCCTCCGTCACGGCAACCTTCGTCAGGTGCTCGTGGTGGCGGGTGATCTCATTGGGATGTACCGCGTGGATCACATTGCCGATGTGGTACGCCTCCACCGCCGCCTCCGGGAACCGGTCCAGCACCAGCTGGCCCCGCCGGCGGACGTGTTCGTCCAGCAGGGCGCTCTCCAGGTATTCCTTCCTTTCAAAGTCATAGAGGGCCGCGCCATTGCAGATCACGCCGGGGGCATTCATAGGCACCAGAGGGGCGTACTTTTCAAAGGCCGCCAGGGCCCGGCCGGTGGAGATGGCGAACCGGCCGCCCTCCGCCATGAAATACGTCAGCGCCTGCCGGTTCCGCTCCGGCAGGGGTGGGATGGGCTCTCCCCGCAGCAGGGCGTCCTCTGTATAGATCAGGGTGTTGTCAAAGTCGCTGGCCAGCAGCACGCCGTCAAATCTTCCCATGGGCGTTCCTCCTCTTTCTTCTGTAAAAAAGGGGAGCGGCCCCGCCTCTCCCCGGTTTGTGGCTCCCCTGTCCGGAACAGGCCCTCTATGCAGGGGAAACACGAGGGGACCGTCCCCTCGTGTCAGTTCAGATGCCGGCAAACCGCACGGCGTTTTCAGGCCGCCAAAAATCCGGATGCTTTTTTGACAGTCTGGGGAGAGGCCTAGCCTCTCCCCACTGGATTTATTCGCTCTTGGGCGCGGAGCCGCCCTCGCCGCCATTTTTGTTCCTGCGGCGGCCGCCCCGGTGGTGGGGCCTGCGGCGGCGCTTGGCCTCTCCTTCGCCGCCCGGGGCCGCTGCCCTGTCCTCCCCGGGTCTGGCCTCTGCCGGCTTGGGCGGCGCGGGCCTGCTCTCCTGTTTGGGAGAACGGGTCCGCCCCTCCTTCTGCTCCGGCCCCTTGGCCTCAGCCTTGGGCTGTCCGGCTCCCTCGGCGCTTCTGCCGCCGCTCCGGCGGCGGCCGCCCCGGTGCCGACGACGGGGCTTGCCCTCCCCGCTGCCGGGCGTGCCGATCTTCTCCCGCACCGGCGCCTCCTCCAGCTGCGTGTCCATATAGAAGGGCGGCGTCAGGGCCGGGGACTCCTCCCGGAACTCCTCTGTCTCCTCCTTCGGCTCCACATAGCGGGCGGGGCGCTCCGGAATGGCGATGCCCTCCCGGCTGCCCTTGCCGTTGCGCAGGACGCACACCTCACAGTTGTGGTAGCACTTCAAAGGCTCCGGCGCGCTGTCCAGGCTGACCTTCATGGTCTCCTGCAGCAGGTCCACGCTCTTCACATTGCCGGGGCCGTCCGGCGTCTGGACGAAGGACTCCACCTTGGGCATCCGCTTGGCGGCGTCCTCATAGACGTTCTGCTCGTATTTCAGGCAGCACATCAGCCGCCCGCAGGTGCCGGAGATTTTGGTGGGGTTCAGGCTGAGGTTCTGGGTCTTGGCCATTTTGATGGACACGGGCAGGAACCCGTCCAGGAACTGGGAACAGCAGAAGGGTCTGCCGCAGATCCCCAGGCCGCCGATCATCTTGGCCTCGTCCCGGACGCCGATCTGCCGCAGCTCGATCCGGGCCCGGAACACGCTGGCCAGATCCCGCACCAGCTCCCGGAAGTCCACCCGGCCGTCGGCGGTGAAGTAGAAGACGATCTTGTTGCCGTCAAAGCTGGCGGATACGTTCACCAGCTTCATCTCCAGCCCGTGGGCGGCGATCTTCTTCTCGCAGATGTCGAAGGCCTCGCTCTCCCGCTTCTTGTTCTGCTCCACGGTGCGGCGGTCGCTGTCCGTGGCCATTCGCAGCATGGGGCTCAGGGGCTTGACGATGGCGGAGTCCTCCACCTCGTGGTTCCCCTCTGTGCAGGTGGCGAACTCCGGACCCTGGGCGGTCTCCACGATCACCTGGTCTCCCATCTTCACCTGGTTGCCGTTTGGATTGAAATAGTAATTTTTACAGCCGCCTCGAAAGCGGACGCTGATGACTTCTGTCAAAGGATACCCTCCAATTCCACCGCGAGGGCGCCCAGCACATGGCCGGTCCCCACGTTGTACGTGCACTCCCCGCGATACTTCTGTAACAGTTCTATTGTGCGCATGATTTGGGATTTTGTCAAGTTTTTCGCGAGAATTGGGGCGATTTCCCGGCAGCTTTCCTCCGGTTCCTGTCCATATTGCAGCAGCAGCGCCGCCGCGCACAGGGCCCGGCTCCGCTCCAGCAGGGCGGACAGGTCCTCCCGGGTGATGCGCTTTTTCTCCAGCCGCACCGCCAGCTCCGTCACCTTTCCCCGCTTCCGGGCGGCCAGGCAGCGGCACAGGGCCTCCGCCGCCTGATCCTCCTCCCCGCCGGACTCCCCCGCCGGGTGCAGCTTCAGCTCCACGCACCGGGAGCGCAGGGTCTGCAGCACCACGGCCGCGTTTTCCGCGCAGAAGAGGAAGGCCGCATAGGGCGGCCCCTCCTCCACCACCTTCAGCAGCACGTTCTGGTCCTGTTCCGTCAGCAGGGCGCAGTCCGGAAACACATAGACCTTCCGCCGCCCTTCGTTGGGGCGGATGTAGGCGTCCGCCCGGATGGCGCGCACCACGTCCACGGCGATGTTCTTGTGGTCCGGGTCCCGGACGGTGATCACGTCCGGATGGATGCCCGCCAGCACCTTCCGGCAGGCGGGGCAGACGCCGCAGGGGCGGCTCCCCTCCCCCGTGCACTCCAGAGCGGCGGCGGCAAAGCGGGCGGCGGACATCCGGTCGCCGCTGCCGGTGAGCAGCAGGGCGTGGGACAGGGTGCCGCGGGTGGCGGCCTCCCGGATGCGGATGGCGGCGGGCTCCTCCGGCCGCAGGCCGAACAGGGACATGGCGTACTCTCCTTTTCCCGCTGTGAGCGCGGGCTGATCTGCAGATTTTCCGGCGGCGCGGGGCGGCGCCGGGTGTTTGGGGCGCCCGGCGGCCTTCCGGCGGGCGCGCTGGTGCCATTGTACCACACGGCCCCGGAAAAGGAAAGAACGTAAAGGTTTTCTTTGTTGCGCAACTGTTAATTGTGTGGATTGCACAAACATTTGTGAAAATACTCCAGCTATGCCCAAATTTCTTAGCATTTTTATGTATTGTTTTCCGAAAAAATTCCCAATATAATGTTATCGTTATCAGAATGGGCTAATCGTTTAACCGCAGATTGGAGTCCACCCGACTTTCGACTGCGGCAGGAAAGAGAGGTTTGGACTACATGAGCAAAAAATATGTCTATTTGTTCAGCGAGGGCAACGCCAACATGCGGGAGCTGCTTGGCGGCAAGGGTGCCAATCTGGCCGAAATGACCAATATCGGCCTGCCGGTGCCCCAGGGCTTCACCATCACCACCGAGGCCTGCACCCAGTACTATGAGGACGGCCAGAAGATCAACGACGAGATCCAGGCGGAGATCATGGAGTATATCACCAAGCTGGAGGGCATCACCGGCAAGAAGTTCGGCGATCTGGAGAACCCCCTGCTGGTCTCCGTGCGTTCCGGCGCCCGGGCCTCCATGCCCGGCATGATGGACACCATCCTGAACCTGGGTCTGAACGAGGACGTGGTGGACGTGCTGGCCAAGAAGTCCGGCAACCCCCGCTGGGCCTGGGACTGCTACCGCCGCTTCATCCAGATGTACTCCGACGTGGTCATGGAGGTGGGCAAGAAGTACTTTGAGCAGCTCATCGACCAGATGAAGGAGGCCCGCGGCGTCACCCAGGACGTGGAGCTGACTGCCGACGACCTGAAGGAGCTGGCCGGCCAGTTCAAGGCCGAGTACAAGTCCAAGATCGGCGTGGACTTCCCCACCGACCCCAAGGAGCAGCTGATGGGCGCCATCAAGGCCGTGTTCCGCTCCTGGGACAATCCCCGCGCCAACGTGTACCGCCGCGACAACGACATCCCCTACTCCTGGGGCACCGCCGTCAACGTCCAGTCCATGGCCTTCGGCAACATGGGCGACGACTGCGGCACCGGCGTGGCCTTCACCCGCAACCCCGCCACCGGCGAGAAGAAGCTGTTCGGTGAGTTCCTGACCAATGCCCAGGGCGAGGACGTGGTGGCCGGCATCCGGACCCCCATGCCCATCAGCGAGATGAGCGAGAAGTTCCCCGAGGCCTTCGCCCAGTTCGAGAAGGTCTGCAAGATCCTGGAGGATCACTATCACGATATGCAGGACATGGAGTTCACCGTGGAGAACGGCAAGCTCTATATGCTGCAGACCCGCAACGGCAAGCGCACCCCCGCCGCCGCCCTCAAGATCGCCTGCGACCTGGTGGACGAGGGGATGATCGACGAAAAGCAGGCTGTGGCCATGATCGACCCCCGCACCCTGGACACCCTGCTGCATCCCCAGTTTGACGGCGAGGTGCTGAAGAAGACCCCCGTGATCGGCAGCGCCCTGGCCGCCTCTCCCGGCGCCGCCTGCGGCAAGGTCGTCTTCTCCGCTGAGGAAGCCAAGGCCTGGGCCGAGCGGGGTGAGAAGGTGGTCCTGGTCCGGCTGGAGACCTCTCCCGAGGATATCGAGGGCATGAAGGCCGCCCAGGGCATCCTGACCGTCCGGGGCGGCATGACCTCCCACGCGGCCGTGGTGGCCCGCGGCATGGGCAAGTGCTGTGTCTCTGGCTGCGGCGCCATCAAGATGGACGAGGAGAACAAGCAGTTTGAGCTCTCCGGCAAGACCTTCCACGAGGGCGACTGGCTGTCCATCGACGGCTCCACCGGCAAGATCTACGACGGCGCCATCCCCACGGTGGACGCCTCCATCGGCGGCGAGTTCGGCCGGGTCATGGGCTGGGCCGACCAGTACCGCCGCCTGAAGGTCCGCACCAATGCGGACACCCCCCACGACGCCGCCCAGGCCCGGAAGTTCGGCGCAGAGGGCATCGGCCTGTGCCGGACCGAGCACATGTTCTTCGACGCGGACCGCATTCCCGCCATCCGCCGGATGATCTGCTCCGACACCGTGGAGCAGCGCGAGGCCGCTCTGGCTGTTCTGGAGCCCATGCAGCAGTCCGACTTCGAGGGCATCTATGAGGCCATGGAGGGCCTGCCCGTCACCATCCGCTTCCTGGATCCCCCGCTGCACGAGTTCGTGCCCACCGAGGAGGCCGACATCGAGCTGCTGGCCAAGGACATGGGCAAGAGCGTGGCCGATATCAAGGCCATCATCGCCGGCCTCCACGAGTTCAACCCCATGATGGGCCACCGGGGCTGCCGCCTGGCGGTCACCTATCCGGAGATCGCCGCCATGCAGACCCGGGCCGTCATCAAGGCCGCGCTGAACGTCCAGGCCAAGCATCCCGAGTGGAACATGGTGCCTGAGATCATGATCCCCCTGGTGGGCGAGGTCAAGGAGCTCAAGTTCGTCAAGGACGTGGTGGTGGAGACCGCCGACGCCATCATCGCCGCCTCCGGCATGGACCTCAAGTATGAGGTGGGCACCATGATCGAGATCCCCCGCGCCGCCCTCACCGCCGACGAGATCGCCACCGAGGCCGAGTTCTTCTCCTTCGGCACCAACGACCTGACCCAGATGACCTTCGGCTTCAGCCGCGACGACGCCGGCAAGTTCCTGAGCTACTACTACGACCAGAAGATCTACGAGTCCGATCCCTTCGCCCACGTGGACCAGAAGGGCGTGGGCAAGCTGGTGGAGATGGCCGTGAAGCTGGGCAAGTCCACCCGTCCCGACATGCACCTGGGCGTCTGCGGCGAGCACGGCGGCGACC